>NZ_JBHXPF010000001.1:0-369519 GCF_042718715.1 Streptomyces sp. NPDC058576 | reverse complement strand
CTGTGCGGGGGTGCCGCCGCTTCGCCGTGCGCCGCCCACGACGGCGCCGTACGGGAACAGCTGTGTGGACGTGCGCGGAAATGACCGGCGGTACGGGGAAGTCATCAGAAGTGCGCACCGAATGTCGCGCGAGGAATGTGGCCCAGAGCACATTGCTTCGTTTAATGCGCAAAGAAATTCGGATGGCGACCGGGGGCCGGACCGGGGTGCGGTCCATGGATCCCCACCCATGAACCGCACCCGGCTTACCCCCGTCGGGTACGGAGCCGCACCGTCGCCCACCGCCGCCGAACACACAAAGCCCCCCACGGCCTTCACGTGCTCATCCGGTGGGCACCGGATGCGTACCCGACGTCGTACAGCCTTTCGGGTGAAGCGGAACGGGGCGAGACCTTTCACTTCTGGCCGAAACCCCGTGGTGACCTCCTGTGACGGTCCGCATACCCTTCGGTGGGGGAAATTGCGGATGCAACAGGTGGGGGAGTAGTGCTGCGTATCCATGTGTCCAGGCTGGACCTTTCGCGGGTGCGGATGGCCACGAGGCCGGACGCGTTGTGGGAAACCATTCTCAGTTTTCACCGGATCAGGGACCGGCGTGCCTCAACCGTGTTCGGGAAATGGCGGACGGAATCCCGGGCGCGGTTGAATGGTGAAGCACAGCTGCTGGCGGCGGTCGTTCCGCCCCGCGGCTATTTCCCGGATTTCCTGACGCCCTCTCAGGAAGGCGCCGAACCGTTCGGACTCGACGTCGGGATGGAGGCCCTGCGCGACACCCCCGCCGACCGGGTCCACGCCGAGCTGGAGCTGCTGGCCGCCGGCCGGATGCGGCGGCGGGCAGACCGGCCGGTCGGTCAGCGGGCCGCCGGAGCGGGACGGGCGAGCGCGGCGCTGCCCGCCGCGCTGATGGAGGGCCGTGCCGAGCCGCTCGCCCGGCTCATCGGCGCGCTGCGCAGCTACCACCACGCGGCCGTCGAGCCCTACTGGCCGCACATCCGGGCCAGCGTCGAGGCGGACCGGGCCGTGCGCGGCCGGGCCCTGCTGGACGGCGGCGCGGACGGGCTCCTGGCCACCCTGCCGCCGATGATCCGGTGGCGCCCACCCGTGCTGGAGGCGGACTACCCGGTCGACCGCGATCTGTACCTGGACGGGCGCGGGCTGCTGCTCCAGCCGTCGTTCTTCTGCCGGGGCACTCCCGTCGTCTACCGCGACCCGTCGCTCCCGCCGGTCCTCGTCTACCCGGTCACCAACCCCGGCGCCCCGGTCTTCGCCGAGCCCGGCCCCTGGCTCGGCCGGCTCGTCGGGCACACCCGCTCGGCCGTCCTGTCGTCCATCGGCAGCGGCTGCACCACCAGCGAACTCGCCCGCAGGGCCGGGGTGTCGATGGCCTCGGCGAGCCAGCACGCCTCCGTGCTGCGCGAGGCGGGCCTGGTCCTGACGCTGCGCCACGGCAGCTCGGTCCTGCACACGCTGACCCCGCTCGGCGGCTCCCTGCTGCGCGGCGGCGCCCCGCTCGCCCTGCCCTGAGCGGCCCGGCCGCAGGCCCCGGGGGCCGCCTCAGCCCTCCGCCAGCAGCGCCGCGAGGACCCCGAGCCGCTCCTTCCAGAACGCCTTGTACGCGGCCACGGCCCCGGCGTCCGCCAGCTTCTCGTGCCCCAGCCCCACCCGGGTGCGGCCGTCCGGCAACGGCGTCAGCCACAGGGTGAGACGGCCCGCCTCCCCGCCGGCGTCCCGGAATCCGGCGGACAGCGACTTGCCGGTCCGGCCGGTACGGACGTCCAGTTCGACGCCGGGCAGCCAGCGTTCGCGCAGGGCGGCGTCCGTGAAGGCGGACATGACCCGCTCCGGTGGCGCGGCCACCGTACGGCTCCCGGAGGTGTTCCAGTCCCCGGAGGAGGACTGCCCCACCTCGCGCAGCCCGCGCTCCTGCTCGTACCCCACGGAGACGGACTGGGCGTACCAGCCGTCCACACCGTGCTCGTCGCGCAGATGGGCGGCGATCTCGGCGTGCGGGTGCTCCGTCGCGCCCCAGGCGTCCAGCACGGCGAACCAGCCCTCCCAGTCCCGGCCGGTCGCCTCCCGCAGGGACTGTGCCGAAACCTTCTCCGTGATGCGTCTGCCCGCCGGTCCGCTCATGGCTCCGACTCTAGGGCCTCTCGTCTGGATCAGGCCGGGCTCGCGGGGTCCGGCCGGTGCAAGGCGGCAGGACGCGCACGGCGGCGGAAATTCTTTCCGCGTACGGCGATGAGTTCCGGGCGGAGCCGCCGTCTAACCCCTCGAAAGCGCCGGACGGACCACCGCGGGCGCCACCGGACAGAGGAAGAGGAAACGACCATGGCTCAGATGATCTTCGTGAACCTGCCCGTGAAGGACCTGGAGACCACGGTGGGCTTCTTCGGGAAGCTCGGATTCACGACCAACCCGCAGTTCAGCGACGACAAGACCGCGTGTCTGGTCATCAGCGACACGATCTTCGCCATGCTGATGACGGAGCCGCGCTTCAAGGACTTCACCAAGAAGGACATCGTCGACGCCTCGAAGGCGACCGAGGTCATCCTCGCGCTCAGCGCCGACAGCCGCGAGAAGGTCGACGAGATCGTCGACGCGGCGCTGGCCTCCGGCGGGTTCCCGGCGGGCGAGACGCAGGACATGGGCTTCATGTACGGCCGCTCGTTCCAGGACCCCGACCACCACATCTGGGAGGTCATGTGGATGGACGCGTCCGCCGTCGAGGGCCAGGCCTGAGCCGCAGGGCGTGCGCCGGGGCCGACGACGGCCACCGGCGCACGCGGGGCGTCGGCGTCAGCCGCGGAACGGCCCCTTCACCTCGTACGTGATGCCCCCGGAGGAGCTTCCGCTCGTCCCGCGCTGCGAGGAGAAGTAGAGCCGGCTGCCGTCCGGCGAGAACGCGGGCCCGGTGATCTCCGAACCGGACTGGCCGGTGATCCGCAGGAACGGGGCCACCGTGTCGTCCGGTGTGATCAGGCAGATCTCCATGTTCCCGCCGTCCTCCGCGATGTAGAGGTCGCCGGACCCGGACCGGGTGACGTTGTCCACGCCGGTCAGCGGGGCCGAGCCGCCCGTCACCAGCGAGTCGTCGTAGGCGAGCGAGATCGACGACGTGTTCGCGTCGTACGCCCACACCCGGTTGTCGCCCTTGGTGGTGAACCAGCAGGTGCCCGCCGCGTAGAAGCAGCCCTCACCGCCGTTGAACACCTTCGCCCCGGACACCTGGCGCCGCGTCTGCGTGGAGGAAGCGGCCGGATCCGGGACGTTCGCCCAGGTCACCGGCCCCGATGTGCCGGTGCCGGCCACCAGCACCTGAAGGGTGCCGCTCGACAGATTCCCCCAGGACGTGGGCCGGAAGCGGTAGAAGCGGCCGTCGCTCTCGTCCTCGGTGAGGTAGACGTAACCGTGGTCCGGGTCGGCGGCGGCCGCCTCGTGCTTGAAGCGGCCCATCGCCGGACGCCGCACCGCCGCGTTCACCCCCCAGGGATCGGTCTCGTACACGTACCCGCGGGTGACCTCCTCGCAGGACAGCCAGGTGTTCCACGGGGTCGCGCCGCCCGCGCAGTTGTTGTTCGTGTCGCCCAGGATCCGGTACGCGGCGGTCACCGTCCCCGAGGAGTCGAACTTCACCGCGCTGGCCCCGCCGCCGCTGCTCGGGGACACCTCGGCGTTGGAGACGTAGATCCAGCCCGAGCCGTCGGCGTACGTCGCCCCGCCGTCGGGCGCGCTGTGCCAGCGGTAGGAGGTGCCGGGCACGGTCTGCCCGGAGCGGGCGACGATGCGGCTGGTGAAGCCGCTCGGCAGCTGGATGCCGTTGCCGTTGGCCGCCTGGAGGGCGCCGTACGGGCCGGGGGCCGGCTGGGCCGGGTCGGCGAAGGCGGCGCCCCGCCACAGCGTGCCGCCGAAGGCCGCCGCCGAGCTTCCGACCACGGCGGTGCGCAAAAAGGTCCGACGTTCCACGATCACTCCACGCATGAGTGAGGGCCCGCCGCTCCGGACGGACCGGCGGGTCGCGCGTCAGGACTGTAGGAGTGCGGAGTTGACGGAGTGTCAAGGGAAGGTGAACGGGCGGCGGAGGGGTTGCGCAGGGGCCCCGGCCGGCCGGGTCAGTCCGCCCGTACGGCGAACACCGGCACCGCCGCCTCCTCGTCGTCCAGGCATGCTCCCGTCGCCAGGTCGAAGCGCTGCTTCAACAGCGGCGAGGCCACGAACGGCCCTCCGGCCGCGGAGCCGAGCAGGCCGCGCGAGAGGACGTACGCCCCGGTGAACGGGTCCCGGTTGCCGATCGCGTACACCCGCCCCGCCCGGTCCATGAAGACGGCGGCCTGGTCCCCGTCCGGCAGGAGCACCGCGAGGCCCCGCCCGGGGGTCAGCAGCCCCCGTTCGCAGACCGTCAGCCAGTCCTCCCCGTGGGCGATCCGGACGGATCCGGTGTCCTGCGCTGTCGTGGTCGTCGCGGTGGTCATCAGGATGCGGTCCCTTCGAGAGTGCGGACGGCGAGGACGGGTCCCGCGAGCAGTTCCAGATCGGGCTTGATCTGGTCCCGCTCCGGAACGAACCTCACCGAGGGGTCGGGGGCGTCGGGCGCGTTGACGAAGGTGACGAAGCGGCGCAGCCGCTCCGGGTCGTTGATGGTCTCGGCCCACTCGTCGCGGTAGCCGGAGACGTGGTCGGCCATCAGCCGCTCCAGCTCCTCGCAGAGTCCCAGCGAGTCGTGGACGACCACGTCCCGGACGTGCTCCAGGCCGCCGTCGATCCGCTCCAGCCAGGCGGAGGTGCGCTCCAGGCGGTCGGCGGTGCGGATGTAGAACATCAGGAACCGGTCGATCAGCCGCACCAGTTCGGCGTCGCCGAGGTCCTGGGCCAGCAGGTCCGCGTGGCGCGGGGTCGCCCCGCCGTTGCCGCCGACGTACAGGTTCCAGCCCTGGGCGGTGGCGATGATCCCGAAGTCCTTGCCCCGGGCCTCCGCGCACTCGCGGGCGCAGCCGGAGACCGCGGACTTCAGCTTGTGCGGGGAGCGCAGGCCCCGGTAGCGCAGCTCCAAATCGATCGCCATCTTCACCGAGTCCTGCACGCCGTAGCGGCACCAGGTCTGCCCCACACAGGACTTGACCGTGCGCAGCGACTTCCCGTACGCGTGCCCGGACTCGAAGCCCGCGTCCACGAGCCGGGTCCAGACCAGCGGCAGCTGGTCGACCCGGGCGCCGAAGAGGTCGATGCGCTGGCCGCCGGTGATCTTCGTGTAGAGGCCGAAGTCGCGGGCCACCTCGCCGATGACGATGAGCTTCTCCGGGGTGATCTCGCCGCCGGGGATGCGCGGGACGATCGAATACGACCCGTTGCGCTGGAGGTTGGCCAGAAAGTGGTCGTTGGTGTCCTGGAGCGCCGCCTGCTCGCCGTCCAGCACATAGCCGCTCGCGCCGACCGTGGGGGCGAGCGAGGCGATGACCGAGCCGACCGTCGGCTTGCAGACCTCGCAGCCGTCGCCGCCGCGCGCCTCCTCGCGGCCGTGCGAGTCGAGCAGTTCCACGAACGAGGTGACTTCCAGGGTGCGGACGATCTCGTACAGCTCGCTGCGGCTGTACGGAAAGCAGCCGCACAGCCCCGCGTCCTCGGGCGGCGGCATCAGCTGCCCGATCACCTTCAGGCAACTGCCGCAGCCCGTACCGGCCTTGGTGCACTTCTTCACCTCGGGCAGCGCGGTGTGCTCGCAGATCGCGCCCTTGGTCACGTTGTGGCAGGAGCAGATCACCGCCTCGTCGGGCAGCGCGGAGGGGCCGAGCGCCACCGGTCCGCCCGCCCCGGCCGGCAACACCAGCTGCTCGGGGGCGACCGGCAGCACCGTGCCCGTCATCGGCCGCAGCGTGCCGTAAGTCTCCGCGTCCCCGACCAGCACCCCGCCCAGCAGGGTCCCGTCCCGCCCGATCACCAGCTTCTTGTAGATCCCCGACCGGGCGTCGGAGTACACGACGTCGAGCGACCCCTCGGCGCTCCCGTGCGCGTCGCCGAACGAGGCCACGTCCACCCCGAGCAGCTTCAGCTTCGTCGACAGGTCCGCGCCCGTGAACGCGGACCGGCCGCCCGCGATCACCTCGGCCGCCGCCAGGGCCATCTCGTAGCCCGGCGCGACCAGCCCGTACACCCGGCCGTCGGCGGCCAGCGCGCACTCGCCGATCGCGAACACCGCCGGGTCCGAGGTCCGGCACTCCTCGTCCACGACGATCCCGCCGCGCTCCCCGACCGCCAGGCCGCACTCCCGGGCCAGCTGGTCCCGGGGCCGTACGCCCGCCGAGAAGACGACGAGATCGACGGCGAGCGAGGAACCGTCCGACAGGACCATCCCGTTCACCGCCCCGTCCGCGCCCGTGGTGACCTCCTGCGTGCCGACCCCCGTGTGCACGGCCAGCCCCATGTCCTGAATCGTCCGCAGCAGCGCCGCGCCGCCGCCCTCGTCCACCTGGACCGGCATCAGCCGGGGCGCGAACTCCACGACATGCGTGGACAGTCCGAGCCCCTTCAGCGCCCCGGCCGCCTCCAGACCGAGCAGCCCGCCGCCCACCACCGCACCGGTGGCCGCGCCCTTCGCGTACTCCTCGATCGCGAGCAGGTCCTCGATGGTCCGGTACACGAAGCAGCCCCGGGCGTCCTTCCCCGGCACCGGCGGCACAAAGGGGTACGAGCCCGTCGCCAGCACCAGCGTGTCGTACGGGAACACCGCCCCGGACCGCGCGGTCACCGTCCGCCCCGCCCGGTCCACGGCCGTCGCCGGGTCGCCGATGTACAGCTCGATGCCGTGCCGGTCCATGAAGTCCGGCTCCACCAGTGAGAGATCCTCGGGGCTCCGCCCATCGAAGTACGAGGTCAGCCGCACCCGGTCGTAGGCGGGCCGGGGCTCCTCGCAGAGCACGACGACCCGGGCGCCGCCGGCCGCCGGGGTCAGCCCGCGGTCGGCCAGGGCCTCCAGGAACCGCTGGCCGACCATGCCGTGCCCGACGACCACGATCGTCGGGACGGCGGTGTGCGCCTGGGCGTTCGGGGTGCTGGGCTCCGGCATCTCAGTGGCCTCCGTCGGTTGTCCTCATGCCCTGAGCCTGGGCGGGAGGTGTTACCCGGCCGCATCCCGCCTGTTTCCCGGGCGGAACCTTGCGCTCAGCGACCGGGCCGGGGCCCTGTGAGGGACCGGTGAGGAGGGATGGGCGACAGCCGTCTAATGTCGGTTCGTGCCTGACATAACGCTGACGACCCTGGTTCTCCTCTGCCTCGCCGCGGCCGCCGCGGGCTGGATCGACGCGGTGGTGGGCGGTGGCGGCCTGCTGCTCCTGCCCGCGCTGCTGCTCGGCCTGCCGCACGTCCCGGCGGCCCATGTGCTCGGCACCAACAAGGCCGTCGCGATCGTGGGCACCTCCGGCGCGGCGGTGACCTTCCTGCGCAAAGCCCCGGTACGGGTGGGGCTGGCGGTGCGGGTCGGACTGATGGCGCTCGCCGGGTCGATGACCGGGGCGTTCTTCGCCGCCGGGATCAGCAGCGAGCTGCTCCGCCCGGTGATCATGGTCGTGCTGCTGGGGGTCGCCGCCTTCGTCATGCTGCGCCCGTCCTTCGGTACGGCGGCGGCGGGCGACGGCACGGACCGGCCGGTCACCCGGGCCCGGATCATCACGGCGATCGTGCTGGTCGGCGGCGGGATCGGCTTCTACGACGGGCTGTTCGGGCCGGGCACCGGCACCTTCCTGGTGCTGGCCCTGACCGCCGTGCTGCACCTGGACCTGGTGACCGCCTCGGCCACCGCGAAGATCGTCAACGTGTGCACGAACGCCGGGGCGCTGGCGATGTTCGCGTACCAGGGCACCGTGCTGTGGCAGCTCGCGGCCGTGATGGCGGTGTTCAACCTGGCGGGCGGGATGATCGGGGCCCGGATGGCGCTGAGCCGGGGGAGCGGCTTCGTCCGGGCGGTGCTGCTGACCGTGGTGTTCTCGCTGGTCGCCAAGCTGGGCTTCGACCAGTGGAACGCGTGAGAGCGGCGGGTCTGCTCGGCGCAGGTGGGCTCAGCGCACGTCCGCTCAGCGCGTGTCGCCTCAGCGCACGTCGGTGAGGTGCGCGTACGCCACCACGTTGCCCTGGTAGCCGGTCTCCTCGGAGAAGCCGCCGCCGCAGGTGATCAGCCGGAGCGAGGCGTGCGGCGAGTCGCCGTAGACGCGCTGGTCGGGGAAGTCGTCGTTGTCGTAGACCTCGATGGCGTCGATCGAGAACACGGCCGTGCGTCCGTCCTCGCGGTCCACCTCGACGCCGGTCCCCTTGGTCAGGGCGCCCAGGGCGTAGAAGACGGACGGCCCCTCCGCGTTGTCCACGTGCCCCGCGACGATCGCGGTGCCCCGCGCGCCGGGCGGGACGCCGCCCCCGAACCAGCCCGCGAGGTTGCGGTCCTCGTCCGGCGGTACGTCGAGGCTGCCGTCGGCGGCCAGCCCCAGCCGGGTCATCGGCGCGTCCACATCGATGCTGGGGATGCGGATGCGGACCGGCTCGGAGGGGTTCAGCGGCTCGGCGACCGGGGAGCCGGGCTGGAGCTGGGGCCCGGCGGCGAAGGCCTGGGCGCTGGAGGGCTGCGGCGGGATCAGCTGGCCGCCGGGGCCGTTCTGGATGAGCCAGATGCCGCACAGCACGGCGATGCCCACCAGCCAGCCCTTGGCCTTCTGCGCGCTGGGGGACATCGCATCGTCCTCGGTCGGTGGTCCGGGGCGGGCGGGACGCGCTCGGGGACGCGCCCCGCCCGGTCAGGGGGAAGCGGCGGTTCAGCTTCCTTCGGCGCCCTCGGAGTGGCGGCGCAGCATCCACAGTCCGCCCACGGCGGCCAGGCCGATCACACCGACGCCGAGAGCGACCTGCGTGGAGTTCGGTTCGACGCTGCCGCCGACCCCGGTCCGCACATGGCCGGACGGGCGGTCGTGGATCGGCTTCTCGTGCCTGCCGCCGCCGATCACCTTGAGGTCGCCGACCGCGTCCTTGCCGTTGTCGCAGGAGACGACGATCTCGTAGGTGCCGGGCCGGGTGTCGTGCGGCACGGTGAACTGGCCGACCACGACGTCCTTGTGGGTGCCGGGGCGCATGTCGAAGTCCCCGGCGTCCAGTTCGTTCGCGTCGCCGATGCCGGAGCCCTTCTTGCCGCAGGCGGTGGTGCTCACGGTGATGGTGGCGCCGGGGGGAGCGGTCGCGGGGGTGATCTCCAGGCGGCCGAAGTCACCCGCGTACGCGGACGGAGCGGCGGCGGTGAGACCGAACGCGATGACGGTGAACGCGGCACCGACGGTGCCGGTCACGAGGCGGGCAGGACTGCGCATGGGGATCCTCCGGGCAGACGGCGCGAGCGGGTGTGTCCTGTCCCCGAGCCAACGGGGGCCCGGCCCGGCACGCCTTCTGACACCGGGTCAGTTTTCACTCGTACGGACCGGCGCGGCACCCTTGCCGGAATGGATCACCGCAGGTCAAGGGGGTGCGGCTGGGCCGTTCGGTCCGTACCGGCGGGCCGGGTGCCGATCGGGTGAGGGGCGGAAGTGAGATGTGATGCAGGTCACATGAATGACCTCGCGGGCCCCGGGCACACGCAAGACACCCCCCCCACGGGACGGATCCCCGCCCCCCACGGCACCCGCCCCCACCGGCCCACTCCCCCCTGGACCGGTGGGGGCGGTGTCGGATCCGCCTCCGGCTCGCCGTCCCCGGCCCGCCGCCGCTCGGGGCGGCCAGGCCCCTCGCTCGGTGGTCCGGCTCGTGTCCGTGGCCGGGCCCCGCCCGCCGCCCGCTCTGCGGTCACGCCCCGTCCGCGGCGCTCCAGACGATCTTCGGCGGGCGCACCCGGGCGCACAGCGGCTGCCCCTTGGCGTCGGTGAGTCCGAGCCGCCCGGTCAGGCGCCCGGAGCGCGCGGCGGCTTCGAGAACGGCCGAATCGATGTCGTCGAACATCAGCTTGGCGCGCCGGAACATGGTGAAGACCCCGGCGTCGTCCACCGTGCCCCACGACAGATAGACGAACCGCCCGCCCAGCCGGTTCTGGACGTAGGGACCCGACACCTCGATCCCGTCCGCCGTCGCCGTGGCCGTGCAGTCGAGCACCCATGACGCGGTGGGGGCGTCCCCGGGGTGCAGGCCGAGCAACTCGCCCGGCCGGTCCTTGCGCTGGACGCCGACGTGGATGTTCTCGTACCCGGGGAAGTCGCTGTCCGGGCCGCAGGTGCGACCGGGGAGGGCCGAGGCCTCGATATGGATCTGCATGCCCCCATGGTCCGGCACGGCCGGGCCCGACGGCCCCGGCCCGCCGTCCGGCCGCCTCACACGGCGTCCTGCGGAGCGCTGTCGTGCACCGAGCCCAGGTCCTTCATCAGCCTCTCGTCCACCGCGAACGCGGTGCCGTCGATCCGCCGCACCGGCGCAATGCCCTGCGAGTTACAGACGAAGGCGGCGCGGAAGCGGCCCACCCCGTCCGGCCCGTCCAGCGTCACCGGACGGCGGACCGAGGGCCGTCCGTCCCGCTCCAGGCCCTCTTCCAGCAGGGCCATCGTGATACCGGCGAGCGCCGGGGCGTCGGGCCACACCACCGAGGCCCCGTCCCAGAAGCCGATGTTGGTGATCGCCCCCTCGGTCACCACTCCGCCCGGCGCGGTCAGCAGCGCCTCGTCGAACCCCGCCCGCCCGGCCAGCATCCCGTAGTACGTCTGCCCGAACTCGCCCGGCCGCTTGATGTGCGGGGCCGAGCGCGCGTACGGCACCGACATCAGGCTCCGCGCCGCGGCCGGCATGACGGCGGGCTCGCGGACCGTCACCATCAGGGTCGTGCGCGTCGCGCCGGGCGGCAGGTAGCCGTTCACCCGCACCGAGGCGTCCCGCCGCCCCGCGCCGTCCAGGGCGTGCCGGATCAGCTCCCGCACCCGGTCGCCGTCCACCGGCAGCTCGAACAGTTCCCGGTTCGCGGCGTCCAGCCGGGCGAGGTGCAGGCCGAGGCCCCGCACCCTGCCGTCCCGCACCTGGAGGGCGGTGAAGTGGCCGAAGCCGTACAGGGCGGGGATCCGCAAGGTCTCCTCGGTGGCCGGCCGGCCGTCGAGCTCGATGTGGGGCGCGGGCGGGTGCGTCGTCATGCGGCCACCGTAGGGCGTGCCGTTCGGATCATGTCGGGGCCTCTACGTACGCCGGATACGGACGGGGCTTGACCTCAACCATGGTTGAGGCTGGATGGTCGACCTCATGGACACCACAGCCACATCCACGCAGCCCACCGCATCCACCGCGCCCACCGCCCCCCTGAAGGTGGCCGTCATCCTCGGCAGCAACCGCGACGGCCGGTTCGGTCCCGTCATCGCCGACTGGTTCCTGGCCCGCGCGGCGCGTCACCCCGGCATCGAGACCGAGCTGATCGACGTCGTCGAGGCCGCCCTTCCCACCGCGATCACCTTCCACCCCGGACCCGAGGAAGCCGCGCGGATCGGCGCGGTCTCCGAGCGGCTCGCGGCGGCCGACGCCTTCGTCGTCCTCACCCCCGAGTACAACCACTCGTTCCCCGCACCGCTGAAGAGCCTCATCGACTGGCACGGCCCGGAATGGCACGCCAAACCCGTCGCCTTCGTCAGCTACGGCGGCATCTCCGGCGGTCTGCGTGCCGTCGAACAGCTCCGGCAGGTCTTCGCCGAACTGCACACCGTCACCGTCCGCGACACCGTGTCCTTCCACAACGCGGGCGCCCTCTTCGACGACACGGGGCGCCATCTGGAGCCGGGCCCCGCCGACGCGGCCGCCAAGACGCTGCTGGACCAGCTGGTGTGGTGGGGCGCCGCCCTGCGCGACGCCAGGAATGCCCGCCCGTACGGCGCCTGACCCGCCGTGGGCCGACAATCGCATCGAAGGCCCACGGGCAGGAAGCCCGCCGCACTCCGAGGAGACCGACGATGACAGCGCCGCCGGCATGGCTGACCGTACTGACCACGACCGACAGCGAGGACAAGGCGCACGCCCTGGCGCAGTCGGCGGTGGAGGCCCGGCTGGCGGCCTGCGCGCAGATCTCCGCCCCCGTCACCTCCGTCTACCGGTGGCAGAACGCCATCGAGACGACCGAGGAGTGGCAGGTGCTCCTGAAGACCACGGCGGAGCGCTACGCCGAGCTGGAGGAGCACCTCCAGCGGGAGCACGACTACGAAACGCCGGAGATCATCGCCCTGCCGGTGATCCGGGGCAGCGCCCGCTACCTCGGCTGGGTGACGGCGGAGACGGCGCCCCCGGCAGCCCTGTGACGGCGGCCATGACCACGACCGTCCCCGGCGGCCCCGTCGCCGCCGAGCTGCCCTTCTTCGTGTACGGGACGCTGTTGCCGGGCGAACCCAACCACGACCTGTTCCTCCGGGGCCGTACGGCGGGGGAGCGCCCGGCCGTGCTGCCCCGGGCCCTGCTCTACGACGGCCCGGGCTACCCCTACGCGATCGACGGCCACGGCCGCGTCCACGGCACCCTGCTCGTCGCCGCGCCCGGGGTGTACGGGGAACTGCTCGGGCTGCTGGACCACCTGGAGGAGTTCCTCGGCCCCGGCCACCCGCGCAACCTGTACGAACGCGTCGTCCGCGAGATCGAGCTGCCGTACGGGGGCGAGCGGCCGGCGGAGCGGGAACCACCGGCGGAGCGGGAACCGCCGGTCGAGAGGGAGCGGCCCGCCTGGGAGGATGCGCCCGCCGAGGAGGAGCAGCCCGGCGCCGGAGAGACCGTGCGGGCCTGGGTCTACCTCGCCGCCACCGCCGTCACCCGCTCGCTCCGGACCGGCGGCGTCCTCATCCCCGAGGGCCGCTGGGTCACCGGCCGGACGCCGGGCGGCCCGGACACCCCGTGACGCCGCCGGGCTTCACCCGCCCGGCGTAACCGGCACGGCTCACCGCCGCGCGGCGGTGAGCCGTGCCGGATCGGCCCGTCAGCGCGCTCCGGCCGCCAGCGCCTCCGTCACGCCCAGCTCCTGGGGCCCCAGGAAGCGCGGGTCGGGCCGGAGCAGGGCGTCCAGGGCCGCCTTGCCCGAGGCCGCCAGCTCCCGGGCCCCGCCGTAGTACCAGGTCGCGTCCCGTGGTTCGTCGACCCCGACGCCGTACGCGTCGATCCCGGCGGACCGGCACAGCGCGACCGCCCGGTGGATGTGGAATCCCTGGCTCACCAGCACCGCCCGGTCGACCCCGAAGATCTTCTTGGCCCGGACACAGGAGTCCCAGGAGTCGAATCCGGCGTAGTCGCTCACGATCCGCCCGTCGGGCACCCCGCGCCCGGTGAGATACGTGCGCATCGCGTCCGGCTCGTCGTACTCCACCCGGCTGTTGTCCCCGGTGACGAGGACGACCTTCACCTTCCCGGTGCGGTACAGCTCGGCCGCCGCGTCCAGCCGGTGCGCGAGGTACGGGGTCGGGCGGCCCTGCCACAGCCCGGCCCCGAACACCACGGCGACCTCCCGCGCCGGAGCCTCGGCCGTCGTGCCCACCCGGTCCCCGGCCTCCAGCCGCATCCAGGTCGCGGGCACGAGAGCCAGCGCACAGGCGGCCATCAGCCCCTGCACCAGCCGCCGTTGAACCCGCCGGGTGCGCGGCAGCCGCAGCACGGCGGGCCGCCCGCGCAGCCGCTCAACGACGAGGCGCTCCAGCGGCAGCAGCCCCTTCAGCCGCCCGGGCAGCTTCCGTCTCTCCCCGCTCATCCCACCCACCGCGACCCCCACTCGTCCAACCGTCCGTCGCGCCGTGCGCGCTCGGTTCCCCCACCCCACCTGACGACCGGAACGCCGCAAAGGTTCGCGCGCCGCCCCGGTTGTGGCATCCGACACCAGCGCGTCCGACACCGGCCGCCCACCGATCGTCCGGGGCTCCGCACACCGCTGCCGCCCCCACCGTGAGGCGGCGGAAAAAGCCCGTGACCCTCACGCAACGGCCCGGCAACCTCCGCCCGGCACCATAGGTCCATGACGGAGCCGGCCCCGGAACAGCCCCACCAGCCACCCCCGATGCCCGACAGCGCCGCGCACCTCCTCACCCGCATCACCGACCAGCTGGGCGCTCAGCTCAGCCTCGTCTCCCGGAACGGAACCCGCAGACCCATGCACCGCACCCGGCAGCCCGACCGCCCCGCAGCGGACGGCCGCGCGTCCGCCCCGGCCCTGGTCGCCGTAGCGCACGGCAGCCGCGACCCGGAGGCGCTGCGCACCGTGCTGGCCCTCCTGGACCGGGTCCGCGAGCTGCGCCCCGGCCTCGACGTCCGGCTCGGCCACATCGAGCTGAACGCACCACTGCTCCCGGACACCCTGGACGGCCTGCGCGGGTCCGACGCCGTCCTCGTACCGCTGCTCCTGGGACGCGGCCACCACGTCAAGCGCGACCTGCCCGCGGCGGCGGCCGCCGCCCCCGGCGTACGCACCCGGATCGCAGCGCCCCTCGGCCCGCACCCGCTGCTCGTCGAGGCGCTGTACGGGCGGCTCGTCGACGCCGGCTGGGACCCCGCCGACCGGGGCGGCCGGCGCGCCGCCGTGGTCCTCGCCGCCGCCGGGTCCCGCGACCCCGACTCCGCCCAGGACACCCGGCGCACCGCCCGCCTGCTCGCGACGCGCCTCGGCGTGCCCGTCGTCCCCGCGTACGCCTCCGCCGCCACGCCCACCGTCCCGGCGGCCCTGCGCGCGCTCGCCGCCCGAGGACGCCACCGGACCTTCGTCGCCTCCTGCTTCACCGCCCCCGGACGCTTCGCGAGCGCCTGCGCCGCCGCCGTACCGGACCGGGCCGCCGCTCCGCTCGGCGCCCACCCGGCGCTGGCCCGCCTCGTGCTGCACCGCTACGACCAGGCGCTGACCGCCGGAGCCCCGTCCGACGCGGTGAGCTTGCTCGCTTCCGCCTGACATCCCGGCCCGCTCACGCCACGTTGTCCGTCCCGGTCGCTACTGTCGGGACCATGGACGGCACACAGGGCGCACACGGGGCAGAGCGGACACACGGCGCGCAGAGCGCACAGGGCGCACCGGGCGGATGGGGGGCGAGCCCCTACGGGCCCGCCGACACCGAGCGCTTCGACACCGAGGAGGACAAGCGCCCCGGCCGTACCGCCTTCCAGCGCGACCGCGCCCGGGTCCTGCACTCCGCCGCCCTGCGCCGGCTCGCCGGGAAGACCCAGGTGGTGACGCCCGGCACCCGCTCCCTCGTCTGGGACGCCAGCCCCCGCACCCGGCTCACCCACTCCCTGGAGTGCGCCCAGGTCGGCCGTGAGCTCGGCGCGGTCCTCGGCTGCGATCCCGACCTGGTGGAGACGGCCTGCCTGGCCCACGACATGGGCCACCCGCCGTTCGGCCACAACGGCGAGCAGGCGCTCAACGACTTCGCCTCCGACTGCGGCGGCTTCGAGGGCAACGCCCAGTCGCTGCGCCTGCTGACCCGCCTGGAGCCCAAGCGCTTCGTCCGCGACCCGCGCACCGGCGAACTGGTCAGCGTCGGCCTCAACCTCACCCGGGCCGCCCTGGACGCCGCCACCAAGTACCCCTGGCCGCGCGGCGCGCACCCCACCGACCCGCACTCGGTGAAGTTCGGGGTGTACGCGGACGACCTCCCGGTCTTCGCCTGGGCCCGCGAGGGCGCGCCCGAGGACCGCACCTGTTTCGAGGCCCAGGTCATGGACTGGTCCGACGACGTGGCGTACAGCGTGCACGACTTCGAGGACGGCCTGCACGCCGGGCACATCGACCCCAACTGCCTCTACGCCGAGCCGGAGCGCGCGGAGATCTGGGCGGTCGCCATCGGCCGGTACGTCCCCGCCGACACCGACCCGCAGGAGCTGTCCGAGGCCCTCGACCGGCTGATCGACCAGGACTGGTGGCCGCACGGCTACGACGGCTCAGCCGTGGCCCAGGCCCGGCTGAAGGACGCCACCAGCCAGCTCATCGGCCGCTTCTGCACCGAGGCGGAGACCGCGACCCGCGCGGTGTACGGCCCCGGCCCCCTCGGCCGGTACGGCGCGGAGCTGGTCGTCCCGCGCGCCGTGCGCCACGAGTGCGCGGTCCTCAAGGCGGTCGCCGACCGTTACGTGATGCAGCGCGCCGAACAGGAGACCCTCCGCGCCGACCAGCGCATCGTCATCGCCGAGCTGGCCGCCGCCCTCACCGCCCGCGCCCCCGAGGGCCTGGAGCCGCACTTCCGCGCCCTGTTCGACCAGGCCCCCGACGACCACGCCCGCAAGCGCGTCCTCGTCGACCAGATCGCCGCTCTCACCGACGCCTCCGCACGATCCCTGCACGCCGCACTCACCGCCCGTCACGGCTGACCGGCAGACTGGACGGGGCCGGACATCTGACCACTGGGTGTGACCTGTCCGGGGCACACCCTCTTTCGCCATCACGCTGCGTGCGGGACGCTCGCAGCTGTGGGGGCGCCGCGCAGCACAGCACTGAGGAGGCATCAAGTGGTCGACGCACACCAGACGTTCGTCATCGTCGGAGCAGGACTCGCAGGGGCGAAGGCGGCCGAAACACTGCGCGCCGAAGGGTTCACCGGCCGGGTGATCCTCATCGGCGACGAGCGCGACCACCCCTACGAACGGCCGCCGCTCTCCAAGGGCTACCTGGACGGAAAGGCCGACCGGGACAGCGTCTTCACGCACGAACGCCCCTGGTACGCGGGCGCCGACATCGAGCTGCACCTCGGCCAGCCGGTCACCGCGCTCGACCGGTATGCCAAGACCGTGCAGCTCGGCGACAACACCGTCATCCACTACGACAAGCTCCTGCTGGCCACCGGCTCCGAACCGCGCCGCCTCGACATCCCCGGCACCGACCTGGCCGGCGTCCACCACCTGCGCCGCCTCGCCCACGCCGACCGGCTGCGCAACGTGCTCGCCGCCCTCGGCCGCGACAACGGCCACCTGGTCATCGCCGGAGCCGGCTGGATCGGCCTGGAGGTCGCCGCCGCCGCCCGCGGCTACGGCGCCGAGGTCACCGTCGTCGAGGCCGAGCCCACGCCGCTGCACCAGGTCATCGGCCCCGAGCTGGGCCAGATCTTCACCGAACTGCACAGCTCGCACGGTGTCCGCTTCCACTTCGGCGCCCGCCTCACCGAGATCACCGGCCAGGACGGCATGGTCTTCGCCGCCCGCACCGACGACGGCGAGGAGCACCTCGCCCACGACGTCCTCGCCGCGATCGGCGCCGCGCCGCGCTCCGCCCTCGCCGAGGCCGCCGGACTGGAGATGGCCGAGCGCGCCCACGGCGGCGGCATCGCGGTGGACGCCTCGCTGCGCACCTCCGACCCGCACATCTACGCCGCCGGGGACGTCGCCGCCGCCGCCCACCCGCTGCTCGGCACCCGGCTGCGCGTCGAGCACTGGGCCAACGCCCTGAACGGCGGACCGGCCGCCGCCCGCGCCATGCTCGGCCAGGACGTGACGTACGACCGCGTCCCGTACTTCTTCTCCGACCAGTACGACCTGGGTCTCGAATACTCCGGCTGGGCCCCGCCCGGCTCCTACGACGAGGTGATCATCCGCGGCGACGCCGGGAAGCGGGAGTTCATCGCGTTCTGGCTGAAGGACCGCCGCGTCCTGGCCGGGATGAACGTCAACGTGTGGGATGTCACCGAAACGATCCAGGAGCTGATCCGGGCCCGTCAGCAGCACGACCCGGAGGCCCTCGCCGACCCGTCGGTCCCGCTGGACTCCCTGCTCTGAGACGTACGGCCGGGGTGCGGGCGGCACCGCCCGCGCCCCGGCCGACCGCCCGCCGGGGCCCAGGTTGTCCGAGGCCACCCGTA
Organism: Streptomyces sp. NPDC058576; assembly: GCF_042718715.1. Classification (NCBI taxonomy): domain Bacteria; kingdom Bacillati; phylum Actinomycetota; class Actinomycetes; order Kitasatosporales; family Streptomycetaceae; genus Streptomyces; species Streptomyces sp. NPDC058576. The sequence continues at coordinate 351,739 of NZ_JBHXPF010000001.1, read as the reverse complement.
GACTTCACGCGTGGCTGGCAGGATCAACGACGACGACGTGAAGGCGGTACGGGACGCGGTCCCGATCGACGCCGTCGTGTCCGAATACCTCCAGCTGCGCAACGCCGGCGGTGGAAACCTGAAGGGCCTCTGCCCCTTCCACGACGAGAAGTCCCCCTCCTTCCAGGTCAGTCCCGGCAAGGGACTGTTCCACTGCTTCGGCTGCCAGGAGGGCGGCGACACGATCGCCTTCGTGATGAAGATCGACCACCTCTCCTTCTCGGAGACGGTCGAGCGCCTCGCCGCCAAGGCGGGCATCACCCTGCGGTACGAGGAGGGCGGCTACAACCCCTCCCACCAGCGCGGCGAACGTATCCGGCTGATCGAGGCCCACCAGGCCGCCGCCGAGTTCTACGTCCGCGCGCTGGAGAGCCCCGAGGCCGAGATCGGCCGGAAGTTCCTCGCCGAGCGCGGCTTCGACCAGGACGCCGCCACCCACTTCCGCGTCGGCTACAGCCCGGCCGGCTGGGACCACCTCACCCGCTATCTCCGCGGCAAGGGCTTCAGCGACAAGGAACTGATCACCTCCGGCCTCTCCCAGGACGGCCGCCGCGGCCCCATCGACCGCTTCCGCGGCCGGCTCATGTGGCCGATCAGCGACACCGCAGGCGAGATCGTCGGCTTCGGCGCCCGCAAGCTCCGCGACGACGACAACGGCCCGAAGTACCTCAACACCCCCGAGACCCCGATCTACAAGAAGTCCCAGGTGCTGTACGGCATCGACCTGGCCAAGAAGGACATCGCCAAGGCCAGCCGCGCCGTCGTCGTCGAGGGCTACACCGACGTCATGGCCTGCCACCTCGCCGGGGTCACCACCGCCATCGCCACCTGCGGCACCGCCTTCGGCAACGACCACATCAAGATCCTGCGCCGCCTCCTCATGGACAACGGCAGCGCCCGGGTGATCTTCACCTTCGACGGCGACTCGGCCGGGCAGAAGGCCGCCCTGCGCGCCTTCGAGGACGACCAGAAGTTCGCCGCCGAGACCTACATCGCCATCGCCCCGGACGGCATGGACCCCTGCGACCTGCGGCTCGCCAAGGGCGACGACTCCGTGCGCGACCTGGTCGAGCCGCGCACCCCGCTCTTCGAGTTCGCCCTGCGCCAGATCGTCGGCCGCTACGACCTGGAGACCCCGGCCGGCCGCGCCGCCGCCCTCGACGAGGCCGCCGCCGTCGTCGCCAAGATCAAGACGAGCAGCGTGCAGCGCGAGGTCGCCGTCCAGCTCGCCGGTCTCGTCGGCATCCTCGACCAGGAGTTCGTCGTCCGCCGCGTCGCCCAGCTCGCCCGCTGGGCCCGCGACAAGGGCGGCGACCACGGGGAGCGCGGCGGACGCGGTGGACCCCCGGGCCCCCGGGGCCCGCGCGGCGGCGCCCCGCAGCAGACGGCCCCCGCCCCCGCACCCGGCTTCTCCGGTCCCGCGCTCAACCTCCGCAGCCCCGCCCACCGCACCGAGCGCGAGCTGCTCAAGCTCGCCCTCCAGAGGCCCGCCCTGGTCTCCCCGGCCTTCGACGCCTACGGCGTGGACGAGTTCACCGCCCCGCCCTACGCCGCCGTGCGCCGGTGCATCGAGGAGGCGGGCGGCGCCGAGCAGGGCCTCGCCGACAACCGCGAGTATCTCGTCGCCGTGATGGACGCCGCCCCCGACAACACCGTCCGCAGTCTCGTCACGGAGCTCGCCGTCGAGGTCTTCATCGGCAAGACCATCGACGAGACGTACGCCGGAATGCAGCTCGTCCACGTCCGGCTGCGCGCGGTGGACCGCCGCATCAACGACGTACAGGGCAGCCTCGCCCGCCTCGGCAGCCACGTCGCTCCCCAGGACCTGGCCGCCGCGCAGAACGAGGTCTGGGTGCTCCAGCAGTACGCCCAGTCCCTGCGCGCCCACGGCGCCGCCGCGCTCTGAGGCACCCGCTCCCGGCCTGCCCGGTAGTCGTCCGGTGACGGACCGGAACCAAAAAGTCCCCGCACGCCCCTCGTGACAGTCGTGTGTCGTACCCCACACTGGGGAATGTCTGAGTCATCGGAGCACGCCGGTCCACAGGGGAGCACCCCGGGGGCCGGACAGACCTCCACCCCGTCATCCGGCAGCGATCACCTGGAGGTCGCCCCCGTGCAGACCCGGACCGTGACGACCACGACCGAGCCCATCGCGGCCATCCCGGCGCAGCACAGGGCCCTGCACCACCCGGAGAACGCGGCAGGCCCGCCCGGACACCCACCCGAGGCAGTCATGGTGGAAGCGACGCACCTCCCCGAACCGCCGGAGCCGCGGAACCGGGCGGACTCCGCCGGCCCCACCTCCGACCTGTTCCGGCAGTATCTGCGCGAGATCGGCCGCATCCCGCTGCTCACCGCCGCCGAGGAGGTCGAGCTAGCCCGCCGCGTCGAGGCCGGCCTCTTCGCCGAGGAACGCCTCGCGGGCACCCCGGACCTCGACTCCCGCCTCGCCGGGGACCTGGACCGGCTCGTGGTGATGGGCCGCACGGCCAAACGCCGCCTCATCGAGGCCAACCTCCGCCTCGTCGTCTCCGTCGCCAAGCGCTACGTGGGCCGCGGACTGACCATGCTCGACCTGGTCCAGGAGGGGAATCTCGGCCTGATCCGGGCCGTGGAGAAGTTCGACTACGCCCGGGGCTACAAGTTCTCCACGTACGCGACCTGGTGGATCCGCCAGGCCATGTCCCGCGCGCTGGCCGACCAGGCCCGCACCATCCGCGTCCCGGTCCACGTCGTGGAGCTGATCAACCGCGTGGTGCGCGTCCAGCGCCGGATGCTCCAGGAGCGCGGCGTCGAGCCCACCGCCGAGGACATCGCGGCCGAGCTGGAACTGACGCCCGAGCGGATCACCGAGGTCCTGCGCCTGGCCCAGGAACCGGTCTCCCTGCACGCCCCCGTCGGCGAGGAGGACGACGTCTCCTTCGGCGATCTCATCGAGGACGGCGACGCCGCATCGCCCGTCGAGTCCGCCGCCTTCCTGCTGCTGCGCGAACACCTGGAGGCGGTGCTCTCCACCCTCGGCGAGCGCGAACGCAAGGTCGTACAACTGCGCTACGGCCTGGACGACGGGCGGCCCCGCACCCTGGAGGAGATAGGACGGATCTTCGGCGTGACGCGCGAACGCATCCGCCAGATCGAGTCCAAGACCCTCAGCAGGCTGCGGGACCACGCCTTCGCCGACCAACTCCGCGGCTACCTCGACTGATCCACGCGAGGGGAGTCAGTCCACCTCGGCCAGCGCCTCCGCGAACTGGGCGGCGTACAGCCGGGCATAGGCCCCACCGGCCGCCAACAGCTCCTCGTGCGTGCCCTGTTCGACGATCGACCCGTCCTCCATCACCAGGATCACATCCGCGTCCCGGATCGTGGAGAGCCGGTGGGCGATCACGAACGACGTACGCCCGTGGGCCAGGCGCGCCATCGCCTTCTGGATCAGCACCTCGGTCCGGGTGTCCACCGAGCTGGTCGCCTCGTCGAGGACCAGGATCACCGGGTCGGAAAGGAACGCCCGCGCGATGGTGATCAGCTGCTTCTCGCCCGCGCTGACCCCGGTCCCCTCGTCGTCGATCACCGAGTCGTAGCCGTCGGGCAGCGTCCGGATGAACCGGTCGGCATGCGCCGCCCGGGCCGCCTCCTCGATCTCCTCCCGGGTGACCTCGCGCGCAGCGCCGTACGCGATGTTCTCGGCGATGGTCCCGCCGAACAGCCAGGTGTCCTGGAGCACCATGCCGATCGAGGACCGCAGGTCGTCCCGGGACATCTTCGCCACGTCGACCCCGTCGAGCGCGATCCGCCCGCCGGTCACCTCGTAGAACCGCATCAGCAGATTGACCAGCGTCGTCTTGCCCGCACCGGTCGGACCGACGATGGCGACGGTCTGCCCCGGCTCCACGCTCAGCGAGAGCTCCTCGATCAGCGGCTTCTCCGGCTCGTAGCGGAAGGACACCTTCTCCAGCGAGACCCGGCCGGCCGGCCGCTCCGGACGCTCCCCGTGCTCCGGGTCCGCGTCCTGCTCCTCGGCGTCCAGCAGCTCGAAGACCCGTTCCGCCGACGCGATGCCGGACTGCACCAGATTCGCCATCGAGGCGACCTGCGTCAGCGGCATCGAGAACTGCCGCGAGTACTGGATGAACGCCTGGACGTCACCGATCGACAGCGCGCCCGAGGCGACCCGGAGCCCGCCGACCACCGCGACCAGCACGTAGTTGATGTTCGAGATGAAGAACATCAGCGGCTGCATGAGCCCGCTGGCGAACTGGGCCTTGAAGCCCGCCTCGTACAGCGCCTCGTTCTGCTCGGCGAAGTCCCGCGCGGACTCCTCCTGCCGGCCGAAGACCTTCACCAGGTTGTGCCCGGTGTACATCTCCTCGATATGGGCGTTGAGCGTGCCCGTCACCCGCCACTGCCGCACGAACTGCGGCTGCGACCGCTTGCCGACCTGCGTCGCGACGACCACCGACAGCGGGATCGTCACCAGCGCGACCAGCGCCAGCAGCGGCGAGATCCAGAACATCACGATCAGCACGCCGACGATCGTCAGCAGGGAGTTGATGAGCTGGCCCATCGTCTGCTGGAGCGTCTGCGAGATGTTGTCGATGTCGTTCGTCGCCCGGCTCAGCACCTCACCACGCTTGGCCCGGTCGAAGTACGACAGCGGCAGCCGCGCCAGCTTGGTCTGCAGGTCCTCGCGCAACTGGAACACGATCCGGTTGATCACCCGGATCGACAGCCGCGCCGACACCAGCATCAGCAGCCCGGCCGCGACATAGAGCACCAGGGCCAGCAGCAGGACGTTCCCCACCGCGCCGAAGTCGATGCCCTCGCCGGGGGTGAAGCTCACCCCCGACAGCATGTCGGCCATGGAGCCGCGGCCGTCCTCGCGCAGCCCCTCGATCGCCTGCGCCTTCGACGTGCCCTCGGGCATCTGCCGCCCGACCACACCGGCGAAGATCAGGTCGGTCGCCTTCCCCAGGATCTTCGGCCCGGCCACCGACAGCGCGACGCTCACCGTCACCGCGCCCAGCATCAGCCACAGCGAGGCCTTCTCCCGGCCGAACCGCTTCAGCAGCCGCTTGCTCGACCCCTTGAAATCCATCGACCGCTCGGTGGGCGCGCCCCCGGCCATCATCCGTCCGCCCGGACCGGCCATTACGCGGCCTCCGCTTCCGTCAGCTGGGAGAGCACGATCTCCCGGTACGTTTCATTGCCGTCCATCAACTCGTGGTGGGTGCCGGTCCCCACGAGCCGGCCCTCGTCCAGCACCAGGATCCGGTCCGCGTCACGGATGGTGGACACCCGCTGCGCCACGATCACCACGGTCGCCCCGGCCGTCTCCCGGCCCAGCGCCGCCCGCAGCGCCGCGTCGGTCGCGTAGTCCAGCGCCGAGAACGAGTCGTCGAACAGATAGATCTCCGGGCGCTGCACCAGCGTCCGCGCGATGGCGAGCCGCTGCCGCTGACCACCGGACACATTGGTGCCGCCCTGCGCGATCGGCGCGTCCAGCCCGTGCTCCAGCGCCTCGACGAACCCCTTCGCCTGCGCCACCTCCAGCGCGTGCCACAACTCCTCGTCGGTGGCGTCCGGATTCCCGTACCGCAGGTTCGTCGCCACCGTCCCCGAGAAGAGGTACGGCTTCTGCGGCACCAAGCTCACGGTCTTCGCCAGCAGCACCGGATCCAGCGTCCGCACGTCCTCGCCGTCGACCAGCACCTCACCGTCCGTCACGTCGAACAGCCGGGGTACGAGACCGAGCAGCGTGGACTTCCCGCTGCCCGTCGACCCGATGACCGCGGTCGTCTCCCCGGGCCGCGCCACCAGATCGACCGCCCGCAGCACCGGCTCCTCCGCACCCGGGTAGCGGAACTCCGCCCCGCGCACCTCCAGATGCCCGTGCCGCCGCAGCTCGGTCACCGGCGCGACCGGCGGCACGACGCTCGAATCGGTCCCGAGGACCTCCTCGATGCGCTCGGCGCACACCTCGGCGCGCGGCACCATCATGAACATGAAGGTGGCCATCATCACGGCCATCACGATCTGCATCAGATAGGCGAGGAACGCGGTCAGCGCACCGATCTCCATCCCGCCGCTGTCGATCCGGTGCGCGCCGAACCACACCACGGCGACGGACGACAGGTTGACCACCGTCATCACGGTCGGGTGCATCAGCGCCATCAGCCGCCCGGTCGCCACCGACACATCGGTCAGCTCGGTGTTCGCACCCCGGAAGCGCTTCTCCTCGTACCCGTCCCGGACGAAGGCGCGGATGACCCGGTTGCCGGTGATCTGTTCGCGCAGCACCCGGTTCACCGAGTCCAGCCGCTCCTGCATGGAGCGGAACAGCGGCTGCATCCTCTTCACGATGAGGCCGACCGCGACACCGAGCACCGGCACGACCGCCAGCAGCACTGCGGAGAGCTGCACATCCAGGCCGAGCGCCATGACGATGCCGCCGACGCACATGATCGGGGCCGACACCATCAGCGTGAACGCCAGCAGCACCAGCATCTGGACCTGCTGGACGTCGTTGGTGGTCCGGGTGATCAGCGAGGGCGCCCCGAAGCGCCCCAGCTCACGGGCGGAGAAGGACTGCACCCGGTCGAAGACGGCGGCCCGCACATCACGCCCGAGAGCGGAGGCGGTGCGCGCCCCGTAATAGACGGCCCCCACATTGCACAGAACCTGGAGGACGCTGACGGCGATCATGAGACCGCCGAACTCCAGGATGTAGCCGGTGTCACCCGCGACGACACCGTTGTCAATGATGTCGGCGTTCAGGCTGGGCAGATACAGGGTGGCGCAGGTCTGGAGCAGCTGGAGCAGGACCAGCAGCACGATGGGTTTCTTGTACGGGCCCAGATGGGCCCGCAGGAGTTTTATGAGCACGCGGGACTCTCGGAATCGGCGGCAGGCAGAGGCCGACCCAGTTTCGCGTACGCCGTACTCCGAAGCGAACCGTTTTCCCCAAGCCCGGGTCAAACCTGGAGCGCGGGGAAGCCCCCGCGCTCTCCTGGTTCGACCCCTGCCGGGCTCACGCCGCGCGCACGCCCCGGTGCAGGCGCACACCGAAGACGGCGCTACGCCGGGTGCGCGCCGCCGAAGGCCCCGGGGTGGATCTGGTCCCGGGTCGCCGCGTACTGCTGACGCACCGCACCGCCCACCGCCAGCTCCTCGCCGGGCTCCAGCACCTGGGCCGCCGCGCCCGTCCAGGCCGGGGGAGTGCGCGGGTCGAGGGCCCCCTGCGAGACCCCGAGCGCCCAGGCCGCCTGCCGGGCCGCGCCGATCGCCGCGTACTGGGCGGGCTCCGGCACCACTACCTGGGTCCCGAACACCGCCGGAGCCAGCGCCTGCACGGCCGGCAGCTCGGCAGCCGCCCCCAGCAGGAACACCCGGCGCACCTCCACGCCCCGCCCGCGCAGCACGTCCAGGGCGTCGGCCAGCGAGCACAGCATGCCCTCGAACGAGGCCCGGGCCAGGTGCTCCGGCTTCATCGACTCACGCCGCAGCCCGCAGAGAGTGCCCGCGGTGTGGGGGAGCTGCGGGGTGCGCTCACCTTCCAGATACGGCAGCAGCACCAGCCCGGACGCGCCGGGCGTGGACTTCAGCGCCAGGGCGGACAGTTCCTCCAGCCCGTCCACGCCCAGCATCTCGGCGGTGCCGCGCAACGCCCGTACGGCGTTGGAGAGGTGGACGACCGGCAGATGCATTCCGGTGGCGTCGGCGAACGAGGTGATCATCCCGCTCGGATCGGCGAGCGCCTCGTGGTGCACGGCCATCACGGACCCGGAGGCCCCGAGCGACACGACCGCGTCGCCCACCGCGACCCCGAGCCCGAAGGCCGCGGCCATGGTCTCGCCGGTGCCCGCGGAGATCAGCAGCCCCTCGGGCGTCATCCCGGCGGAGTCGGAGGGCCCGAGCACCTCGGGCAGCGCGGCGGAATGCCCGAGGGCCAGCTCGACCAGATCGGGCCGGTAGGAGGCTGACCCGGCCGACCAGTACCCCGTGCCCGAGGCCGCGCCCCGGTCCGTGGTCCGCCGGGCGGGCCGGCCCAGCAACTGCCACACGAGCCAGTCGTGCGGCTGGAGCACGGCGGCCACCCGCTGGGCGTTCTCCGGCTCGGTCCGCGCCAGCCAGCGCAGCTTCGCCACCGGCTGCGAGGCCCCCGGCACGGCTCCGACCGCCTCGGCCCAGGCCTGCCGGCCGCCGAGCCCGTCGACGAGATCGGCCGCGGCGACCTGCGCCCGCCGGTCGTTGCCGAGGAGGGCGGGGCGTACGAGATTGCCCTGCCGGTCCAGCGGCACGAGCCCGTGCTGCTGCGCGGAGACCCCGATGGCCTGCACACCTTCGAGCAGCCCACCGGAGGCCGCCTCACCGAGCGAGAGCAGCCAGGCCTGCGGATCGACCTCGGCGGCCTTGGCCTCGACCGGATGGGCGGCGTACCCCTCCCGGAGCACGGCGCCCGAGTCCGTGTCGCAGACGACGATGTGAGTGAAAGTGGACGAACTGTCCAGCCCCGCGACTATGCCCATACGGAGATTCTGCCGCACCGACGGACTTTCCCGTAACTCACATCGCGCCCCACGGGACCACTAGGTGTTGGTGGTCCCCCAGTCGTCCTCGAAGCCGTTGCGGCTGCTGCGGTCCCGCAGCGACCGGACCCGCTCGGCGACGGAGGCGGGCACCTTGTCCCCGACCTTGTCGCCGACCGAGTGGTACGCCTTGCCGGCGATGTCCCGTCCGCTGTGCGCGGCACTCTCGGCGGCGTTGCGCACGGCGGGGTTCTCCGTGAACTGCCGGGCCGACTTCTTCAACTGCTCGTAACGCTCGCGCCCGGCTCGCGTGCCGAGCACGTAACCGAGGGCCACTCCGGCGATGAACGTGAGCCGGTACCGCATGGCTGCCACCCTTCCTACGCTTGGTGCGACGTGTGCAGCCCGCCTACCCGCGAGCACCCGAGATCACCCCGGGCGATACCGATTGGCGGAGCACCCCCCTGCTTGCGCTAATGTATGTGTCGCAGCGAACGCGCGCCGCCCGGCAGCCGCCAGGCAGGTACGATTTCGCAGCAACGCCACAATCCCCTGTAGCTCAATTGGCAGAGCAGCCGGCTGTTAACCGGCAGGTTACTGGTTCGAGTCCAGTCGGGGGAGCGCGATCCCCTGTAGCTCAATTGGCAGAGCATTCGGCTGTTAACCGGAGGGTTACTGGTTCGAGTCCAGTCGGGGGAGCCAAACGAAAGAGGACCCCTCGGGGTCCTCTTTCGCGTACCCGACCGATCCCTTTCCGGGACCTCGGGCGGGCCTCCGGAGCGACTCTTTCGGGTCTCCTCGATCTTCCCTGCAACCGGGCAGCACGCAGCGACGTCCTCAAGATCAGGTGAAGTCGGCCAACCGAAGCGAGAGATCGTATGACCGGCTATGCTGCGGCAGACGGTGCGCACACTTGTACGCGCCACGCCGAAACGGGGCGGTAGCTCAGCCGGTTAGAGCAGCGGACTCATAATCCGTCGGCCGTGGGTTCGAGTCCCACCCGCCCCACCGAGCGTCCCCAGGCAGAATCGTTCTGACCTGGGGAGACGTACTGCTCGTGAGCTTCGGGTGCCGGTCTCGACGGCGAAGCGTCGACCGAAGGGACCCGCCGATTCGGGGTGTCAGTCCCCCTCGGCCTCGAAGCCGCGCAGGAGATCGGCGGCGACACTCACAGCAATCGTCGCGGGGTCCTTGCCGGTGATGTCGGCCAGCCCGATCGGGGTCTTGATCCGGTCGACGGCGGCCTCGTCGTGACCGCCTTCCGAGAGGAGGCGTTTGCGGAACCGGCTCCACTTGGCCGCCGACCCGATCAGCCCGATGGAACCGAGGTGGGCGGCACGCAGGGCGGCGTCGCACAGAGCGGCGTCCTCGGCGTGATCATGCGTCATGATCAGGACATGCGTGCCGCGCGGCAGCTTGTCGAGGACCTCCTCGGGCAGCAGCGGAGTGTGGTGGACCCGCACCCCCGCCACCGCGTCCGCGAGGACGGCGAGCCGCTCGTCGGCGAGGAGGTCCGACCGGCTGTCGATCAGATGGAGCTCGAGGTCCTGGCGTGCCAGGACGCGCGCCAGTTCCCATCCGACGTGTCCGACGCCGAAGATCGCCACCGCCCGTACCACCGGAAGCGGTTCGAGCAGCACCGAGACCGTGCCGCCGCAGCACTGGACTCCGTGCCGGTTGGTCACCTTGTCGTTCAGGGCGAAATCCATCAGCTCCGGTCCGGCCGCGGACGCGGCGATCAGCTCCCGGGCCCGGTCGATCGTGACCGCCTCGACGTTGCCGCCACCGATCGAGCCCCAGGTCTCGCTCCGCCCCACGACGAGTTTCGCACCGGCGTTACGAGGGGCGTGGCCGCGCACGGTCGCGACGGTCACCAGCACGCCGGCCTCCCGTCGTGCTCGCAGCCGTGCGACCGCGGCGAACCAGGTCATGTCAGGCACCGCTCAGCGCTTCCGCCTCGGTTCGCGCCCCGGCCTCGGCGGCCGGCCCGTCGCCGTGGTGACCGTTCGGGGAGGAGGCGGCCCGACGGGTCGCCTCGATCGCCCAGTACACCGCTTCCGGTGTGGCGGGCGAGGCGAGTTCCACGCTCACTCCGGCGGGCCCGAACGCCGCGGCGGCCTGCCGCAGCGCCTCTCGTACCGAGAAGGCCAGCATCAGCGGAGGCTCACCCACGGCCTTGGACCCGTAGACGGCGCCCTCCTCGGTGGCGTTCTCCAGCAGCCGGACGTGGAACTCCTGCGGCATCTCCGAGAAGCTGGGCAACTTGTACGTGCTCGCTGCCTGGGTCAGCAGCCGGCCGCGGCCCGGCCCGTCACCGGTGTCCCAGCGCATGTCCTCCAGCGTCAGCCAGCCCGCCCCCTGCACGAAACCGCCCTCGACCTGACCGATGTCGATCATCGGGGAGAGGCTGTCGCCGACGTCGTGCACGATGTCCACCCGCCGGATGCGGTATGCGCCGGTGAAGCCGTCCACCTCTACCTCGGCCGCGGCGGCGCCGTAGGAGAAGTACTTGAACGGAGAGCCCTGGAACGCCTTCGCGTCCCAGTGCAGACCCTCGGTCCGGTAGAAGCCCGACGCCGACAACTGGACGCGCTGGAAGTACGCGGAGCGCACCAGGTCGTCCCAGGCCAGTTCCTCGTCGCTGCCGAGGGCACGCGCGACGCCCTCGACGATGCGCACGTCCGAGGCGTTCGTCCCCAGCCGGCCGCCGGCCACCTGGAGCAGCCGCTCGCGGATCTGCTCGCAGGCGTTCTTCACCGCCGCGCCGTTGAGGTCCGCCCCCGCGCTGGCCGCGGTGGCGGAGGTGTTGGGCACCTTGTCGGTACGCGTCGGGGCCAGCCGCACCTTGTGCAGCGGGATGCCCAGCGTCGTCGCGGCGACCTGCAGCATCTTGGTGTGCAGGCCCTGGCCCATCTCCGTGCCGCCGTGGTTGATGAGGACGGAGCCGTCCTTGTAGACCAGCACCAGCGCGCCGCCCTGGTTGAAGGCGGTGAGGTTGAACGAGATGCCGAACTTGACCCCGGTGATCGCCAGCCCGCGCTTGGTGTTCGGGTGTGCGGCGTTGAACGCCGCGATCTCGCGCCGCCGGTCGGCGAGGTGGCCGTCCGCGCGTACCTGCTGCCAGACGGCGGAGATGCGTTCGGGGTGCGTGACCGGCTGCCCGTACGGTGTCGTCTGGCCCTGCCCCCGCCGGTAGAAGTTGCGCTCCCGCAGTTCCATCGGGTCCAGGCCGAGCAGCGGCGCGCACCTGCCCATGATGTCCTCGATCACCAGCATGCCCTGCGGTCCGCCGAAGCCCCGGAAGGCGGTGTTGGAGACCTTGTTGGTCTTGGCGATACGGCCCGCGACGCGCGCGTTGGGGATCCAGTAGGTGTTGTCGATGTGGCACAGCGCACGGGCGACCACCGGCTCGGACAGGTCCAGGCTCCAGCCGCCGTCCGCGGTCAGGGTGGCCTCCAGGGCCTGGATGCGTCCTTCGGCGTCGAAGCCGATCCTCCACTCCGCGTGGAACCCGTGGCGCTTGCCGGACATGGTCAGGTCCTGGGTGCGGTTGAGCCGGACCCGGACCGGTCGGCCGGTCAGCCTGGCGCCGAGCGCGGCGACGGCCGCGAAGCCGTGCGGCTGCATCTCCTTGCCGCCGAAGCCGCCGCCCATCCGCAGACACTGCACGGTCACCTCGTGACTGTGCAGGCCGAGCACGTGCGCGACAATTTCCTGTGTCTCGGAGGGATGCTGGGTACTGCTCTGGACGAACATCTGCCCGTTCTCGTCGACCAGGGCCAGCGCGGCGTGCGTCTCCAGATAGAAGTGCTCCTGGTCGGAGAACTGGAACTCGCCCGAGAACACGTGCGCGGAGTCGGCGAAGCCGGCGTCGACGTCGCCGGTGAGCATCACGGGCCGGGCGCCGTGGAAGCTCCCGGCCGCGATGGCGTCCCGCAGGGCGATCAGGGAGGGCTGTTCGTCGAGGTCCACCTCGACGGCCGCCGCCCCGAGCCGGGCCGCCTCCAGCGTCTCACCGAGCACCCAGGCGACCGCGTGACCGTGGAACATGACTGTGTCGGGGAACAGCGGTTCGTCGTGCTTCATGCCGGCGTCGTTGACGCCGGGTACGTCGGCGCCGGTCAGCACGCGGACCACACCGGGCACCGCGAGCGCGGGCCCGGTGTGCAGCCGGGTGATCCTGCCGTGGGCCTTCATGACCTGGACGGGGTAGGCGTGCAGAACGTCCTTGGTGCGATGGACCAGGTCGTCGGTGTAGAGCGCGGCGCCGGTGACGTGCTGGACGGCACTCTCGTGCGGCATCGACACGCCGACGGCCGGCTTCTCGGGGCGCTGGGACAGATGGCTCATGAGGAAACCGCCTCGGTCGTCTGTGCGTACAGCTTCAGCAGGCTCTGGCCCAGCATCGCGGAGCGGTACGCGGCGCTGGCACGCTGATCGTTGAGCGGGGTGCCCTCCGCCCGCAGTACCCGCGCCGCGGCTTCGACGGTCTCCGCCGTCCACGGCCTGCCCTCCAGGGACGCCTCGGTGGAGAGGGCGCGGATCGGGGTGGCGGCGACACCGCCCAGACCGATGCGGGCCTTGCCGACGAGCCCGTCCTCGATCTCGATCGCGAAGGCGACCGCCACGCTGGAGATGTCGTCGAAGCGCCGCTTGGCGATCTTGTGGAAGCCCACGACCGGCGACAGCGGCAACGGGACGCGTACCGCGCGGATCAGCTCGCCGGGGCGGCGCACGCTCTGCCGGTAGCCGGTGAAGTACTCCGCGAGGGGAACCAGGCGTTCACCGTCGGCGTCGGCGAGCACCACCGACGCCTCCAGGGCGAGCAGGACCGGCGGGCTGTCGCCGATGGGGGAACGGGTGCCCAGATTGCCGCCGAGCGTCGCACCGTTGCGGATGAGCCGCGACGCGAACTGCGGGAACAGCTCTGCCAGCAGCGGGACCCGGCCGTCGAGGCGGCGCTCGATCTCGGTGAGCGTCAGCGCCGCCCCGATCTCGACGGAGTCGGATCCGACGCGCAGCTCCCGCAGTTCGGGCAGCCGGTCGACGGCGATCACGCAATCCGCCCGGCGGGCGCGGATGTTCACCTCCACGCCCCAGTCGGTGGAACCGGCCACCACCACCGCGTCGGGCCGCTCCCGCAGCAGCCGCAAGGTCTCGCCCAGGGTGTTCCTCCGCAGGAACGCGCTACCGCCCTGGACGTACTCGGTGGCGACCGGCACGGGCGGGGACTGCTCACGACGCTGTGCGAGGGGGTCCTCGTCGGTGGGCGCGCCGACGGCGAACGCGGCATCGCGAATCGGGCGGTACCCGGTGCAGCGGCACAGGTTTCCGCTCAGCGCGTGCAGATCGAAGCCGTTCGGTCCGTGCTCCGGGTCGGTGCCGTCGGCCGGGTCCGCGTGCGCGCAGCGGTCGGGCCGGTAGTACTCGGCGGCCATGCTGCAGACGAACCCCGGTGTGCAGTAACCGCATTGGGAGCCGCCTCGGACCGCCATCTCCTCCTGCACCGGGTGCAGCGTGCCCGGCCCGCCGGACGCACCGACGGTGGCGAGCCCCTCGGAGGTGACCACTTCCTGTCCGTCGAGCGCCGCGGCCGGCAGCAGACAGGCGTTCACCGCCACCCAGTCGGTGGGCTCGTCCGTCCCGGGACGGGCGACCAGGACCGCGCAGGCGCCGCACTCACCCTCGGCGCAGCCCTCCTTGGTCCCGGTGAGGCCGCGCTCGCGCAGAAAGTCCAGCACCGTGGTGTGGGGCGCGGCCGGCGAGATCGGTGCTTCGGTCCCGTTGACCGTGATGCGTGGCGCCGTCACGACAGGCCTGCGTTCCGGTGCGCGCTCGGTCGATTCATCATCTTCGTCACTTTCGGACAGCCCTCTTGATTCGTGCGCACCACAGGGGATGAGCGGGCGCGAGACGGCGCGCGACAGCGAGGCGCCGCGAAGAAGGGTGAGGGGAAAAGGGGAGAACAGGGAAGCCGGAATGTGCCGCGGAAGGGCACAGGAGAAGGCGCGCGCTCAGCAGCCGTGCGCGATGCGCCCCGGAACCCAGGCGGTGCACTCGGCGAGGCGACCGAGGTCGGAGTAGGTGAACATCAGCTGGTCGCCTCCTTTCGAGGCTGAGGGTCGGCGTTTACGGAAAATTAGTGGTTGCCACCATGGAGGTCAAGGGGCCGCCCGGCGCCGAAGCCCGTCCGAGCGCCTTCCACGACCGCCGCCGCACCGTCGCCTTCCGCGCGCCTGCCGTCCGGTCCGCGAGCGCCCCGCACCCCGGTTGCCGCACCCCGGAGCCCGCACTCAGAGGCCGTGTCCCGGAGGTCGCACCCCGGGCGTCACAGCTCTTGACGACGCTCGCGAGGCCTCCCCATACTGGCGGCCAAATCGATTTGGCCACATCGCTTTGGTCCTCCGTCCGGGGCCGGATCGCGGCTGATGTCCGAGCGTTCCCCACGCCCGAATGGGAGCACCGACGTGTCCATTCATCGCCAGCCCGCACCCGGAGCTGAACAACAACCAAGGACGCCGGAGGCGGTCACGCACGACTCCGCGCACAACGCCCCGAACGACACCGCGCATGACACCCCGGCCGTGCACCCCGTCGACGAGTCCCGCCCCCTCGGGCGGATCGTCCTCTTCGGGATCCAGCACGTCCTCGTCATGGCCGCCACCCCCATCTCGGCGATCTTCCTGATGAGCGCCACCCTCCGGCTCGACGCCGGCCTGACCGTCAACCTGCTCTCCGCAGCGTTCGTGCTCTCCGGAGTCGGGTCGCTGATCCAGTCGCTCGGGCCATGGAAGTTCGGCCCCCGGCTGCCGTTCGTGATGCTGCCCGGCGGCGCGCCGCTCATCCTGTTCATCGCCATCGCCGAGCAGCACGGTCTGCGCACCGCCACCGGCGCGGTCATTCTCACCGCGGCCTTCTACTTCGTCGTCCTGCCGGTCTTCTCGCGGTTGCTCAGGTTCTTCCCCGCCCTGGTCATCGGCACCATGATCGTCATCGTCGGGGTCAACCTGGTGAAGGTCGGCGCGGTCCTCGTCACCGGCAGGCCCGGCGAGCCGGGGTTCGCCGACCCGACGAACCTCGGGCTCGGTATGGCGACGATCGGCTTCACCGTCGTCTTCTACCTGCTGTTCACCGGCATCCTGCGGCAACTCGCCGTCATGCTCGGCCTGGTCGCCGGCACGGTACTGGCCGGGCTCCTCGGCAGCATCGACCTGGGCAGCGCCGCCGAAGGCGGTCTGGTCAGCGTGCCGGAGCTGATGCCGTTCGGATCGCCCCAGTTCAGCCTGATCGCCGCCCTGCCGCTGATGCTCTACAGCCTCGCCTCCATGGCGGAGGCCACCGGCCAGACGGTCATCAACGCCGAGGCCGTGGGCAAGAAGATCGACACCCGCACCGACGTGCCCAAGACGGTCCGCGGTGATGCGCTGACCTCCCTCTTCGGCGGGTTCTTCGGACTGCCCCTGATGGTGACCAGCGGCGAGAACATCGGGATCGTCCGTGTCACCGGCGTCCGCAGCCGCTACGTCACCGCCGCCGCCGGTGTGGTCCTCATCGTCATCGGGTTCCTCGCGCCGGTGACCCGCGCGATCAGTGTCGTCCCGTCCGCCGTGGTCGGAGGAACGGCCATGGTCGTCTTCGCGGTGATCACCGTGCTCGGCGTGCAGATGCTCGGCCGGTCCGACCTCGACCAGCACACCTCCACGTTCATCTGCGCCGTCGCCCTCGCGCTGGGACTGCTGCCGATCCTCATCCCCGGCGTGTACGCCGGCTTCCCGCCGAACGTCCGCATCCTCCTCGAAAGCGGCGTCGCCGTCGGCGCGTTCGTCGCCGCCGTGCTCAACATCCTGTTCCACCACGTCAGGCCGCGCGTCGCCGCCCGGCTGTCCGCCTCCCGCACGGAAAGCGACCGATGAACCAGCTCACCCGCGACCTCCTCGACTCCTCGGGCCCGCTCCTCCTGGTACCCGATGCCGTACTGCTGCCGGAAGGGCCCATCGACGGATACGCGGTCGTCGTCGCCGACGGCTGCTTCCGCGCCGTCGGACCCGCCGGGGAGCTGGCGCGCACGCATCCGGGGCTCGACGCCGTAACGCTGCCCGGCCATCTCCTGATGCCCGGCTTCGTCGACGCCCACCACCATCTGACCCAGAGCTTCGGCTCCGCGCTCGCCTTCGGGGAGCCGTCGGAGATCTTCCGCAGGGTCTGGGTTCCGCTGGAAGGGGCGCTGGACGAGGAATCGGCCTACGCCGCGGCCAAACTGGCGGCGTTGGAGGCCCTGCGCGGCGGCTTCACCACCGTCGCCGACGCCGGTACGCGTGCCGATGTGGACGTCGACGTCGTCGCGTCGGCCGCTCGTGACGCCGGAATCCGCTGCGTACTCGGCCTGGTGTGCAACGACGTCGCCGACGTCGCCGCGACCGCTGCCGAGGACTCCGCGAGCACCACCGCCGTCCTCGAAAGCGCCGAGAAGCACCTCGCCCGGTACGACGGTGATCCGCTGGTCCACGCCTCCCTCGCCGTGTCGATCCCCGAGGCGGCCACTTCGGCGACCCTGCACCGCACCGCACGTCTCGCCGAGGAAGCCGGTGCGATCGTGCAGATCCACGTCAACGAGCACCTGGCCGGTGTCGAACGCTCCCTCGTACGCCACGGACTGCGCCCCCTCGAACACCTGCACAGGATCGGCGCGCTCGGTCCCCAACTGCTCGCCGCCCATGCCACTTTGCTCACCCCCCGCGAACTGACCCTGCTCGCCGACACCGGGACCGCCGTCAGTTACAACCCGGTGGCCAGCGCCTGGAAGGGCAACGCCGTCGCCCCGGCCACCGCCATGGCCGAGCGCGGCATCCGCTTCGGGCTCGGCACGGACGGCACCCGCGGCGACGGGTTCCGGCTCGCGGACGCGGCCGAGTTCGCCCAGCGGATCGTCTACGGGCTGGCCACCGGGGACGCGTCGTGCGGCGCCGGCTGGACCTGGCTCGAACACGCCACCGCCGGCGGCGCCGACGCGGTCGGCCTCGGTGCGCGCACCGGCACCGTCGCCGAGGGGCTGGCCGCCGACTTCCTGCTCGTCGACATCACCAATCCCGAGCTCGCGCTCTCCTGGGACGTGCCGTGGGAGCTGGTACGCCGGGGCAACCGCGACCAGATCACCGCCGTGTTCGTCGCCGGACACCTGCGGCTGTGGCGCGGCGCGCCCACCGGCTGGGACGGTCCCGCCTTCGTGCGGCAGGCGGCCGAACTGGCCGGTGCCGCCGTCGAAAGGGCACCCATCAGCCGCGTGCACCCCACGTCCACGGCGGCACGGCAGGGGAGTGCCGCACGGTGAGTACGGAAGCACTCGCGGTCCTCGCCGCCACGGTGGCCGTCGCCGCCTTCGTCCAGGGCAGCAGCGGCCTGGGCTTCGCCCTGATCGTCGCGCCCGTGGCCGGGATGCTCGACCCCGGTCTGCTCCCGGTGTTCGTCCTGGCGGCCATGATCCCGCTCAACCTGTACGTCGCCTGGCGCGAACGCGCCTCGATCGACCTGCGCGGCGCGGGCTGGATCACCGGGGCACGGCTGGCCGCCACGCCCGCCGGACTCGCGCTGCTCTGGCTGATCCCGGACCGCAGCATCGGCCTGTTCGTCGGCATCGCGACCGTACTGGCGGCGGTCGTGAGCCTGGTCGCACCCGCCTTCACCCCCGGCCGGGCGGCCTACCTTGGAGCGGGCGTGGTGACCGGACTCACGGAGACCGCGACCGGCGTCGGCGGCCCCCCGCTCGCGCTCGTCTACCAGCACCGGCCGCCGGCCGAACTGCGCTCGACCGTCGCCGCCTGCTTCCTCGTCGGGGAAGTGGCCTCACTGGGCCTGCTGTTCGCGACCGGGGAGGGCGAGCCCGGACACCTGGTTCTCGCGGTGGCGCTGCTGCCGGTGATCGCCGCGGGGGCGTGGCTGAGCCGGCTGGTGCACCACCGGCTGGACGCGCGCAGCATGCGACTGTGCGTCCTCGTCTTCGCCCTGGTCTCCGGTCTTGTGCTCATGCTCGGGCTGTGACCCGTAGCGACGAGGCACGCGGAACGACCCGCGGCTCGGGCGCCGTCGCCACCCGGGCGGCGTCGTCGTCGCCGCGCAGCCGGCCGAGCAGCAGCTCCACCGCGGCGGCCGCCGCACGGTCCAGATGAAGGTCCACGGCGGTCAGCGGCGGCTCGCAGGTGCGCGCACGCAGCCCGTCGTACCGGGTGACGACCATGACATCGCCCGGTACGGACCGCCCGCTGTCCTGGACCGCCCGCACCGCGCCCACCGCGAACGCGTCCACCAGCGCGCAGACCGCGTCGGTCTCGGGGTGCTCGGCCAGCAGGGCGGCACAGCTGTCGTACCCGGCCTGCTCGCCGCCCGCCTCCGGGGCGCTCGCCACGACGGGCGTCCAGCCGTACCGCTCGGCGACCCGCTCGTACGCGGCGAGCGCGTCGACCGACGAGTGGCGCGATCCGGAGCCGACAATCAGCGCCGGCCGCCTGGCACCCTGCTCCCGCAGATGCGCGAACAGCAACTCGGCGACCGGCCCGCCCCGCAGATCGACGTACGGCGACGTGTCGTCCGGCGACACCGGCCGCCCGAGGGACACATAGGGCAGGCCCCGCTCCCTCAACTGCGCCGCGGCGGCGTCGTTCACGTCCGGCTCGACGACGATGGCGCCGTCGATGTCGACGGAGTACAGCGCGGACCCGGACTGCACCGGCGGTACGAGGACCAGCGCGTAGCCGTGCAGCAACGCGCTCTCCGCGGCGGCGGCGGCGATCTCCATGTAGAACCCGAGCCGCGACGGCCCCCCGGCCACCGCGAACGGCATCGAGGAGGCGAGCGCGATGGCCTTCGCCTCTCCCCGGCGCAGCCGCTGCGCCCGCAGATTGGGCCGGTATCCGAGCTCGGCGGCGACCTGCTTGATGCGTTCCCTGGTCCGCGGATCGACCTTGCCGATCCCGTTGAGGGCGTGGGAGACCGTCGTACGCGAAACCTCGGCGAGCCGTGCGACGTCGGCGATCGTCGGTGGACGCGAGCCGGAACCGGAGGTTCGCATCGACGGGCACTCCTTGCGGGCTGAGGACGGGGCACCCCATCTTCGCCCACCGGCCTCCCCGGGCGGCGTTCCCCCGTGACACCCACGGCGAGGAAGCCCGCGGGGCCGCCGTCCGCCGGGCCTCACGCACCACGCTCACCCGTGACGGCGACGAGGCAGGGGCAGGGGCAGCCAGGAGGTTCCGCGACGGGCGCGGCTACCATCCCCTGTGACCGAAACCGCCGAACCGCGTGCACGACGCACCCACATACTCGCCGACCTCACACCCCTGCGGACCTCGCCCGACTACCGGCGGCTCTGGGTCGGGAACACCGTCTCCTGGATCGGCCAGGGCATGACGGCGCTGGCGGTGTCGCTCCAGGTCTACGACATCACCGGCTCCGCGTTCTCCGTCGGGCTCATCGGGTTCTGCTCGCTCGTGCCGCTCGTCGTCTTCGGGCTCTACGGCGGGGCCGTCGCCGACACCGTCGACCGGCGCAAGCTCGGGCTCTTCAGCGCCGCCGGGTCGTTCGTGCTCTCCCTCGCCCTGGTGGCGGCGACCGTCGCCGGCATCGAGCAGGTCGGACTGCTGTACGCGGTCGTCGCCCTCCAGGCCGTCTGCTTCGCCCTCAACGCACCGGCCCGCTCCTCGATGATCGCCCGGCTCCTTCCGGCCGAACAGCTGCCCGCCGCAAACGCGTTGACGACCATGACCAGCACGACGGGCACGCTCGTCGGGCCGATGCTGGGCGGCCTGATCGTCGGCTGGTGGGGCTACCGGGCCGCGTACACCGTCGACGCCGTCTGCTTCACCGCCTCCCTGTACGCGATGTGGCGGCTGCCCTCGATGCTGCCCGACCGGAAGGCCGACGAGACGGGCAAGCGGGCCTCCGTCCTGGACGGGCTGCGGTTCCTCGGGACCCGGCCGAACCTGCGGATGACCTTCTTCACCGACCTGTGCGCGATGGTCCTCGCCCACCCCCGTGCCCTCTTCCCGGTCGTCGCCGTCCTCTGGTACGGGGGTGACGCGCGGACCACCGGCCTGCTCGTCGCCGCCCCGGCCCTCGGCGCACTGCTCGGCGGGGTGTTCTCCGGCTGGCTCGGCCGGATCCGGCGGCACGGACTCGCGATCCTGCTGGCCGTCGGCTCCTGGGGCACCGCCATCGCCGTCTTCGGACTCACCCGCAACCTCTGGCTCGGGCTGCTGTTCCTGGCCCTCGCCGGCTGCGCCGACACCGTCTCCATGGTCTTCCGCAACACGATGCTCCAGGCGGCCGTGCCCGACGAGATGCGCGGCCGGCTCCAAGGTGTCTTCATCGTCGTCGTGGCGGGCGGCCCCCGCCTCGGCGACTTCCTGGCCGGCTCCGTCGCCGACCTCGCCTCGCCCACCGTCGCCGTCACCGGCGGCGGCATCCTGTGCGTGACCGGCGTGGCCCTGCTCGCGCTGAAGTGGCGCGCCTTCGCCCGTTACGACGCCCGCGACCCGCAGCCGTGAGCGGACTCACCCCACGATCGAGCGGGCGATCCCCAGCTCCAGGAGGTCCTGCGGGCGCAGCCGCAACTGGTCGGCGGTGGCGCCGGTCTCCGCCGCCGGCCGCTTGAGGATCGCGGCGGCCAGTTCCGGGGCGATCACGGAGAAGTAGCTGTCCACCGTGACATGGGTGTTGTCCGGTGCGGCGAGCGCCAGCGCCCCGCCCGAGCCGCCCTCGCCGATCACCAGCGTCGTCACCGGCACCCGGGCCGCCGCGATCGCCGCGAAGGCGTCCGCGATGGCGGCGCCCGCGCCCGCCCGCTCCGCCTCGGCGTCGTTGGCCGCTCCCGGGGTGTCGACGAGGGTCAGGACCGGCACGCCGAGCCGGTCGGCGAGCCGGATGGTCCGGGCGGCCGTGCGGTATCCGGCCGGGCGGGTCGGCGTCCCGCACTGGGCGACGTACGCCACGGGCGAGCCGTCCGCCCGCAGCCCGAAGCCGCACAGCAGCCCCGGGTCCGCGCCGCCGGAGCGGTCCCCGTGGAGGGGGAGGCGTACGGCGAAGTAGTCGGCCAGGTACGCCTCGGCGCGCGGCCGCCGCGGGTCGCGGGCCCGCGCCACCGCCTCCCGCCCGGTCTCCGGAAGCCCGGCCGCCGAGAGGGGGCGGGGGAGCGGGGCGGCGGTGGGCCCGCAGGAGGGGAGCGGCGCGTGCGGGCCGGTGCCGGGCGCTGGCGGGGCGCCGGGTACGTCGTGCGGGCCGAGCGCGGTCAGCCAGTGCGTCACCGTGGCGGCCAGCTCGTCGGGCGGGACGACCGCGTCCACCTGGCCCGCCGCGAACTGGCCCTCGGCGCTGTACGCGGACGGGTCGGCGTCCGGCGGCCGAACCCGGGAACCGGCGAAGCCGATCTGCGCGCCGGGCAGCGCCAGCACCACATCCGCGCCCGCCCCCACCGTGGCCCAGCCGCCGCCGGTCGTCGGGTCGCGGACCACCGCGATCTGCGGGAGCCCGGCCGCGCGCAGCCGGACGGAGGCGGCGGCCACCCGCTGGAGCTGGGTGAGCGCGACCATGCCCTCCTGCATCCGGCTGCCCCCGGTGGCGACGAGCGCGAGCAGGGGCAGTCGCCGGGTCAGGGCCAACGCGTACGCGGCCGCCAGCCGGTCTCCCGTCTGACGTCCCAACGAGCCGCCCAGAAAGCCGAATTCGAAGGAGAGCAGCACGCACGCGCGGTCGCCGACGACCCCGGTGCCGTACACCACGGACTCTTCCTCGCCGGTCCGGGCCGAGGCACGTTCCCGGGCCGCGTCGTACCCCGCCCAGCCGAGCGGACCGTCCGGCGGCAGGAGGCGCGGCGGCGGGCGGTGCTCGGTGAAGCCCGTCGCACCGGTGAGCAGGGCGATCGCCTCCCGGGCCGTCGCGCGGGCGGGGTTCTCGTCAGGCACGGAGCGACCTCTTCATGATCTTGCCCAGGTCGTTGCGGGGCAGGGCGTCCAGATAGCGCACGGTGCGCGGGCGCTTGTGCGGGGCCAGTTCGGCCGCGACCCGGTCCGCCAACTCTTCGGGGGAGGGCGGAGAGCCGGGGTCCGCCGCGACCACCCAGGCCACGACCCGCTCACCGAGGTCCGGATCCTCCTCGCCCGTCACCGCTGCCTCCCGGACCCCGGGGTGCGCGAGCAGTACGTTCTCGATCTCGCCCGCGCCGATCTTGTAGCCGCCGCTCTTGATCAGGTCGGTGGCCTTGCGGCCGACGATCGTCACATACCCGTCCGCGCCGACCGTGCCGACGTCTCCCGTGCGGAACCAGCCGTCCGCCGTGTGCGCGGCGGCGGTGGCGTCGGGCCGGTTGAGGTAGCCGGTGAACAGGTTCGGGCCGCGCACCTGGATCTCGCCGATCGCCCCGGGCTCGTCGAGCACCGCGCCGTCGTCCTCCGCGAGGCGCAGCTCCACCCCGGCGAGCGGCGGGCCCACCGTGCCGGGGCGCGGCGCGCCGTCCGCCCGGATTCCCGTGTTCATCAGGGTCTCCGTCATGCCGTACCGCTCGATGACCCGCCGCCCGGTCGCCGCCGCGATGCGTTCGTGGTCGTGCACGGGCAGCGCCGCCGACCCGGAGACCAGCAGCCGCGCCCCGCTCAGCGAAGCTGCCAGCGAGTCCCGTTCGGCAACGCCCGCCGGGCCGTCCAGCACCCGCGCCAGCCGGTGGTACATCGTCGGCACGCCGAAGAGCATCGTGCCGCCGGAGCCCAGCTCACGGGCCACGCCATCGGGCGAGAACGTCCCCAGGTGGCGCACCGAGCCGCCCCGGCGCAGCGGGCCCAGGACGCCCAGGATCAGTCCGTGGACGTGGAACAGCGGCAGCGCGTGGACCAGGACGTCCTCGCCGGTCCACCCCCAGGCGTCCTCCAGCGCGTCCAGGGACGCGGCGAGGGCCCGGCGGGGCAGGACGGCCCCCTTGGGCGGCCCGGTGGTGCCGGAGGTGTAGACGATCAGGGCGGGGGCCTCGGGGTCCCGGGGGTCCGCCCCGCCTGCCGCGTACGCCTCCGGCTCCTCCGGGGCCGCCTTCTCCGTGGCGTACCCGCTCGGGGCCTTCGCCGCCTCCCGCGCGTCCACCGTCACGCGCCGCAGCTGCTCCAGCGCGGGCGGCAGCGTGTCGTCCGGCCCCGTCAGCACCACCGTCGGTTCGCTGTCGGCCAGGATGTGCGCCAACTCGCTCTCGCCGGTACGGGGGTTGAGCGGCACCGCCGAGACCCCGGCCCGCAGTGCCGCCACCACCGCGATCACCGTCTCCGGCGTCGGGGTGGACCAGACGGCGACCCGGCCCGCGTCCGCGATACGGGCCGCGAGCGTGGCGGAGGCCCCGGCGAGCCCGCCGTAGGTGAGGGAGAGGTCACCGAAGCGGACGGCCTCCCGGGAGGCCGCCGGGCCGGTGGGGGACTGGAGCGCGGGAAGAAGGTCGGTCACGCCGGGAAGCCTAGGGCTTCGGATCGGATCCCGGCGGGATGCGGATGCCGATGAGGGGAGCGTCACCCCGGGCCCGACTCCGCAGGGCTTGTCCCGCCCGTCACGTTGCTGCACGGGGCACTCAACCGCAATTTTGACACGACCTTGACAAATTAATTTCACGTTGCCAGCATGCAAAAAGCCTCCCTGGCCGATGCGTTGGAGCGCTCTCCGGGAGAAAGAAGCTGCCTGTGCCCGTGCACCGGCGCAGTCACCGCACGCCGCATGCCGCACGCCCGTACACCGCAGGTCTGCACGCCGCACGCCCGTACACCGCAGGTCTGCACACCGCACGTCCGCACACCGAACGCCGCACGCCGTACGCCCCGCCACCGGGGCCCGTACGTCGCAAAGCGCGACAGCGCCTTGCCTGAGGGACCCCACGTACCGTCAGGAAGGAACGACCATGTCACCCGCACCCCCACGGTGGTCCAGATACGCCACCGCGCTCGCCGCACTCCTCGCGGCCGCGCTCGCCGTCCCCACCGCCGGCCCGGCCCTCGCCGCCGACCCCGAGGCGCGTGCCTCACGCGTCGCGGCCGACATCCCCGCCGCCGACTACCAGCAGGTCCAACTCGCGCTCGGCGCGGCCGAACTGGGCGAGGCCATGTCGCTCGCCGTGCTGCCCGACCGGTCCGTGCTGCACACCGCCCGCGACGGCACGGTCCGGCTGACCGACGCCGCCGGGTCCACGAAGACAGCGGGGAAGCTCGACGTCTACACCCACGACGAGGAGGGCCTCCAAGGCATCGCGGCCGACCCGGACTTCGCGGCCAACCGCCATGTCTACCTCTACTACTCGCCGCTCCTGAACACCCCGCCCGGCGACGCCCCCACCACCGGCTCGGCCGCCGACTTCGAGCCGTGGAAGGGGCACCTCAACCTCTCCCGCTTCGTCCTCAAGACCGACGGCACGCTCGACCTCGGCAGCGAGAAGGTCGTCCTCGAAGTCGAGAGCGACCGGGGACAGTGCTGCCACGTCGGCGGGGACATCGACTTCGACGCCGCCGGGAACCTCTACCTCACCACCGGGGACGACACCAACCCCTTCGAGTCGAGCGGCTACGCGCCCATCGACGAACGCGCTGACCGCAACCCGCAGTTCGACGCCCAGCGGTCCTCCGGCAACACCGACGACCTGCGCGGCAAGCTGCTGCGGATCAAGCCCACGGCCGACGGCGGTTACACCGTCCCGGCGGGCAACCTCTTCGCCCCCGGCACCGCGAACACCCGCCCCGAGATCTACGCGATGGGCTTCCGCAACCCGTTCCGGATGTCCGTCGACCAGAAGTCCGGAGCCGTCTACATCGGCGACTACGGCCCCGACGCCGGAACCACCGACCCGGGCCGGGGCCCCAGCGGCCAGGTCGAGTTCAACCGCGTCACCGAGCCCGGCAACTTCGGCTGGCCTTACTGCACGGGCGCCAACACGCCCACCGAGACGTACGGCGAGTACGCCTTCCCCTCCGGCCCGTCCGGAGCGAAGTACGACTGCGCGGGCGGCCCGGCCAACAACTCCTTCCGCAACACCGGACTCGCCACCCTGCCGCCCGCCCAGCCCGCCTGGATCCGGTACGCCGGTGACGCGGGCTCCCCGCCGGAGTTCGGCGGCGGCTCCGAGTCCCCGATGGCCGGACCCGTATACAACTTCGACGCCGGTCTCGACTCGGCCGTGAAGTTCCCCGCCTCCCTGGACGGCCGCTTCTTCGCCACCGAGTACGGCCGCAAGTGGATCAAGCCGGTCGAGGTCGAGGCCGACGGATCGCCCGGGACCATCGAGACCTTCCCGTGGACCGGCACCCAGGTGATGGACTCCGCGTTCGGACCCGACGGCGCGCTCTACGTCCTCGACTACGGCACCGGCGCGAACAACCAGGCCCTGTACCGCGTCGAATACCTCGCCGGCAGCAACCGCTCCCCGGTCGCCAGGGCCGCCGCCGACACGACCTCCGGGCCCACTCCGCTCGCGGTCTCCTTCTCCTCGGCCGGCAGCGCCGACCCCGAGGGCGGAAACCTCAGCTACGCCTGGGACTTCGGCGACGGAACCACCTCCACCGACGCCGACCCCAGCCACACCTACACCACGGCCGGGACCTTCAACCCGACCCTGACCGTCACCGACCCCGAAGGGCTCACCGGATCCGCCAGCCTGGTCGTGACGGCGGGCAACACCGCGCCCACGGTCACCCTCACCACCCCGGCGGACGGCAGCCTCTTCTCCTTCGGCGACTCCGTTCCCTTCACCGTGAGCGTCAGCGACCCCGAGGACGGCACGATCGACTGCTCCAAGGTCAAGGTCACCTACCTCCTCGGCCACGACAGCCACCGCCACCAGATCACCTCGAAGAACGGCTGCTCCGGCACCATCGACGTACCCGTCGACGGGGAGCACGACAGCGCCGCCAACATCTACGGGGTCTTCGACGCCGAGTACACCGACGCGGGCGGGCTCACCACGCACAGCGACTCCATCCTCCAGCCCCGCCACCGCCAGGGCGAGCACTTCGCCGCCCAGAACGGCGTCGAGGTCGCCCCGCACGGCCCGGCCGAGGGCGGCGCGACGGTCGGCTACGCGGACGACGGCGACTGGGTCTCCTTCAAGCCGTACGTGCTCTCCAACGCCACCTCCATCACGGCCCGGGTCGCCTCGGGCGGCGCGGGCGGCACCCTGGAGGTACGGGCCGGCTCCCCGACGGGCACGCTGCTCTCCTCCCTGCCCGTCGCCCCGACCGGCGGCTGGGAGAACTTCGTGGACGTCACGGCGGAGGTGAACAACGCCCCCGCCGGATCGACCGAGTTGTTCTTCGTCTTCACCGGCCCGACGGGGCAGGGCAGCCTGTTCGACCTGGACGCCTTCACCTTCAGCACCCAGGGAGCGCAGGTGAACGACCGATGAGACGATCCCGTACCCGCCGACTCGCCTGCGCGGTCACCCTCGCCCTCGGGGCCGCCTTCCTGAGCCCCGGCGTCCAGAGCGCGGCAGCCGCCGACCCGTACCAGGTCCTGGTCTTCTCCAAGACCGCCGGATTCCGCCACGACTCGATCCCGGCGGGCATCGCCGCCCTCCAACAACTGGGAGAGACGAACGACTTCACCGTCACCGCCACCGAGGACGCGACCGCCTTCACCCCGGCGAACCTCGCCGACTACGAGGCCGTCGTCTTCCTCTCCACCACCGGCGACGTCCTGAACGACACCCAACAGAGCGCCCTCAAGGGGTACGTGGACGGCGGCGGCGGGTTCGTCGGCGTGCACGCGGCCGCCGACACCGAGTACGACTGGCCGGAGTACGAGGACCTCGTCGGGGCGTGGTTCCAGAGCCACCCGGCGATCCAGGAGGCCCGCCTCACCACCGAGGACCACGCCCACCCGGCGACCGCGCACCTGGACGACACCTGGACGCGGACCGACGAGTGGTACAACTACCGGTCCAATCCCCGCGACAGCGTCCACGTCCTCCAGTCCCTGGACGAATCCAGTTACAGCGGCGGCGAGATGGGCGGCGACCACCCCATCACCTGGTGTCACGAGCAGCAGGAAGGGCGCTCCTTCTACACCGGGCTCGGCCACACCATCGAGTCCTTCGCCGACCCGGATTTCCGTCAACTCCTGCTCGGCGGCGTCCAGTACGCGGCCGGGGCCGTCGAGGCGGACTGCTCCGCCGGCGACCCGGGACCGGACCCGGGCGGCGACAGCGCGGAGGCGGAGGCGTACACCTCCTCCTCCGGCGTCCAGAGCGCCGCCCACGGACCGGCGAGCGGCGGAGCCACCCTCGGCTACATCGACGCCGGCGACTGGGCGGGCTTCTCCTCGCTCGACACCGCCGGGGCAACCGCCTTCACCGCCACCGTCTCCTCGGCCGGCGCGGGCGGCACGATCGAGGTCCGCTCGGGCTCCGCCACCGGTCCGCTCCTCGGCTCCGTGGACGTCGCCCCGACCGGCGGCTGGGAGACCTTCACCGAGGTCACCACCACCCTGACGGCCGCCGGAACGGGCCCGCTGTTCCTGCGGTTCACCGGGGGAGCGGGCGCGCTCTTCGACGTCGACCGCTTCACCCTGACCCGCGCCCCGGTCACCGAGGACGAGGGCTCGTCCAACGTGCACCTCTTCTATTACCCGTGGTACGGCACCCCGGACGGTCCGGCGGGCACCTGGCGGCACTGGCAGCAGGGCGGCCACACCCCGCCCGAATCCGTCGGGGCCGACCTCTACCCGAAGCTCGGCCCGTACGACTCCGGGGACATCGCCGGAGCCGTCGACCAGCACATGGAGTGGGTGAAGCGGTCCGGCGCGGGCGTCATCGTCTCCAGCTGGTGGGGGCAGGGCAGTTACGAGGACGGCCTAGCCGCCGGCCTCCTGGACGCCGCCGCCCGCCACGGCATCGAGGTCGCCTGGCACATCGAGCCGTACGGCGGCCGCACCGCCGAGTCCGTCGTGGACGACATCGCCTATCTGGAGGGGAAGTTCGGCGACCACCCGGCGTTCTACCGGGACGCGGCGAACGGCGACCGCAACGCCTACTACGTCTTCGAGAGCCTGAGGACCCAGGACTGGTCGGCGCTGGAGGCCGTCAAGGACACCGCCATCGTCCTCGCCCAGACCACCGACACCAGCAAGGTCGACCACTTCGGCGGGATCTACACCTACGACGGCATCGCCGGGGCGACCGCCCCGGGCTGGAAGAACGCGGGGGACTACGCCAAGGCCAACGGCCTGGTCTGGGCCCCCTCGGTCGCCCCCGGCTACCTCGACGACCGGGCCGTCCCCGGCAACACCACCCCCACCCTGGACCGCGAGGACGGGGCCTCCTACGACCTGGAGTGGAACAACGCCCTCGACCCGGCCATCGGCGGCGACCCCACCTGGGTCTCCGTCACCTCGTTCAACGAGTGGCACGAGGGCAGCTCCATCGAACCCGCCGCCTCCCATCCGCCCCCGGGCCACGGCTACGAGACCTTCGAGGGGGCCTACGGCACGACCGGGGAGGCCGCCGAGACGGCCTACCTGGACCGGACCGCGTACTGGGCGGACCGGTTCGAACAGCAACTGAGGCAGCGGCTCCGGCAGCGCGGATAGCCCCGCCGGGCCCACGGACGAACGGCCGCGTTCCGGCGGGAACGCGGCCGTTCTCACTTCCCTCCCCGCCGGATCACTCGTCGCGTCGGACGGTCCGCATCCGGCCGTACGCGTACACACACCCCGCCAGCGCCAGATCGGACAGCAGCATGAAGCCGATCGCGTAACTGTCCTTGGCGCTGTAGATCGCGCCCATCACCAGCGGCGGCACGAACCCGCCTAGCCCGCCCATCGCCCCGACGATGCCCGTCACACTCCCCACCTTCGGCTGCGGGGTCACCTGCGAGACCAGGGCGAACACACTGCCGCTCGCGGTGCCGAGCCCGGCCGCCATGGCCAGCAGCGCGATCGTGCCGATCGGATTCAGCGGCGGCTCGAAGGCCTGGACGATCGCCATCAGCGCGGCCAGCAGCAGCGCCACCGAGGTCACCACCGCCGGGTGGATCCGGTCCGAGAGCCAGCCGCCGACCGGCCGGAAGACGACCGTGACCAGGGCGAACCCGGCCGCCTTGGTGCCCGCCTCGGTCGGCGACATCTCGTACCAGGTCTTCAGATACGTCGGCAGATAGACCCCGAACGCCACGATGCCGCCGAAGCCGATCGCGTACAGCGCCGACAGCTCCCAGGTCACCCGCAGCCTCCCGGCCTCGCCGAGCCGGTGGACCAGGGTGTCGGTCGGGACCTTCCGGTCGGGATGGTCGCTGATCAGGACGGCGGCGAGCAGGGCGAACGCCACCAGCGCCCCCGCGACCACGAGGAACGGCAGGTTGTCGCCGTGCTTCGCGATGCGCGGGGTGAAGAAGCCCGACAGGGCCACCCCGCCCATGCCCATCCCGAACACGCCCAGCGCGAAGCCCCGTTTGTGCGGCGGGAACCACGAGTTGACCAGCGGAACGCCGATCGCGAACGTCGTCCCGCCGAGCCCCAGCAGGAAGCCGACCGCGAGCATCGCCCCGTACGAGTTCTTCGCCGGGATCAGCAGCAGCACCGGCACGATCGTCAGCGCCGAGACCAGCGGGAACATCAGCTTCGCGCCGTACTTGTCCGTCAGCGCCCCCACCGGGATCCGGCCGAGCGACCCGACCAGCACCGGCACCGCCACCAGGAACGACTGCTGGAACGAGCTGAGCCCCAGCCGGTCCTTGTAGTCCCCGGACATCGGCGCGATCAGGTTCCACGCCCAGAAGGTCAGAGCGAAGCCGACCGTCGCCAGGACGAGATTGCGGTACGCGGCCGGGGGCGGCGCGGCTGCCGCTTGGGCGGGAGGCTCGGGGGACTGCTTGACGGAGGTGTCCACGGAGACAAGTCAAGGGCGCGGGGCACCGCACGGCCCGCCGGACTCCGCCGACCGGGGGACAGTGGGTCCCCTCGGGTTCCCTCAGCCGATATCGCCGCAAGCTGGGACAATCTCCCTATGGATCGGCTGGACAGGGAAATCCTCGGCATTCTCCAGGAGGACGCCCGGATCTCGTACCGGGATCTGGGCGTACGCGTGGGCCTCAGCGCCAACGCGGCGGGCGACCGGGTCCGCCGGATGCGCCGTGACGGGGTCATCCGCGGCTTCACCGTCATCGTCGACCCGGCCGCCGACACCCGTTCGGGCCTGGTCGTCTTCATCGACGTGACGCTGCGCCTCGACACGACGAACGAGGAGTTCGAGCGCTCGGTGCTGATGCTGCCCGGGATCACGGAGGTGGTGCACGTGACCGGCGGCCACGACTACCTCCTGCGGGCCACCGCCGCCGACCCGGGGGCGCTGGACACCCTGCTGCGCCGGCTGAAACGGGAGGCGGGCATCGCCCACTCCAACACCCGGATCGCACTGCGGGCGGCCCCGAAACACTGAGGGCCGCATGTCGGGATCTCCCGGGCCGGAACGCCGGCGCCCCGCGAGGTCGCCCCTGGCCTCAGACCGGGGCCTGCCAGGTCACCGTCGTCGGCCGGCCGTCCTCGCCGCGCCCGTCGTCGGCGACCACCAGCCGCACCCCGCTTTGCCCGTCGGGCAGCCGGACCGTGGCGTCCACCTCCACCTCGATGGCCGACACCCCGGGCCTGCGGTGCGCCGCGGCCAGCGCCCCGCGCAGGGCGGCCAGCAGCTCCCGGCCCGTCTCCTCGCCCACCAGCGCGTCCACCGCCCCGGTGAACTGCACCGACGGCGGAAAGCCCAGCAGCGCCGCCGCGCCCCCGGTCTCCCGCAGCACCCGGCCCCGGAAGGTGCTCGGGGCGTCGGCGGGCGGCTGCTGGAGGGCGAAGATCGCGGTGCGGACCT
Source organism: Streptomyces sp. NPDC058576 (assembly GCF_042718715.1). Lineage (NCBI taxonomy): Bacteria > Bacillati > Actinomycetota > Actinomycetes > Kitasatosporales > Streptomycetaceae > Streptomyces > Streptomyces sp. NPDC058576. The sequence goes on along the minus strand of NZ_JBHXPF010000001.1, from coordinate 320,326 downwards.
CCTGGATGGTCGAGTCCAGCTCGTCCACGGCCCGCCCCAGCAGCACCCCGGCCTTCGCCTCCCCGCCGTCCCCGGTGCCTTCTCGGGGTTCCTCCGACGCGGCACGGCGGCGGGTCGACTCCAGCATCATCTCGGTGGCGAAGAGCCGCTGGACCACCAGATCGTGCAGGTCACGGGCGATCCGGTCGCGGTCCTCGTACACCGCGAGCTGCTCCCGGTCGGCCTGCGCGTCCGCCAGCACCAGGGCCAGGGCCGCCTGCGAGGCGAACTGGGTCGCCAGCAGCCGGTCCACATCCGTGTAGGGGCGCTCGCCGCGCCGCCGGGGCAGCGCGAGGGTGCCGATGAGCCGCCCGCCGCTCTGCAGCGGCAGCATCATGCTCGGCCCGAAGCGGGAGCGTACGCCGGTGGTCATCCGGGGATCGGTGGCCGAGTCGTCGATGAAGACCGGTTCGCCGCCGAGCAGCTGCACCAGCACGGCGGAGCCGGGCTCGATCAGTGTGCCGACGATGCCCGCCGGATCGTCCCGCGTGGAGGCGGTGACGATCTCCATGCCCCCCGCCTCCGTCGGCTGGAGGATCACCCCGGCCGACGCGCCCGCCAGCACCCGGGCCTGCTCGGCCACCGTCATCAGCGCGTCGGCCGCGTCGGTTCCGGTCAGCAGGACCGTGGTGACGGCCGCCGCTCCGGCGATCCAGCGCTCGCGCTGCCGGGCCGTCCCGTACAGCCGGGCGTTGCCGATGGCGATGCCCGCCTGGGCGGCCAGCACCCGCAGCAGGCCCAGGTCCGTGTCGGTGAACGGCTCAGGCCGCTTCCCGCCGAGGTAGAGGTGGCCGAACACCTCGGTGTGCACCACGATCGGCGCCCGGAGGAAGCTGCGCACCGGCGGGCCGCCCGCCGGTGCGTCCGCCGGGCCGCCCGGCCGGGTCAGCGCGGTCGGCTCTCCGGACGCGTCGTCAGGGAAGAGGTCGAGGCGCTGCCGCTCCGCCTCCGTCATCCCGGCGGTGTACAGCGTCTCGATCCGGTCCCGGTCCGGGTCCAGCACCCCGAGCGCACCGTGGCGGGCCCCGGTGAGGGCGGCGGCGGTCTCCACGATCTGCTGGAGGGTGGAGCCCAGCTCCAGGTCGCTGCCGACGTTGAGGACCGCCTCCAGGAGCATCGGCAGCCGCCCGAGAGCCGACCCGGACTCGGCGGGACCGGACTCCGCCGGCCGGCCGGACTCCACGCGACCGGGCGTCCGCGCCGACGGGCTCACCCCGCCAGCGGGTTGAGGACCATCGGCTGGATCTTGCCGTCCAGCATCGCGCCCAGGCCGAGCACCGAGCAGACGTCGGGGCGCTCCGCGATGTGCACCGGCATCCCGGTCGCGTCACGCAGCATCTGGTCGAGGCCCGGGAGCAGCGCGGTGCCGCCCACCATCATGATCCCGCGGTCCGCGAGGTCGGCCACCAGGTCCGGCGGGCAGTCGCGGAGCACCTTGCCGACCCCGTCCAGCACCGCGGTGAGCGGGGTGTTGATGGCCTGCCGTACGGCGGCGGTGTCGACCTGCACCGTACGGGCCAGGCCGGTCGCCACGTCGCGGCCGTGGATGTCGGTGAGGGCGGGGCCGGTGAGCTGGAGCCCGTTGCCGTGCAGCGCCAGCTGGAGCGGGCGCACGGACTGGCTCGGCAGCAGCAGCTCGTGGCGCTGGCGCAGGTACTGGATGATCGCCTCGTCGATCGCGTTGCCGCCGACCGGGATGCGTACGGCGGTCACGATCGAGCCGAGCGAGAGCACCGCGATCTGGGTGGTGGCGGCCCCGCACGCCATGATCATGGTGGCGGTCGGCTGCTCGACCGGCAGCCCGCAGCCCACCGCCGCCGCGATCAGCGTGTCCACCAGCTCGACCCGGCGGGCGCCGAGCCCGACCAGGGTCTCCACCGTCGCGCGCTGGGCCAGCGGATCGGCCTCGTGCGGAGTGCAGGCGGCGGCCCGCAGCCGGGGCTTGCGGCGCAACTGGCGGCGGAGCTTGTCACCCAGCAGGTGGCGCAGCATCCGCTGGGCCATCTCGATGTCGACGACGGTGCCGCCGGAGACCGGGCGGGCCACCCGGATGTACTCGGGGGTGCGGCCGGTCATCTGCTCGGCGAGTGCGCCGACGGCGATGAGGGAGCCGGTACGGGTGTTGACGGCGGCGACGCTCGGTTCGTCGACGACGAGCCCGAGCCCCTTCACGTACACCCGGGTCCTCGCGGCCCCGAGGTCGACGGCGACATGGCAACGCTGCAACTGCTCAAGGCTGACGGTCACGGCGAGTTCTCCCGAGAGCGCGGATGGGGGGCACCGGCGGCAGCCGGTCTCTCCTTGCATGGTCGCGCTGTCCGGCCCGTCGCGCGCGTTGAGCTGCGCCGTAAGGGGGCAGGAGCTGACGGATCCTCAGCTCACCCGGCGGGCAGCAGCCGCTGGAACAGACCCCAGGTGAACTCGGCGACCCGCTCCCGGCCGGAGGCGGGGTCGGTGACGGCCAGCGACCACCGGGTCGGGGCGCTGCCTTCCATCGGCCGGGCCGGAGGAAAGGCGCGGGCCGCCTCGTCCACGGTGCACGACCAGGGGAGCAGGTCCGTCACGGAGGTGAGGTCCGGGCCCGCCGCGCCCGGGGCCCGGACCAGCCACTCGTTCCAGACGGCCCCGCCGGGCCCGGCCATCACCTCGAACCGCAGGTCGGGCCAGAGCGGCACCGGCCACAGCAGCGCCTCGCACTCCAGGTCCCCGATACGGCGCGGCAGGGTCAGCTCCGGTTCGCCGAGCACCGAGCGATAGCGCCGCAGGGATCCCCGTCCCCGGGGCGCGCGCACCATGGCCTGCCAGCGGCGGTTGGCCTCCCGGAGGTCGGCGAGGGAGGCGCTCAGCTCCTGCCGGGCCTCCTCCACCAGGCCGGGCTGGAAATCGGCCATCCGGCGCAGCAGGACGAGTTGGAACTGGAGGGGGCCGAAGGGGGCGGGAGTGCTCATGCCGCCCATCCTCCCGCGTGTCAGGCGTATCGGACCGGCTGTCACCGGAATCCGGGCTTCCTCACAAGATCCTCACCTGTGCGGCTTCCCTGGTTGTTCTGTGCACGCCTAACCTGCGGGCGCCATGGATTACTGCCACCCGTGCCGACGGCATCTCAACGGAGCCCTGGCCTGCGCCGGGTGCGGTACGCCCGCCGAGGCGCTGGGCCCCTACCCCGTGCCCGCGCCCGCCGGCTTCGCACCGGACGGAGCGGCCGCGCCCGACGGGAGAGCCGCCCCGGCCGACGAGCCCGACGCCCGCCGTCGCACCCGGCGCGACGCCCGGCGGGCGGCCCCGCGCACCACCCGCCCCGGTGCGCGGCGCCGGGCCCGCGGCAGTCACCGCCGCCGCGGCCGGACCGTCCTGCTCGGGGCCCTCGGGCTGCTCCTCGCGGCGGGCGCCCTGAGCCTGGCGGAACTGGCCCTGGAGCCCGGGCGGGACGACACCGCCGCCGACTTCGTCCGTGAGGAGCCGGGCGGTCCGACCGAGGCCGCGCCGCAGGAGTCGTCCGCCGACGCGCCCCGCGATCCCGGCCCGGTCGACTCCCCCGCTGGGGCGACCACGGACCCCGGGACGGACGCCTCACCGGCGGACGCCCGCAGCGGTGCCCCGGCGGATCCGACCGGGTCTCCGAGCCCCGGCCCCTCCGCCCCGGAGGAACCCACCACCTCCCCGGACCCCGACGACGCGGACCCCTCCGACGCCCCCGACAGCCCGCCCGCCGACCCGCAGGGACCGGGCGATCCCCAGGAGCCGACGACCGCGCCCGCGCCCCCGCCGCCCCCGGCCGAGCCGACGCCCACCCCGACCCCGTCCCCGACCTGCACCCGCTTCCTGTGGTGGTGCACGTGAGCACCGACCGGGGCACGTCCTAGGCGGGCGTCTCGCCCAGCATCCGGCGCAGCAGGTCCCGCAGGACCGTGCGCTCGGCGTCGGAGAGTCCGGCCAGCGGCTCCCGGGCGAAGTCCAGCGCGTCCCGCAGCTCGCGGGCCGTGCGCCTGCCCTTCTCCGTCGCGGCGGCCAGCTTCACCCGCCGGTCGGCCGGATCGGGCCTGCGCTCGACCAGTTCCCGGGTCTCCAGGCGGTCGACGATCCCGGTGATGTTCGACGGCTCGCACTTCAGCCTGAGGGCGATCTTCCGCATCGGCAGGGGCTCCAGGGAGAGCAGCCCGAGCACCCGTGCCTGCGCGCCCGTGAGGGAGTGCTCGGCGGCGGCCCGGTCGTACTCCTCGTGGTAGCGCGCCACGACGGTGCCGATGAGCTCGACGACCTCAAGGGTCAGGGGGTCTGTGCGAGTGGCCATGGACGACAGCGTACCGATTTACTTGACATCATGAAATATTCAGGAGCATGGTTGTTTCATGTAATGAAGCTTTTCGCGCCATCGGGCGCGGAGGCTCACCCCCCGTAGGACATTGAGGAGAACCCGAGCCCATGTCTGCAGCACTTCCCACGTCCAGCCGCGAATGGCACCTGGTCGCCCGCCCCCACGGCTGGCCCAAGGCCGAGGACTTCGCGCTGCGTGAGGCCGCGGTGGCCGCTCCGGCCGAAGGCCGCATCCTCGTCCGCAACACGCACTTCTCGGTCGACCCGTACATGCGCGGCCGGATGAACGACGTGAAGTCGTACACCCCGCCCTTCAAGCTCGACCACCCCATGGACGGCGGCGCGGTCGGCGAGGTCATCGCCTCGAACGCCGAGGGGATCGCTGTCGGCGACCACGTCCTGCACGGCCTCGGCTGGCGCGAGATCGCCGACCTGCCCGCCAAGCACGCGGTCAAGGTCGACCCCGACCTCGCCCCGCTCTCCGCCTACCTCGGCGTGCTCGGCATGACCGGACTCACCGCCTACGCGGGCCTGTTCGACGTGGCCTCCTTCAAGGAGGGCGACGCGGTCTTCGTCTCCGGCGCGGCCGGGGCCGTCGGCAGCCAGGTCGGCCAGATGGCGAAGCTCAAGGGCGCCTCGCGGGTCATCGGCTCCGCCGGCTCCGACGAGAAGGTCAAGCTCCTCACCGAGGAGTACGGATTCGACGCCGCGTTCAACTACAAGAACGGGCCGGTCCGCGACCAGCTCAAGGAAGCCGCCCCCGACGGCATCGACGTCTACTTCGACAACGTCGGCGGCGAGCACCTCGAAGCCGCGATCTCCTCGCTCAACCTGCACGGCCGCGCCACCATCTGCGGCATGATCGCCCAGTACAACTCCACCGAGCCGACCCCCGGCCCGAAGAACATGGCGATGATCATCGGCAAGCGGCTGCGCCTCCAGGGCATGCTCGTCGGCGACCACGCCGACCTTCAGCAGCAGTTCGTCCAGGAGGTCGCCGGCTGGCTGGCCTCGGGCGAGCTGAAGTACCGGGAGACGACGGTCGAGGGCATCGAGCACGGCTACGACGCGTTCGTCGGCCTGCTGCGCGGCGAGAACACCGGCAAGATGATCGTTTCCCTGGTCTGACCCCGGTCCCGTCGCGGCCACCCGTTAGGCTCATCCCAGGCCGTCGCGATCGTGGGCGCGAGTCGCGGCGCACCAACAGGAGGAATCCTCACACCATGACCATTCAGAAGATCGACGTCGCCTACACCGCCGTCGCCACCGCCGAGAACGGCCGCGACGGCCGGGTCTCCTCCGACGACGGTCAGCTCGACGTCGTCGTGAACCCGCCGAAGGCCATGGGCGGCAGCGGCGCGGGCACCAACCCCGAGCAGCTCTTCGCGGCCGGCTACAGCGCCTGCTTCCAGGGTGCGCTGGGCGTCGTGGCCCGCCAGGAGAAGGCCGACATCTCCGGCTCCACCGTGACCGCCTCGGTCTCCATCGGCAAGACCGAGGCCGGCGGCTTCGGCCTGGAGGTCGCGATCAGCGCCTCCATCCCGAACGTCGACGCCGCCACCGCGCAGGCGCTCATCGAGAAGGCCCACCAGGTCTGCCCGTACTCGAACGCCACCCGCGGCAACATCAACGTCGCGCTCTCGGTCGCCTGACCCGTCCAGGCCCCGCGCGAGGACCGCACCCCACCCCGGGGTGCGGTCCTCGCTGTTCGCGTACGCCAGTACGCTGACGCCCATGAGTGATCTCGGGGCGGGTTTCGGTTACTTGATGAAGGGGCAGCGCTGGGTTGCCCAACACGGGCGATGGTTCGGATTCGGGCTGCTGCCCGGACTGGTCACCCTCGTCGTCTACGCCGGGGCGCTGATCGGACTCGGCTACGGAGCCGACGACTTCGTCGGCTGGGCGACCCCGTTCGCCGACGACTGGTCCTCACCCTGGCAGGGCCTGCTGCGCACCGGGCTGACCGCGCTCGTCTTCGTCTTCGGCCTGTTCCTCGCGGTCATCACCTTCACCGCCGTCACCCTGCTGGTCGGCCAGCCCTTCTACGAGTCGCTCTCCGAGGAGGTCGACCGCAGCGAGGGCGGCGAGGTCCCCGAGTCCGGACTGCCGCTCTGGCGGGAACTGTGGATCTCCGCCCGCGACTCCCTGCGCATCCTGCTGCGCGTCGCCCTGTACGGGATCGTCCTCTTCGCCTGCGGTTTCATCCCCGTCGTCGGGCAGACCGTGGTCCCCGCGATCGGCTTCTGCGTCTCCGGCTACTTCCTGGCCGAGGAGCTGACCGCCGTCGCCCTCCAGCGCCGGGGCATGGTCCTCAAGGACCGCCTCGTCCTGCTGCGCGGCCGCCGGCTGCTGGTGCTCGGCTTCGGCGTCCCGCTGACCCTGGCGTTCCTGATCCCGTTCGTCGCCGTGTTCCTGATGCCGGGAGCCGTCGCCGGGGCCACCCTGCTCGCCCGCGACCTGGTGGACCCGGACCAGGCCCGGGCCCCGGAACCCGGTCCCGGCACCGCCGACAGCGGTGACGCACCGGCCCCCCGGGCGTGGTCCGCGTGACCGAGCTGCTGGCGGTCGCCGCCATCACCGTCCTCGCGGTCATCTCCCCGGGCGCCGACTTCGCCATGGTCGTCCGCAACAGCTATCTGTACGGGCGCACCACCGGCGTCCTCGCGGCCACCGGGGTCGCCGCGGGCGTCCTGGTCCACGTCACGTACACGATGCTCGGCGTCGGGCTGCTCATCGCCTCCTCGACCGCCCTGTTCACCGCGGTCAAACTGGCCGGCGCCGCCTACCTGATCTACATCGGGGTGCGCACCTTCCTGGCCCGCGCCGACCTCGACGTCGACCTGGCGGACCGGCCGGGGCTCTCCCCGTTCGGGGCGCTGCGCAGCGGCTTCCTGACCAACGCCCTCAACCCGAAGACGACCCTGTTCGTCGTCGCGACCTTCACGCAGGTCGTCGGCCCCGAGACCGCCCTGTGGGCACAGGCGGGGTACGGCCTGTTCATGTCGGCCGCCCACCTCGGCTGGTTCGCCCTGGTCGCGCTGTTCTTCTCGCACTCCCGGCTGCGCGGCGCGATGCTGCGCCGCCAGAAGGCGCTGAACCGCTCGATCGGCTCGGTCCTGGTCGGCCTCGGCGTCACCCTGGGCCTGGCCCGCTGAGCGGAGAGCGGCGGGAGGAGGGCCTCAGCGCACCGAGAAGGCGTACGCGGTGCGCGAGGTGAACTCCTCGCCCGGCCGGAGGACCGTCGAGGGGAACTCCGGCCGGTTCGGCGAGTCCGGGAAGTGCTGGGTCTCCAGCGCGATCCCGCCGCACGGCCCGAACGGCCGCCCGTCGAAGTGGTCGGCCGTGTACAGCTGGAGCCCCGGCTCGGTGGTCCGTACGGTCAGCACCCGCCCGGACCAGGCGTCGTACAGTTCGGCGGCGACGGCGTCCACGCCCCGGGCCGCCGCCTCCAGCACGAAGTTCTGGTCGTACCCCGCACCCACCGCCCGCGTCCGACGGAAGTCGAACCGGGTCCCGGCCACCGGCGACAGCTCACCGGTCGGCACCGACGCCGCGTCCACCGGCGTGAAGTGACCCGCCGCGATCCGCAACTGCTGCCCCAGCGCGCTCCCGCTCTCCGCGCCCGCCAGATTCCAGTACAGGTGGCTGGTCGGGTTCAGCACGGTCGGGGCGTCGGTCACCGCCCGGTGGTCGAGCAGCAGCGCCCCGCCCGGCCCCAGGGTGTACGTCACCGAGAAGTCGAGCCGCCCCGGATACCCCTCGTCCCCGTCCGCCGAGACCAGGGACATCCGCACCCCGCCCGGCACCGCCACCGCGTCCCACACGCGCTTGTCGAAGCCCCTGGCGCCGCCGTGCAGATGGTTGCCGCCCTCGTTGGGCGTGAGCCGGTGCCTGCGCCCGTCCAGGACGAACGACGCGCCCCCGATCCGGTTCGCGTACCGCCCGACCACCGCGCCGAAGTAGGGGGCGGGGAACCGCTCGTAGTCCGCGACCTCCGGCAGCCCGAGCGCCACCGGGGCGGACGAGCCGTCCCGGCCGGGCGCCTCCACCGACTGCACGATCGCCCCGTAGGTCAGGACCCGCACCCGGACCCCGTCCCGCTCCAGCGTCCACCGGCGGACGGGCGACCCGTCCGCGAGGGCGCCGAAGTCCTCCGCGCGTACCGCCGTGTCCGTGGCCGTGCCCGTCTCCGTACCCGAGGTCATGGTCACCGACCCTACGCGGGCGGCTCCGCGGCCGTGACGTTGCGGTAGGCGATCTCCGCCAGCCGGGCCTGGCCGTCCCGGCTCGGGTGGAACCAGTCCCACGGGCTGAGCTGCGTCCCGGTGAAGCGGAAGTCGTACACCGCCCCGCCGTCGTACCGGCAGTGACGGTCCTTCGCACACACGTCCCGCAGCACCTCGTTGTACGCCACCACCCGGTCCTGCACCGCGTCCCGCCGGGCCACGGCCGCGGGCCCCAGGTCGTCCGCGTCGGCCAGCATCGACTGACAGATCCCGAGCTGCCAGATCTTCTTGCCCAGCTCGTTCACCCGCCCCGTCGACCAGAGTCGCTTCAGGTCCGGCACGCTGGAGACGTACACCTGCGCCTTCGGCGCCCCGGCCCGCAGCTGCCGCATCGACGCCTCGAACGAGGCCCGGAAGTCCGCCACCGGCGTCATCAGCCGCACCGAGTCCCGGCACGCGTCGTTCGCGCCCGTCATCACCGTCACCAGCTCCGGCCGCTCCTTCGCCGCCAGCGCCATCTGCTCGGGCAACTGCACCATCCGGGACCCCGACACCGCGTGGTTCCAGCTGCGGTCCGCCGCCTTCGCCGGGCCGAGCAGCCGGACCGCGAGGCTGCGCACCGCGTCGTCCGTCCCGGTCGCCCACGACGCCTCGGGGCAGTCGGCCAGCACCGAACACGCGTCGAACCCCCGGGTGATCGAGTCCCCGACCGCGGCGATCGACCCGGGCCGGGGGTTCCAGTCCGGGGTGCGGGAGGGGGACGGCGACGCGCTGCGCGAGGAGTCCGGCGCGCTCCGCGACACGCCGCCCTCCGAGCCGCCGCCACCGCATCCGGCCAGCGCGGCGACGCCGAGAGCCGAGAGCGCGCTCAGCGCGGCGGTGGCGGTACGCATTCGTGGGCGTGTCACACGCTCCGGCATCAGTCGGATCCCCTCCGGTCAACCCTTGGCGTATGCCTCTGGACATGCCCCCGGCACGCACACGATCCCCAGGTCGGGGCTCTGCGCGCCCTGCCGGGTGAAAGCCGGCGAATCAGAGGCCTGAGACCGACGGTACGTCACACGGACGGCCCCGGCGCACGGTAGCTTTTCCCCGTCGAACCAGTGGCGTCCCGCCCGCCCGCGCACACACGGACGGCTCCGGTACATTACGTCACGTCACATACTGTCCCTTTTCTGGAGATTAACTCCCGATGCTGTTTACTGATGACAACCTCGGGCTCTGGCCGGAAAAAGGCGGTACGGGCGCGAGGCCGCTGGGGAAGGCGTACCTCGTCCCACACGGGAGGTTCCGGTGACGACACGTGGAGTCCTGTACGTTCACTCCGCACCGCGCGCGCTGTGCCCACATGTCGAGTGGGCCGTGGCGGGCGTCCTCGGTGTGCGGGTCCAGCTGGACTGGATCAGACAGCCGGCCGCCCCCGGCACCTGGCGGTCCGAATTCTCCTGGAAGGGCCGCGCCGGCACCGCCTCGCAGCTCGCCTCCGCCCTGCGCGGCTGGGACCTGCTGCGCTTCGAGGTGACCGCCGAGCCGTGCCCCACCGCCGAGGGCGAGCGCTACAGCTCCACCCCCGGCCTCGGCATCTTCCACGCCGTCACCGGCATGCACGGCGACATCCTGATCCCCGAGGACCGGCTGCGGGCCGCGCTGGCGCGCTCGGTGCGCGGCGAGAGCGATCTGGAGGCCGAGATCGCCTCCCTGCTCGGCAAGCCCTGGGACGACGAGCTGGAGTCCTTCCGCCACGCGGGCGAGGGCGCGCCTGTTCGCTGGCTGCACCAGGTGGTCTAGCTGCCGGGGCGCAACATCGAGCCCCGCCGGGCCATTCAAGCCCCTTGGGCCCCGTTCACCCAGCGGGGATCGGCGAGCAATTCAAGCCCCTCCGGCGATTGCGGAGCGGGGTCCGGGCGGAGCCCCGAAGAACGACGAAGCCCGCCTCCCAGGACCCGGGAAGCGGGCTTCACACGTACAGGCGCCCGGAGGGCCTGGCGTCACACGGACCGGAACGCCAGCACCACGTTGTGCCCGCCGAACCCGAACGAGTTGTTGATCGCAGCGATCGGCCCCTCGGGCAGCACCCGGGGCTCACCGCGCACGATGTCCGCGTCGATCGCCTCGTCGAGCTCGTCGACGTTGATGGTGGGCGGAGCGATGCGGTGGTGCAGCGCGAGAACGGTGGCCACCGTCTCGATACCGCCCGCGCCGCCCAGCAGGTGACCCGTCATCGACTTCGTCGCGGAGATCGCGACATGGTCCAGGTCGTCGCCCAGCACCTTGCGCAGCGCCTTGATCTCCGCGAGGTCGCCCTGCGGCGTCGACGTGGCGTGCGCGTTGAGGTGGACCACCTCGGACGGCTTGAGGTCGCTGGAGTCCAGCAGGTTCTGCATCGCGGCGGCGATGCCCCGCCCGGTGGGCTCGGGCTGCGCGATGTGGTGGGCGTCGGCCGACAGGCCCTGGCCCAGTGCCTCGCAGTAGACCTTCGCGCCACGCTTCGCGGCGTGCTCGGCGGACTCCAGGATGACGACGCCCGCACCCTCGCCGAGGACGAAGCCGTCCCGGCCGGTGTCGTACGGGCGCGAGGCCTTCTCGGGCTCGTCGTTGCTCTTGGACATCGCCATCATGTTGGCGAAGGCCGCGATCGGCAGCGGGTGGATCGCCGCCTCGGTGCCACCGGCGACGACCACGTCGGCACGTCCGGTACGGATCATCTCGACGGCGTACCCGATCGCCTCCGCGCCGGACGCGCAGGCGGAGACGGGCGTGTGGACACCGGCCTGGGCGTTGACCTCCAGGCCGACGTTGGCCGCCGGGCCGTTGGGCATGAGCATGGGAACGGTGTGCGGGGAGACGCGGCGTACGCCCTTCTCCTTCAGCACGTCGTACTGGTCGAGCAGGGTGATCACGCCGCCGATGCCGGAGGCGATGACCGAACCCAGACGCTCGGGAACGATGGTCTCGTCCTCACCGGCCTTGGCGGTGAAGCCCGCGTCCGCCCAGGCCTCGCGGGCCGCGATCAGCGCGAACTGCGCGGAGCGGTCCAGCTTGCGGGCCAGCGGGCGAGGAAGGACGTCGCCCGGGTCGACGGCCGCGAGGGCGGCGATCCGGACGGGCAGTTCGGCGAAGCGCTCGCCTTCGAGAGGCTTGACGCCGGACCGGCCGGCCATCAGACCTTCCCAGGTCGATGCGGAGTCGCCACCCAGCGGAGTGGTTGCGCCGATACCGGTGACGACCACGGTGCGATTGGTCGAGTTCACTGGAAAATCTTCTCCACGTGTAGAGGGTCGTGAATCAGCGGCGCCACCGCCGGGTGGCGACACAGCCGGGCTGGGATCAGCCCTGGTGCTTCAGGATGTAGTCGGCGGCGTCGCCGACCGTCTTGAGGTTCTTGACGTCCTCGTCGGGGATCTTGACGTCGAAGCGCTCCTCGGCGGCGACGACGACCTCGACCATGGACAGCGAGTCGACGTCCAGGTCGTCGGTGAAGGACTTGTCCAGCTGGACGTCCTCGACCGGGATACCGGCGATCTCGTTGACGATCTCGGCGAGACCGGTGACGATCTCTTCCTGCGTGGCGGCCATCTTGGCGCTCCTTCGGTGGGTTTCTTCAGTGTTCGTAGCTACGGACCAAAAGGTCCGGTGTGCCTAGGGGAGGGTAACGACCGTCGCGGCGTAGACGAGACCCGCCCCGAAGCCGATGACGAGCGCGGTGTCGCCGCTCTTCGCCTGACCGGTCGCCAGAAGCCGCTCCATCGCGAGCGGGATCGAGGCGGCGGACGTGTTGCCGGTGGACTCGATGTCACGGGCGACCGTGACGTGCTCCGGCAGCTTCAGGGTCTTCACCATCGAATCGATGATCCGCATGTTGGCCTGGTGCGGGATGAAGACGTCCAGGTCTTCCGGGGCGATCCCGGCCGCGTCCAGCGCCTGCTGGGCGACCTTCGCCATCTCGAAGACGGCCCAGCGGAACACCGCCTGGCCCTCCTGCGTGATGGCCGGGAACTTGACCTCGCCCTTGGAGTCGAGGGGCAGTTGGGAGACGTCGCCGAGGCGGAACTCGTTCCAGCCGACCGTCTGCTTGATGGTCTCGGACTTGTCGCCCTCGGAGCCCCACACGGTCGGGCCGATGGCCGGTTCCGGGGAGGGGCCCACGACGACCGCGCCCGCACCGTCACCGAACAGGAAGGCCGTCGCGCGGTCCTCCAGGTCGGTCAGGTCGCTGAGCCGCTCCACGCCGATCACCAGGACGTACTCCGCCGAGCCCTCGACCACCATGCCCTTGGCGAGGGTGAGGCCGTAGCCGAAGCCCGCGCAGCCGGCCGAGATGTCGAAGGCGGCGGGCTTGCCCGAGCCGATCTTGTGGGCGATCTCGGTGGCGACGGCCGGGGTCTGCTTGAAGTGCGAGACGGTCGAGACGACGACCGCGCCGATCTGCTCGGGGTCGATCCCGGCGTCGGCGATGGCCTTGCCGGACGCCTCGATCGACATCGCGGCCACGGTCTCCTCCTCGGAGGCCCAGTGGCGGGTCACGATGCCGGAGCGGGAGCGGATCCACTCGTCGGACGAGTCGATCGTCTCGAGGATCACCTCGTTCGGCACGACCCGGGTCGGGCGGTAGCCGCCGACCCCGAGGATCCGTGCGTACGGGGCGCCCTTGCTGGGCTTGATCTTCGACATGCTCGCTCCTTAGACGCCTGCGTGCTCGGACATGAGCGCGCGGGCCGCGTCGAGGTCGTCGGGGGTCTTGAGGGCGAGCGTCCGGACGCCGGGCAGCGCGCGCTTGGCGAGCCCGGTCAGCGTGCCGCCGGGGCTCAGCTCGACGAGTGCGGTGACGCCCAGGGACTGGAAGGTCTCCATGCACAGGTCCCAGCGGACCGGGTTGGCGACCTGCCCGACCAGCCGGGCGACGACCTCGGTGCCGGTGGCCACGGTGTGGCCGTCGGCGTTGGAAACGTAGCGCACGGTCGGGTCGGAGACCGTGAGGTCGCCGACCGCCGCGCGCAGCTTCTCCACGGCCGGGGCCATGTGGTGCGTGTGGAACGCGCCGGCCACCTTCAGCGGGACGACCCGGCGCACGCCTTCGGGCTTGTCGGCCTCCAGGGCGGCGATCTGTGCCGCCGTTCCGGCGGCGACGATCTGCCCGCCGCCGTTGACGTTGGCCGGGGTCAGCCCGAGCTTCTCCAGGTGCGGCACCGTGACGGCGGGGTCGCCGCCGAGGAGGGCCGCCATCCCGGTCTCGGTGACCGCGGCGGCCGCGGCCATGCCGAGGCCCCGGGTACGGACGAAGCGCAGCGCGGCCTCGTCCTCGATGACGCCGGCCAGCGTGGCGGCGGTGATCTCACCGACGCTGTGGCCCGCGACGACATCGGGGGACGCGGCGTCCAGGGCGGTGGCCGAGAGCAGTCCGGCGGCCACCAGGAGCGGCTGGGCCACGGCCGTGTCGCGGATCTCGTCCGCGTCGGCCTTCGTGCCGTAGTGGGCAAGGTCGAGCCCGATGGCGTCGGACCAGCCCGCGATGCGGTCGGCGGCACCGGGGAGGTCGAGCCAGGGAGTCAGGAAGCCGGGCGTCTGAGCGCCTTGGCCGGGAGCGACGAGTACGAGCACCCTCACACTCTCTCTTGTGGACGGCTCCGCACGCCCGTGGGGACAGGGACGAAGAACCGTCGGGGGAATTGTTGGAGTCCAACAAAAGTCTAGGACTGGGGATCCGCTGCGGCCAAGCGCCCCAGGATCAGGGCGATCCGCAGCGTGAACGCGGAGCGCACATCAGAGGGTGACCATCCGGTGACGTCGGTCACACGTCGCAGCCGGTAGCGCACGGTGTTGGGGTGCACAAACAGCATCCGTGCGGCGCCTTCCAGACTGCTCGCCTGCTCCAGATAGACACTCAGCGTTTCCAGGAGAGCCGAACCGGCCTCCTCCAGCGGTCTGTAGATCTCCTCCACCAACTGGTCCCGCGCGGCCGGGTCTCCGGCCATCGCGCGCTCCGGGAGGAGATCGTCCGCCAGGACCGGCCGCGGCGCGTCCTGCCACGCCAGGCACGCCTTCAGTCCGGCGGCCGCCGCCTGCGCGGACCGGGTGGCCGCCAGCAGGTCCGGCACCACGGGACCGGCGACGACCGGCCCGGCCGCGTACGGCCCGATCAGGCCTTTCGCGACCTGGAGCGGGTTGTCGCTGCCGCCCGCGATGACGACGAGCCGGTTGCCGAGGACCCCCGTGAGGACCTGGAGCTTGGCGTGCCGGGCAGCGCGCCGGATCGCCTCCACGGTCAGCTCGCTGTCCCCGTCGGGCGCGGTGCCGAGGATGACGCAGACGTGCTCGGGGGAGTTCCAGCCGAGCGCGGCGGCCCGGGACACCGCCCCCTCGTCGGCCTCGCCGGAGAGCACCGCGTTCACCACCAGCGACTCCAGCCGGGCGTCCCAGGCGCCCCGGGCCTCGGCGGCCTGGGCGTAGACCTGGGCGGTGGCGAAGGCGATCTCGCGCGCGTAGACGAGCAGCGCCTCCCGCAGCACCGACTCGTCACCCGGGGCGGCGACCTCGTCGATCGCGGCCTCCATGACCTCGATCGTGGTACGCACCATCTCCACGGTCTGCCGCAGGGTGATGGCCCGGGTCAGTTCGCGCGGCGCGGTGCCGAACACATCGGTCGAGATGGCCTGCGGGGTCTCGGGATGCCGGAACCACTCGGTGAACGCGGCGATACCGGCCTGGGCGACCAGGCCGATCCAGGACCGGTTCTCCGGCGGCATCGCCCGGTACCACGGCAGCGATTCGTCCATGCGGGCAATCGCGTTCGCGGCCAGCCGGCCGGAGGACTGCTCCAGCCGTTTCAGGGTCGCGGCGTGCAGGTGGGCGTCGTGGGCGGGGGGCTGCTCAGGATCGGGTCGGGGCACGAGGACAAGACTGCCTTATCGGGCCGGTGGATCGGTGGGGCGGGGCGACGGTGCTCCGTACCGGCGGGTAGCGGAACACCTCGCGGAGCACCCGGTTACCGTGGCCGGGTGATATCCGTGCACCGGTCCGAGAACCGCTACCGGGGCGGGGACGAGGCCGCCGGGATCGACACCCGGCACGCCCTGTCCTTCGGCCCCTTCTACGACCCGGACAACCTCCGCTTCGGCCCGGTCCTGGCCTGCAACGAGGAGCGCCTCGAACGGGGCTCGGGCTTCGATGAGCATCCGCACAGCCATACGGAGATCGTCACCTGGGTCGTCGAGGGCGAGCTGACCCACCGCGATTCGGCCGGCCACTCCACCGTCGTCCGCCCCGGGGACGTCGCCCACCTCAGCGCGGCCTCCGGGGTCCGC
This sequence comes from Streptomyces sp. NPDC058576, assembly GCF_042718715.1. Taxonomy (NCBI): domain Bacteria; kingdom Bacillati; phylum Actinomycetota; class Actinomycetes; order Kitasatosporales; family Streptomycetaceae; genus Streptomyces; species Streptomyces sp. NPDC058576. The sequence continues at coordinate 304,446 of NZ_JBHXPF010000001.1, read as the reverse complement.
CACGTCGAACGCAACGACGGCTCCGCCCCGTTGACCTTCCTCCAGATGTGGCTGGCCCCCCTGGAGCCCGGCGGCGAGCCCTCGTACACGGTCGTGCCCGGCATCGCCGACTCCACCCCGTACGCCCTGCCCGACGCGGGCGCGATGCTCCACGTCCGCCGCCTGGCCGAGAACGAACGCACAGCGGTTCCGGACGCGGTGCGCCTGTACGTGCATGTGGTGCGGGGGACGGTCGCCCTGGACGGCGAGGAGCTGGGCCCCGGCGACGCCGCCCGGATCACCGATGCGGAGGGCCTGTCGGCGGTCGCGGTGGCGGGGCCGGCGGAGCTGCTGGTGTGGGAGCTGGCGGGCTGAGGGCGCCCGCCTGTCCTATCCGGCCCGGCGAGCCCGCCACAGGTCGCGGAGCAGGGCGATCTCGGCCATGTGGTGGATGAGTTCGAGATTGGCGTTGGCCAGGACGCTGATGTACGCGTCGTCGGGGTCGGAGCCGTACGGATACCGCGAGAGGCCCACGGTGTCGAGCTGCTCCTCGGTGAGGGTGTCCAGGCTCGTCCGGTGGCGGTCGAGCGCCGCCCGGAAGCGGTCCTGCGCGAGCGAGGCGGACGGCGTGAAGTCGACCAGCAGATGCGGGTCCTGCCGCCGCTCGCCGAAGGTCCACTCCCACCGGCCCGCGAAGTCGGAGTGCAGATGCCCCAGCCGCCACGCGATGGTGGTGATCGGTACGACGTCGGGCTCCGGCTCACCGGTGAACGCCAGGACCTCCTCGACCCGTTCGACGCTCACGCTCCAGTCCTCGGCGATCTTCGCCACGGACATCCCGTCCGCCGCCTGCCGCGCGACCTCCGCGTACTCGCTCGCCGGAATCTCCGGCGCCCCCTTGTCGAGCACCCAGGCGCCGGGACCGTACGCCCGAGGCGTCACCGCCTCCTCCCGCCGCCGGATCGACCAGCTGCCGGGGGCGGGCTCCCACAGATACTCCTCGTCCCCGAGTCCGTGCAGGCGGACCTCGGCCATCTCCCGTGCCTGATCGAACTGTTCGAGCAGAATGCCCAGTCGGTCGGTCCGCTGACCCTGGCCGCTCATACGCAGCTCCCTCGTCGTAGAGCCCCGGGCGAACCCCGGCGTCCGGAGGGAAGCTAACGGCTCACCCGGCCGGGCGCGACCGAATTCCCGGAGGGCTGCCGGAGCCTCGGATCACCCCGGGGACCGCTCGGACGCCTGGCGGACGAATCCAGCAGCGCACCCCGTGGCGAACGCGAGGACGACGCCCTCGTCCCCGGCCGCGGCGTACGGCCGAAAGAAGGCTCCGCCCGGCGCGCGAGCGATGACGGAAGCGGGCGGCCAGGTCAGTGCTGCACCGCCGCCACCTCCGGTGGCAGATCGTCCGGGAGCAGCAGGCGCAGATCGTCCAGGCTCGGTGCGGACATCGCACCGAGGCGCCCCGCCTGGCGCGTCATCATCGCCTCCAGGATCTGGCGGGCCGCCCGCGCGTTGCCGAAGGCGTGGTCGCGCGGCAGGGAATCCACGTAGGCGTACAGCGCGGCGATCGTCTCCGTGGAGCAGTCGTACCCGTAGCCGGTGGCCTGCTGGGTGAGGATCTCCAGCAGGTCGTCCGTGGAGTAGCTCTCGAACTCCACCGTGCGCGAGAAGCGCGAGGCCAGACCCGGGTTGGAATCGAGGAAGCGGCGCATCTCGCGGGTGTACCCGGCGGCGATGACCACGACCTCGTCGCGGTGGTCCTCCATCAGCTTCAGCAGCGTGTCGACCGCCTCCCGGCCGAAGTCGGAGGTCGCGCCCTCCGGCGTGAGCGTGTACGCCTCGTCGACGAACAGCACGCCACCCAGGGCGCGTTCGAAGGCGTCCTTGGTCAACTGCGCGGTGTGGCCCACGTACCGGCCGACCAGGTCGGCGCGCGCCACCTCGACCAACTGCCCCTTGGGCAGCACTCCGAGGGAGCGCAGCAGGTCCGCGTACAGCCGCGCGATGGTGGTCTTACCCGTACCGGGCGGCCCGGAGAAGATGAGGTGGTTGCTGATCTTCGGGGTGGGGAGTCCGGCGGCCTTGCGCTGCTTCGTCGCGGTGAGGAGGTTGACCAGCGCGGTCACCTCGTTCTTCACCGCCGTGAGGCCGATCATGGAGTGCAGCTGGGCGAGGAGTTCCTCGGAGCCCGGGCCGTCGTCCGCCGGTGTGCCCGTGTCGGGTGCGACGTCCTCGGGCAGGAGGAGGGCCAGGTCGCTCTCGGCGGGATTCTTCATCGAGGCGAACCGGGACGCCTGGCGGTCCACCATCTCCTCGAACACCCGGCGTGCCGCGCGGCCGTTGCCGAACGTGGCGTCGCGCGGCATGCGTTCGTAGTGCCGGGCGAGGGCCTCCCGGGTCTCTGCGGCCAGCTCGTAGCGGTGGCCCAGGCACATGTTCTCGGTGATGGTCACCAGCTCGTCCACCGAGTAGTTGGCGAAGTCGATGGTCCGGGTGAACCGGGAAGCCAGACCCGGGTTGGAGGAGAGGAAGCTCTCCATCTCGCCGGTGTAGCCGGCGGCGATCACGGCGACGTCGTCGCGGTGGTCCTCCATCAGCTTCAGCAGCGTGTCGACCGCCTCGCGGCCGAAGTCGGCGCCGGAGCCCTTGCTGTCGGAGAGCAGGGTGTACGCCTCGTCGATGAACAGCACCCCGCCCAAGGCCTCGTTGAACGCCTCGGTGGTCTTGATGGCCGTGCCGCCGATCACCTGCGCGACCAGGTCGGCGCGGGAGACCTCCACGAGGTGCCCCGACCTGAGGACGCCGAGATCGGCCAGGATGCCGCCGTACAGCCTGGCGACCGTCGTCTTGCCGGTGCCGGGCGGGCCGGAGAAGACCAGGTGGCGGCTGACCTGGGCGACGGGCATGCCGAGCTGGGCACGGCGCTGGTTGAGCTGGTTCAGGTTGACCAGGTTGCGCACCTGGCTCTTGACCTCGGCGAGGCCGACGAGGGACTCCAGCTCCTCCAGCGGACCCTCGGGCCCCTTCTTCGCGGCGTCGGGGCCGCCGCCCGCGACGTCCGGAGGAAGGGTGTCGCCCCAGGCGTCCGGGACCGCGTTTCCGGCGCTGTTGAGGCCCTCGATCGTGAGGCGTTCGTTGACCCGGGTCTGCCGCAGGCCCGCACCGCGGTTGTCGCGGACGGTGCAGTCGGCGACGGTGATGGGTTCCCCGCTGTCGATCCGGATGCCGTCGCCGACGCTGCCGATGACCTGCGAGGAGGTGAGCGTGGCGCGGGAGCCGTTGGCGAGGAGGATGCCGTGGGCGCCGGAGTCGGTGATGTGGACCCGCAGGACGGAGAGTTCACCGCCGTTGTCCACCGTGATGCCGCCCGCCGCCGCGAACTCGACGGCGCAGTCCCGGACGGTGCCCCGCCCCTCCGTGCCGACGGAGATCGTGGTGTCCTCGGCCGCTCTCATGACCGTGTCGCGGATGTCGGGGTTGCCGCCCGAGGCGATGCGCACCGCCGATCCGCCCGCGCGGTCGATCTCGCAGTGCTCCAGCCGGCCGCGCCCGTCCTCTGCCACCTCGACACCGTTGCCACCCGGCGAGGTGATCCGAACGCGGCGCAGCAGCGGGTCGGCCCCGGTGCGGATACGGACGGCGACCCCGGCCGCGTCGCTGACGAGCAGTTCGTCGAACTCGGCGGTCGAGTCCTCCTCCAGCAGGACGGCACCGTTCGCGTCCGCGCAGTCGCGCACCGCGCAGCCGATCAGGGTGGGCGAGCTGGAGTCGATCACCCGGACGGCCGGGGCGGCGGCGGTGTCGAACTCGCAGTGCTGGAAGGTGCCCCGGGAGCGCTCGCTGACCACCAGGCCGCTGCCCTTGGTGCGGGAGGTCCGGCAGTCGAGGAACTCCGGGTCGGCGCTCACGGCCAGCATGATGCCGGGGCCGGAGGTGTCGCTGACGGAGACGCTCTCCAGCGACGGGCGGGCGGAGCTGGTGATGTAGACGCCGACGGAGGTGTCGTGCACGGTGGTGCGCAGGACCCGGGTGCCGCTGCGGCCCTCCAGGGCGATGGACGGCTTGTCCGTGCCGGAGATGTCGCAGTCCTCCACCAGGCCCTGTGCCTCGTCCGAGGTCAGCACGCCGTTGGCCCGCGCGTCGAGGATGCGGCAGTCCCGTACCGTCGTCCGGGCCTCCGCGCCGATGACGACGCCGGAGGTTCCGAGGTTCGATATGCGGCAGCCGGCTATGACGCTGCCCGTGGGGGCGGAGTCCACGATCCCGGCGCCCTTGGGGTTGCTGACCCGGCAGTCGCGCATGGCGACCGAGCCCGACTCCCGGGCCAGCACGGCCGTCCAGCCGGAGCCGACGATCGTGCAACCGTCCATCGCTACCTGGCCGCGCGGGGCGTCGACCACCGGCAGGTCCTCGCTCCCGCCGCGCAGGGTGAGGTCGGTGAGCATGACGGCGTCGGCGACCAGGATGACGGCGGTGCCCCGGCGCGGGCAGATCTCGGCGCTGCCCGGCTCCCCGTCCGCGACGATGGTGACCCGCGTCCGCACCGTCAGGTTCTCCGGGTAGCGGCCGGGGCTCACCCGGATCACCGCACCCGTGCGTGCCTTGTCCAGGGCTTCACCGATCGTCCGGAAGCTGTCCGGTTGGTCCGACCCGACCCTGAGCAATTGCCGTGACACGCCCGATCCTCCTCCTAGTGGTGCCGCTGCCCGCCTCTCCCGCCGGGGACCGGAAGGAAAAGGAGGTGACTGCTTCTCCCGCCGGACCGGAAGGAAACCGGATCGCGTCGGGTCCGTGCAGCTGTGCGCACGCGAGGAAGGCTACGGGACCGGCACCGCGATGTTCCAGGTGGGACAGGACAGTTCAGGCCGGAACCGAGAAGCGCCTGCCGCATCCCGTGCGACGTGCCGTCATCCGTTCGGCCTATCATGCGCGCCATGCCCCCTGCCCGATTTCGCCGCCGCCCACGGGCCACGGCCGTCGCCGCCGCTCTGTCGCTCATCGTGCTCCCGACCGGGCTGGCCGCCGCGGGCACCACGCCCGCCGCGGCCGACTCCGTGGGACTCCCCGTCGTACGTTCCGTACTGGCGGAGGACGACACCTGCGTCGAGGCCTCTGAGGTGAAGGCCCGGTCCGAGCCCTGGACCATGGGCGCGCTCGGGGCGGCCCGCGCCCGGCCGCTCTCCCAGGGCGCCGGGCAGACCGTCGCCGTCGTGGACACCGGGGTCGGGGAGTCGGCCCCGGCGCTCTCCGGCCGGGTGACCGCGATCGGGGACGCGGGCAAGGACTGCGTCGGGCACGGCACCTTCGCGGCCGGTCTGATAGCGGCGACCCCGGGCGCCTCCGGAGGGCCGGCCGGACTGGCCCCCGAGGCCCGCATCCTGGCCGTACGGGGCGCGGACGAGCGCGGCGGGTCCACGGTCGCCCAGGTCGCCGCCGGCATCCGCGAGGCGGCCGACGAGGGCGCCTCCGTCATCTACGTCGCCGCCGCCCTGGCCGGCGGCAAGGCGGAGCTGACCAACGCCGTCGCCTACGCGAGCGACAAGGACGCGCTGGTCGTGGCCCCCCTCGCCCCGGACGCGCTGCCGAGGGACGCGAAGCCCGCCGCCTGGTACTGGCCCGCCGCCGCCCCGGGGGCGATCGGTGTGACGGACTACGGCCCGGACGGACAGCGCCCCGCCAACGCGCCCGTGGTGGGCGGGGCGGACCTGGCCGCGCCCGGGGACGCGGTGGTGAGCATCGGCCCCGAGGGCGCGGGCCACTTCATCGGCTACGGGGCCTCGTTCGCCGCCGCGCACGTCGCGGGGGCGGCGGCGCAGGTACGAGCGCGCCACCCGAAGCTGTCGGCGGCCGACACGGCACGCCGCCTCACCGAGGCGGCCTACCCGGCGAGCCCGCCGCGCCTGGACCCGTACGCCGCCCTGACCGCCGTCCTGACGGACGAGAAGGGGGCGGTGCCCCGGACCGAGCGGGCCGAGGTCCCGCCGCCGCCCGCGGCGGAGCCCCGTACCCGCGCGCTGATCGCGGCGGGCGTGGGCGGCGGCGTGGTGCTGCTGGTCGCCGCGGGCGCGGTGGTGATCCCGCGCGGGCGGGCCCGCAACTGGCGTCCTGCGGGGAGCTGAGGGCGCCCGGGGGGTGGCTGACCGTGCCGCGTGGGCGGAGCGGTTCCGGCACCCCCCCAGGGCGCCGCTGAGGCCGGGGCCCTGGTCTCCCCGTCCTGCCCTCGGACCGGGGAGACTCGTGCGGCCCGCGGCTCAGGACTGCTCGTCCTCCAGCACCGCCGTCTGCACCTGGATCTGCTTGCGGCGCGTCACCCGCGTGCCTCGGCCCGGCGGCAGGTTGCGGCCCTTGACGTTGCCCAGGATGAAGCCCTCCGACGGCGGGCACGACAGCAGCAGCGTCGGGGTGTTGACCTCCTGCATCCGCCGCAGCATGGGCTCGCCCAGGCCCCGGCCCGCACCGGCGGCGGAGCGGGCGACGACCAGGTGCAGGCCGACCTCGTAGCCGAGCGCGAGGTGGTTCAGCAGCGGGTCGAACGGCGCGTTCATCGCACTGGTGCCGAGCATGTCGTAGTCGTCCACGAGGATGAACAGCCGCGGCCCGTCCCACCAGTCGCAGGTGCGCATCCGGGCCGGGGTGATCTCCGGACCCGGTACGCGCGCCGCCACCGCCCGCGCCGCGCCGCCGATCAGCTCCTTGAGGGCGTCCATCGCCACCGCGTGGCCGAGCCGGTACGCGTCCGGGATGGCCTCCACCAGGGCGCGGCGGTAGTCCACGACCATGATCCGCGCCTCGGCCGGGGTGTACCGGTCCATGATGGCCTTGGCCGTCATCCGCAGCATGTTGGTCTTGCCGCTCTCCGTGTCCCCGACCACGATCATGTGGGGGGTCTCGGAGAAGTCGTGCCAGACCGTCGACAGGCGCTCCTCCTCCAGGCCGATGGGCATCTTGAAATCGCCCTTGGGAGCCGGGAGTTCCGACAGCTTGAGCCGGGTCGGCAGCATCCGTACCTGCGGCGCGGGCGGGCCCTGCCAGCTCTCGCGGACCGCCGCCACCAGACCGGCCACCCCGTCGGAGAGGTCGTCGGCGGACTCGACGCCGTCGATGCGCGGCAGCGCCGTGAGGTAGTGCAGCTTGGCGTCCCGGGTCAGGCCGCGCCCCGGGAGCCGGGGCACGGTCGCGGCACGTCGGTTGTCGATCTCGGAGTCCATCGGGTCACCCATCCGCAGCTCCAGGTGGGTCGCGGCCTGGTCCCGGATCGCGGACGTCACCTCCACCCAGCGCGCGGTGGTGACGATCAGGTGGATGCCGTAGTTCAGACCGCGCGCGGCGATCGCGCCGAACGTCTGGATGTACCGGTCGAAGTCCTGGCGCACCGTCGACCAGCCGTCGATCACCAGGAACACGTCGCCGTGGTGGTGCTCCGGGAACTCCCCGGCGGCCAGCCGGCGGCGGAACGTCGCCATCGAGTCGATGCCGTTGTCCAGGAAGAACCGCTCGCGCTCCGCCAGCAGGGTCGTGACCTCGGAGATCGTACGGCCCACCCGCTCGGCGTCCAGCCGTGCCGCGACCCCGCTGACGTGCGGCAGCCCGGACAGCCCGGCGAGCGCGCCGCCGCCGAAGTCGAGGCAGTAGAACTGGACCTCGCGCGGGGTGTGGGTGAGCGCCAGCGCGGTGATGATCGTCCGGACCATCGTGCTCTTGCCGCTCTGCGGGCCGCCCGCGATGGCGATGTGCCCGCCCGCGCCCGAGAGATCGACGGTCAGCAGGTCGCGCAGCTGGTCGAAGGGGCGGTCGATGATGCCGAGCGGGATGGTGAGCCGCCCGCGATGCGACGCGTCGGTCGTCAGTCCGTACTCGGGGTGCGGGGTGAGCGGCGGCAGCACCTGGTCGAGCGTGGCGGGGAGGTCCAGCGGCGGCAGCCACACCTGGTGGGCCGGCGGCCCCGCGGTCAGCAGCCGGTCCACGGCGACGGAGAGCAGAGTTTCGCCGGTCTCCTCCTGCTGCTCGGGCTCGGGCTCCGGGGTGTCGGGGAGCTGGCGCGGTACGACGTAACTGCTGGTCCACGGCACGGTCTGACTGGCCACCCGCGCCTGGTTCGCGCTGCCCCGGCGCTGCTGGTAGGGGCCGGAGACGTAGGCGGCGCGGAACCGGGTCAGCGCCTCCACGCCCGACTTGAGGAAGCCGCTCCCGGGGGCCGACGGCAACTGGTAGGCGTCGGGCACGCCGAGCACGCCGCGGCTCTCCATCGCGGAGAACGTCCGCAGACCGACCCGGTAGGAGAGGTGGCTCTCCAGCTGGTGCATGCGGCCCTCGTCCAGGCGCTGCGAGGCGAGCAGCAGGTGCACGCCGAGGGACCGGCCCAGACGGCCGATCATCACGAACAGCTCCATGAACTCGCGGTGCGCCGCCAGCAGTTCGCTGAACTCGTCGACGACGACGAACAGGCTGGGCAGCGGCTCCAGCGGGACGCCGGACGCGCGGGCCTTCTCGTAGTCCAGCGCGGAGGTGTAGTTGCCCGCCGACCGCAGCAGCTCCTGCCGGCGCATCAGCTCGCCGTGCAGGGCGTCCTGCATACGGCCGACCAGCGCCGCCTCGCCCGCCAGGTTGGTGATGACGGCGGAGGTGTGCGGGAGGTCCTCGAGACCCAGGAAGGTGGCACCGCCCTTGAAGTCGACCAGGACGAAGTTGAGCGTCTCCGAGGAGTTCGTCAGGGCGAGCGAGAGGACCAGGGTGCGCAGCAGCTCGCTCTTGCCGGAGCCGGTGGCGCCGATCAGCATGCCGTGCGGCCCGGTGCCGCCCTGGGCGGACTCCTTGATGTCCAGCTCGACCGGCTCGCCGTCCGCGCCGACCGCGATCGGCACCTTGAGCCGGTTGGGGCCGGTGTGCTGCTGCCACAGGGTGTTCGGGTCGTGGCGGTGCAGGTCGGGTATGCCCAGCAGCGTGGTCAGTTCCACGTTGGCGGAGAGCGGCTCGGAGGAGTCCGACGCCGAGCCCAGGCCCATGCGGTACGGGGCGAGCCGCCGCGCGAGCGACACCGCGCCCGTGAGCCCGAAGGTGTCGGGCCGGCCGAGCCGGGTGATCTGCTCCTTGCGCTCGCGGTCGGTGCGCACCAGACCGAGTTCGTCATCGTCGACCGTGAAGCGCAGAGTGATGCGGCCGGGGCGCCAGGAGAGCGCGCCGCTGAGGTCCAGGACGACCGTGTTGCGGAAGCCGGGACCGTCGAGCCGGTGGCCCGCCGGAATGACCCCGCCGTCCACGACGATCACGGTGAACGGCTCCTCGCGCCCGGGCACCGCGTCCGGGTCGAACTGCGGCCGCTCCATGAACTCGGCGCCGAGCAGATTCTCCAGCTCGCCCCAGGCGGAGACGGTCATCCGGGTCGGACCCGCGCCGTCGGTGTCGTGCGGGTGCAGGCTGTGGGGGAGCCACTTCGTCCACTCCCAGTCCGCTCGCCGCTCGTCGGAGACGCAGAACGCGATCCACACGTCGTCCGGCGAGTGGAAGGTGGCCAACTGGCCGAGCAGTGCCCGCGCCAGGGAACGTATCCGCTCCTCGTCGCCCTGGAACAGCACGCGGGCCCAGGCGCGCAGGTAGATCGCGATGGGCTGGTCCGGAACCGTCGAGTAGGCGCGGATGAAGCTGCGCAACGCGTGGGCGCTGAGCGGCTCCAGGTCCTCCACGGGGTTGGTCGAGCTCGACGCCAGCTTCAGGCCCAGCTTCTGTTCGCCGACGGCCATCCGGATCTCGCCGAAGTCCTCGTCCCGGGGGCGCCGCTCCCACAGCCGGGTGGTGCCGGTCATCGACCACAGGGCTGCGGGCTCCGGGTGCCGCCATGCCAGGGCCAGTTGCTGGTCCACGACCGCGCCGCGCACCTTGCGCCGGATCTGGGTGAGATAGCGCAGATAGTCCCGGCGCTCGCCCTTGAGCTTCTGCTTGCGCTCCGCCGCCCGGCGCATGAACTGGCCGATGAACATGGCGGCGGCACCGAGCACCATCAGCCCCAGGGCGATGTAGATGAAGCCGCCGGAGCCCCGCGTCATACCGGGCCGCATGAACATGAACATCATCGAGACCGACATCAGCGCCATCGGCAGGTACGTCCACACGGCGGAGGTGTCGGGCACCGTCTCGGGGAGGACCGGCGGCTCCTGGAGATTCAGCTCCCCGTCGGGCATCTCCGGGCCACGGCGTCGGGCCGGGCGGCGGAACAGGATCACACTCAAGGAACCGTCTCCTTCGGGGACATGGGGGAGAGCGGGCGGAACGGCGTCGCAGGGCACGCCGCCCGCCGTCGACCGGGGGCCGGGACGCGGACAGGCCTTCGCCGTGCACGCACCCTACGCCGCGCCCCGGCCGAAGCCGAAAGCCCGCCCGGGGGCTCCCGCGGTGGGCGGGAGGGGGCCGAACCGCGGTGTCACAGTTCTGCTACATCACGGCTTCGGGGCAGGCCCCGCGCGGTCGTCGGCCCCGCCGGAAGAGCGCAAACGGAAGCACTTCCCGGCCGAACGGGCGCCTGCGGAGCCTTTTCCCTGCCCGGACGGGCAGACGCGGAACGGCTTTTTTGGCCGGACGGGCACACGCGGAGCTATTTCCCGGCCGAAACCGCGCATGCCGAACCGCCCTTCGTGCCCGTACGGCCGACCGTGCCGCAATTCGCCGGACGCGGAAGGCCGTTTCGTATTCCGTGGCGCGGGCCACGTGGCCCAGACTAGGCCGCTGATATTACGATCGCCGTATCGGTCGTCAACAACCGTCGCCGTCACACGGTTTGGAACCGCCCACCGAAGCAGGGTGTTCACCGGTCCGCCGGCCCCTGTTCCCCCGCCCGTTCTCAGCCGTAACCGGAGAAGCGTGAGCCATCCCGATGACTGACACTCAGGTGGCCGAGCTGTGCCGTCTGACGGTACGAGCTCCTGCCAAGAGCATCGATCTCGCCGTGCCCGCCGACGTCCCCGTGGCGGACCTGCTGCCCGCCGTGCTCGGCTACGCGGGCGACAACCTCGAAGAAGCCGGTATCGACCACGGCGGCTGGGTCCTCCAGCGGCTCGGCGGCGAGCCCCTGGACGAGGAACTCACCCTCGATTCCTACGGGCTGCGGGACGGCGACACCCTCTACCTCCGGCCGCGCGCCGAGGCTCTGCCCGAGGTGCACCTCGACGACCTGGTCGACGGCATCGCCACCACGATGCGCGACCACCCCTTCGGCTGGACCCCCAAGGTGAGCCGCTGGGTGCTCCTCGGCATCGTTGTCGCGGTCCTCGCCGGCGGCGTTCTGGTGATCGCCTGGCCCGGCGGCTCCTCGCTGTCCCGGTCCGTCTTCGCCACCGCGGCCGGCCTCCTCCTGCTCGCGGGTGCGGGCGCGGCGAGCAGGGCGGTCGGGGACGCGGGCGCCGGAGCCGCGCTCGGCTTCATGGTCGGGCCCTACCTGGCGCTGGCCGGCTGGCTGCTGCCCGGCGGGGAACTCGCTGGGCCGCACGCCTACGAGACCCTGGGGGCCCGGCTGCTCGCGGCCAGTGCGGCGATGGCCGGCGGGGCGGTCCTCGCGCTTGCCGTCGTGGCCGCGTTCGCCGCCCTCTTCCTGAGCGTCGCCGTCGTCTCGCTGTTCGCCGCCATCGCCGCCGTCCTGCTCCTCACCACGGACCTGGCGCCGGTGCACGCCGCCGGGATCCTCGCCGTCCTCGCGGTGATCCTGGGGGCCTTCGTCCCCTCGCTCGCCTTCCGGATGTCCGGGATGCGGATGCCTCCGCTGCCGACCAACGCCCAGCAGTTGCAGGAGGGCATCGAGCCGCACGCCGCCTCCGCGGTCTCGGCCCGCGCCATCCTCGCCGACGGCTGGATGACGTCGCTCTACGGAGCGGTGGGCCTGGTCGGCGCCGCGTGCGTGGCCATCCTGGCCCGGGAGCGTGAGCTGGCCGAGATCATCATGACGGTGGCGCTGTGCCTGCTGCTCGTCCTGCACGCCCGAGGCCTCGGCAACATCTGGCAGCGCATGTCCCTGGTGGTCCCGGGCGTTTTCGGGCTGCTCATGCTGGTGCTGGTCGCCGCCCCCGCCGCGTCCCCGGGCAGCCGTCTGGTCACGGCCGCGGGGCTGCTCGCGGCTGCCGCCGCGGTCGCCATCGCCGCCTGGACCGTGCCCGGCCGCCGGCTCGTCCCGTACTGGGGCCGCGCGGGCGAAGTGCTCCACTCGGCCCTCGCGATCGCCGTGCTCCCGCTCGCCCTGTGGGTGCTCGGCGTGTACGGCGCCCTGCGGGCCATCAACGCCTGACCTGAAGGGAGAACCGCTGCCGTGCAGTCGAAACGCGACCAGGTCCAGGCCCACATGTTCGTCATGGGCCGGCTGACCTCCGGCATGCTTCGCGCCGACCCCGACGCCCCGGAGAGCCCGCAGGGGCGCACCAACCGGGGGGTGGTGATCGGCATCGTGATCGCCGTCCTGCTGTCGGCCGGCTCCTTCGTCCTCGGCCTCCTCAAGCCCGGTACCAAGGACTCCTGGCGGGCCGCCGGAACCCTCGTCGTCAACAAGGACACCGGGTCCCGCTACCTCTACCTGGACGGGCGGCTGCGTCCGGTGCGCAACTACGCGTCGGCGCGGCTGCTCGCGGGCGCCGACATGAAGGCGGTCGCGGTCGGCTCGAAGTCCCTGAGCGGTACGCCGCACGGGGCGCCCATCGGCATCAGCGGCGCCCCGGACGCCCTGCCCGGGAGCGCGGACCTGGACACAGGCCCCTGGCAGGTCTGTTCGGGCAGCGGAACCGGAAGGACCGGCACCGCCGTCGCGGTGGGCCTGCCGGCGGACGCCACCGGGCTGCCCACCGACCAGGCCATGCTCGTCACCGGGCCGGACAAGGCCGACTACCTGGTCTGGCGCGGCAGCAAGCTGCTGATCGACGAGGACACCCGCGCCCGCGAGGCCCTCGGCTACGCCTCCACCTCCCGGCTGCCCGTCTCCGCCGCCTTCCTGAACGCCCTGCCCTCGGGACCCGACCTGCGCCCGCCGAACGTACCGGGCAAGGGCGAGAAGCGCCCCGCGCTCGGCGGCGGGGAGTCCCGGATCGGCCAGGTCTTCCGGGTCACCGTCCCGGGCTCCGCCGACCGCTACTACCTGCTGCGCCAGGAGGGCCTGACCCCGCTCACCGCGACCGGGGCCGCGCTGGTGCTCGGCGACCCGGAGACCCGCGAGAAGGTGTACGGGGGAGGCGCGGCGAAGGTCGTGACGCTGGGCGCGGACGCGTTGAGCGGCCGGCTGGCCCCCGGCGCGGGGACCGGTGCGGAGGAGGCGAACCTGCCCCCGGAGCCGCCGGAGGCGGTGGCCCTCGGCGAGGACCGCACGGTATGCATCCGGGTCCAGCCGAGTGAGCGCGGACCGCGCATCAGCGTGGCGCTGACCGGGACGGGCACCCTGGGTCCCGCCGCCCAGGCGCCGCCCGAGGGCCTCACCCCGGCCTGCATGCCGGTCGGCTCGATCAGCGTGCGGCCGGGCGGCGGATCCCTGGTGCGGGCGCTCGGGGCGAGCGGGAGCACGGTCGGCACCACCGTCTACCTGGTGACCGACACCGGGATGAAGTACCGGGTCGGCACCGCCGACGGCCTCGCCGCCCTCGGCTACAGCGAGGGCCAGGCGCGAGGGCTCCCGGCACCGCTGCTGGCCATGCTGCCGACGGGGCCGGACCTCACCAAGGACGCTGCCGCCCTGGGCCGGAACACGAACACGACCCCACGCTGCAACCGGACGTGAGGGCACGGCGGATGGTTGTACCGGAGGAGGTGAAATTCTTGTGACCCGGCTGATAAACGCTCGTGTCGTGACAACCGGAGGAGGTGATCCACCGTCCTCCTCCCCGAAGGGATCCGCCAATACCGTTTCCGACGGCGGGCATTGCCCGTTCGGGCGCGGGGAAACAGATCCATTCGGAAGGTGATTCCGCAAGGGGCTCACCTCAGATCCAGATCAAATCTCCTTCGCGAATCACCCCAAAAGCGGGGCCGGGGTCGAGAAGATGACGCAAGGCATTGAATCCTCAACACCCCTTTCCTTAGGCTCCGTTCGTCCAGACCATTCGGGCGCCGGTCTTCCGGCCGCGTCCGGCCAGGCACCGCGCCACGCGGGAACCGGAACCCGGCGGCGCGACACATCAGGAGGCGCAGCAACATGGCAGGTACGGGCGCACAGCAGTCACTGGCGTCATCCACCCAGAACGGTGTCACCGCACTGGAGATGGCTTTCACCGGCGTGCAGAGCAGCCGCCAGGACGTCGAGAACATGAAGCACAACCTCGCCTCCGGCTACGCCGGCAGCGACGGTGGCGCGTTCCAGAAGCTGCTGGACCGCTGGGACCAGCAGGCGGAGATCATCTCCAGCAACCTCCGCGACATGATCACGACGCTGGAGGAGACCATGCGCGCGCAGGGCATCCAGCAGAACAACTCGAACGACTCGATCCAGCAGGCGTTCAACCGCTCCGAGGAGATCTTCAACGCGCTCGCCGGATCCACCGCGGGCCGCTGACCGCTCCTTGAGCACCCGGAGCCCTGATGGGTGAACGGGCCCCGCACGCCACTGTCCCTGACGCACCTGCCGCGAGACGAGGAAGACCATGACCCCCCCGCTTGACTTCACCGACGGCCAGATCTACGTCGACTACTCCCACATGGAGAACGCCGCCGACGACATGGTCCAGCAGACCAAGGCGATCGACAGCATCCTCACCAACCTGGAAGCCGAACTCCAGGAGCTCCAGCGCAGCTGGGAGGGTGAGGACAAGGCTGTGTACGCCGAGAAGCAGGCCTCCTGGAACAACGCGGTCGAGGAGATGAAGCGCATTCTCACCGAGCACTCGGCGCTGCTGACCGACGTCTCGGGCAGCTACAAGTACAGCGAGAACTCCCTGAAGTCGCTCTGGGAGAGCGTGCGCATCGGCAGCTGACCCGGGGCGGCACGCCCCGGGTCCCTCCCGGGCGGCCGTTCGCGTGTGTCCCTCGCGCGCCCGGCCGCCCGCCGCAGTCGGGGCGGTGCGCCCTCCGCAGCGGCCCCAGCGGGCCGCGGGCGGACGGCGCACCGGCCCCGTGAGCCCCTGGACATCCCGGAAGACTGGAGAAGTGCGACATGGCGGAAGCACCCGCACTCAATCTCAACAAGGCGTGGTTGCAGAGCTTCCTCGACAACGACCTCGTCCCGTTCCTCGCCGAGGTCAAGAAGATGCGGGAGGACGGCACGACGACCGACGGGAAGACCGTGCCCGGGATCCCCATGCTGCAGGGCGGTGAGGACGGGTCCGCGACCGCGGCCGGATTCCACGACGGGCAGGCGAAGCCGCTCGCGATCGGGAGCATGGCGAGGGACGAAGCGGGCCGCACCAACGGCGGCTACCTGGTCAAGAGCCTGAACGGGCTGATCGATCAGCTCGACGACATCCTCAAGCTCCAGGTCGAACTCTTCGAGCAGATCGAGGAGGACCTGGAGGCCACCATCGAGGAGCTCTTCAAGACCCAGGACGGCAACCTGGACAAGATCGACGGCAAGGACATGATCGACTTCTTCGAAGGCGTGGACGAGGTGCTCTCCGAATCCGCCGGCGGCTCGAACAACGACGAGGACGAGGACGAATGACCTTCGTCGCGGCCGGCCGGTAGCCCCGGCCGGCGCTCCTCCGCACGCCCGCGGTCCGGCGGACCGTACCCCCGCCCGTCCTCCTGTCTCCCCTGACGAAAAGGCATCCCGGCATGGCCCTCGACTCCAGCAAGGTCCCCGAAGATCTCGGCGGTTCCAACGACCAGTGGGCCGAGGCGGTCGGCTTCTTCACGGGCTACAAGGCGCCGGACCGTAACACCGTGTTCGACACGCTCGTCGGCAACGAGGGCATCCCCCTGATGAAGGTGGAGATCTCCGACGTGGGCTATGTCGACTACGTCGACACCGAGGACATGAACTGGCTGCACGAGAACGCCGGTTCGGACATCACGAACACCGACTTCGTCATCCCCTTCTACCACTCCCAGGGTGGCGTGGGCTCCGACGTGTCGATGTACAAGGCGCGCATCACCCTGCTCGGCAGCAAGGGCGACGGCCGGATACCGAGTCAGGGGTACCAGGAGGGCGGTCAGTTCTCCAGCTCCATGGACGGTCACCTGGGCATGGAAGGCAAGCCGACCTGGGACACCACGTTCACCTCGCGCTACGCCTACGGCACGGGGCTCGCGCTGGAGCAGCTGCTCAACAACGCGTCGCAGGGTACCTACGGGTTCAGCTGGAACACCCTTCCCGTGAAGGACCCCGACTCCGTGACCCTCGACAACTTCGACACGGTGGCCGGGGCGTTCGACCGGGTCGCCGCGTTCTTCTCGTCCCAGCAGAAGGTCGTGGAGGAGTGGCAGAGCAGGCTCGGCACGGAGAAGGACAAGGCGTGGCGGGGCAAGGCCGCCGGTGTCTTCTGGGACCTCATCAACAAGATCAACGAGCAGTACTCGGACTACGCCGACGACATGAAGCCCGGCGGGGGCGGCACCGTCGGCTCCAAGCAGGGCGACGAGATCCGACAGGCGAAGGAGGACTTCCGGGAAGCGGTCTCGGATCTCCACAGCGTGTGGGCGAAGTGGCAG
The DNA here is from genome assembly GCF_042718715.1 of Streptomyces sp. NPDC058576. Lineage (NCBI taxonomy): Bacteria > Bacillati > Actinomycetota > Actinomycetes > Kitasatosporales > Streptomycetaceae > Streptomyces > Streptomyces sp. NPDC058576. Next base: position 287,871 of record NZ_JBHXPF010000001.1, on the reverse strand, counting down.
TGGCAGTACGGCAACCCGCTCGTGGTGCTGCACACCCTGCTCTCCGCGATCATGGATCACACCTGGCGCAACAACATCGCGAAGATCACGTACGAGATCGAGACCTACGGGACGTACGGCGGCGGCTACGGCACCACCACGAACTACATCTCGGAAGATGGCTTCAGCAACGAGGCCGCGATCGACGAGATCACCGGCACGGGCGACATGGCGCTGACCGTCAAACCCGAGGAATTCGGTGAGCTCAAGGAGCTCGACACCTGGGTGAAGATCGGCAACAAGGCCCTTCTCATGTGGAAGCAGACCGTCGAGGACAACCTCGACGCTGCGGCGGTCGCGGCCATGACGAAGGTGCGCGACAGCTGGAGCAACAACCAGTTCGAGCTGGGAACGGTGAAGTCGCGGGGGACCAGCGGCACGCTGGAGTCCGACTACAAGGAGGAGAAGACCGAACTCGACGAGGAGAAGGCCGCGGCCGACGCCGCCGCGGCCAAGGCCGCCGCCGAGGAAGCCGCGCGGAAGCAGGAAGAGTTCATCCAGTGGCAGAAGGACCAGGCCGCCAAGGCCGCGGAGGAGCGGAAGAAGGAGAAGGAGGAGGCGGAGCGTAAGGAGAGGGAAGCCAAGGAGGAGGCGGAGCGCAAGGAGAGGGAAGCCAAGGAGGAAGCCGAGCGCAAGGAGAGGGAAGCCAAGGCAGAGGCCGAGGCCAAGGAGAAGGAGGCTGAGGCCAAGGCAGCCGCCAAGGAGGCCGAGCAGGAGGCGAAGCAGGAGGCCAAGGAGAAGGAGGCCGAGGCCAAGGCGGCGGAGCAGGAGGCCAAGGCGGAGGCGAAGGAGGCCGAGGCCAAGGCCGAGCAGGAGGCCAAGGAGAAGGAGGCCGAGCAGAAGCAGGCCGAGCAGGAGGCCAAGCAGGAACAGCTCCGGGCCGAGCAGGAGGCCAAGCAGGAGCAGATCCGCAAGGAGCAGGAGGCCAAGCAGGCCGAAGCCCAGAACATGCAGATGATGCAGATGAACCAGGCGAAGAAGGAGCAGGAGGAGGCGAAGAAGGAGCAGGAGGCCAAGGAGGCCCAGGCCAGGGCCGAGCAGGAGGCGAAGGAGGCCGAGGCCAAGGCCGAGCAGGAGGCCAAGGAGAAGGAGGCCGAACAGAAGCAGGCCGAGCAGGAGGCCAAGCAGGAGGCGAAGGAGGCCGAGGCCAAGGCCGAGCAGGAGGCCAAGGAGAAGGAGGCGGAGCAGAAGCAGGCCGAGGCCGAGCAGAAGCAGGACCGCATCCGCACCGAGCAGGAAGAGCGCCAGGAGCAGCAGCAGGCCGAGCAGGAGCAGAAGCAGGCCGAGGCCGAGGCGAAGGCGGAGCAGAAGCAGGCGGAGCAGGAGGCCAAGCAGGAGGCGAAGGAGGCCGAGGCCAAGGCCGAGCAGGAGGCCATGCGGAAGGAGGCGGAGCAGAAGCAGGCCGAGGCCGAGCAGAAGCAGGACCGCATCCGCGAGGAGCAGGAAGCCAAGCAGGACCGGCTCCGCGAGGAGCAGGAAGCCAAGCAGAACGAGGTCCGGTCCGAGCAGGAGGCCAGGCAGAAGGAAGCCGAGGCCAAGCAGGACGAAGTCCGGCAGGAGCAGGAGCGCAGGCAGGCCGAGGCGGAGTCCAGGCTCGACAGCTCCCAGCGGGACCTCTTCGGCAACGGAGACATCCCCGACCTGTCGTCCACCACCATCAGCGGCCCCGTCAACGACGGTCCGCTCGAACTCCCCGGCGGCGGCGAGTCGCGGATCGACACGGACGGCCGCGTGATCACCGAATACCCCGACGGCTCCAAGGTCACGATCGACCCGGACACCCACTCCTCGACCATCACCCGGCCCGACGGCTCCGTCATCTCCGGTCCGCTCAACACCGGGGACCTCCTGTCCAACCCCGGCGGCAGCGTCACGCACCTGGACCCCGGCGGCAACGTGGTCACGGAGTTCCCGGACGGCTCCACCCAGACGATCAACCCGGACACCGGCACCACCACCGTCACCCGGCCCGACGGCTCGACCGTCTCCGGCTACCTGGACGAGTCCGGCCCGTCCCGCTTCGAATCCGGTCAGCTCAACAACGGCTCCCTCAACCACGGTTCCTTCGGCGACGGACTCTCCGGCCACACGCCCCCCTCGTACGACCCCGCCTCCTACGAGGAAGAACTGTTCGACGACAAGCCCTACGAGTCGCCCCTGGCGGGCACCGGGGCGTCCGACGGACCGAGCACCCCGAGCCACAACCGTCCGCTCCTGAACAGCGGGCCGTTCCCCGGACCCAGCAGCTACGGCGGGGGCGAAGGCGGCGGCAGCGGCGCACCGATGGGCGGCTCCCCGATGGGCGGCGGCATGGGCGGCGGTATGGGTGGCGGTATGGGCGGAGGCGGCGGAGGCCAGAACGACTCCGGTGAGCGCGTCCGCAACGTCATCGACGGATCGGTCTCCCGGAACCGCCGCGCCCGGCCCGGCGCCGCCGCTCCCGGCTCCGGCGGGCGGTACGCCGACGACGAGGTGCGGGTGGCCGCCGGCGGCCCCACCGCGGGCAGTTCGCCCTTCCTCCCGCCGATGGCCGGCGGCGCCCCGGGCGGGGGCGGCGCGCCCGGCCAGACCGCGACCCAGAGCGGCGAGCGCACCCGCGACTCCTGGGTGCCGGAGGACGAAGACGTCTGGGGCACCGACGAAGGCGGCGCACCGGCGGTGATCGGACGCTAGGGAGCGTCCCGCCGGCACGGCCGGGACCCGTGCGGGGCGGTGGGAGACGGTTTCGGCCGCCTCGGAAGCCGCCCCGGCGCAGGGGGAGTTCATGACACGCACACGCGTACGACAGAATGGTGTACGCGCAGGTGGAAGGGCGACTGTTGAGCGACTCGATGGAGAAGAAGCTGGCCGAGGCCATGGCCGAACTCACGGCTGTGCAGGAAGCCGTGGCGCGTGCCGAGGGTGAACTCGGCCAGTCCACGGCGACGGCCCGGTCACGGGACCGCTCGGTGGAGGTGACGGTCGGCCCGCAGGGCGAGCTGACGGGGCTGAAGTTCCCGGACAACCGGCACCGGTCCATGACGGGCCCTCAGCTCGCCGCCTCGATCATGGAGGCGGTGCAGGAGGGCCGCTCGGAGATGGCCCGCAAGGTGATGGACGTCTTCGAGCCGTTGACCCGGACCACCGGCCGGGCCACGGGTATCAGAGGCATCGACATCGACTGGGACCGGGCCTTCGGCTCGGCCCTGGAGGACTCGCACGGCGGCGGGAGGCGTTCGTCGGCCCGCCTGCACGACGAGATCCACGAGGACTGACGTAGGGACCACCGGACGAGAGGGAGGCATTCATGGCGGTAGGAAAGTTCATCGCGAACCCCGGCGAACTGCGCCGGGCCGGCGACATGATGGAGCAGCTGCCCGCGCAAGCGGCCAAGATCGGTGACAACTTCATCTCCGACATCCAGAACTACCGTGGCTGGGCCGGTTACAACGACGACTTCGCCCTCGAAGTGCTGCCCAAGTACGATGCGAACAACCAGGCGTGCCTGGACCTGATCAGGGCCGTCGGCAGCGCGTTCACGGCACTGGGCCAGGCGGTCTGGGCCAACGGCCAGCACATCGAGGGTGTTTCGACCTACGCGCGAGACGAGATCGACCGGCAGATGTCCAGCCTGGACGGGCCGGACGACTCCTCCCAGGGTGGCCGGCACTAAGTGGAAGAGATCGACTTTCCGCCGGACGTCCGGACGATGCTCTGGATCCTGCTGGGCGAAATGCCCCTGCAGGCCAGGGAGAATCTGGCGTGGGAAAGTCGTGAGCTCTACCTGGCCCTCCAGAAGGGCCTGATCGATCTCCGCGCGGCCTCGCGCGAGACGATCGAGATGGTGGAGGCGGCGTTGCCGCCGGAGGTGGCGCGTCCGTACATCGACAGTGTGCGGATGCTCACCGACGCACCCAACGGCACCGACCCCATCCAGGCGTTGCTGCTCCAGCTCGACGAACTGGCCAACGGCCAGGTGGATTACTCGCAGAAGATCCAGGCGTCGAAGTGGGAGATCATCGCCGAGATCATCATGCTGATCGCCGAACTGGCGATCCTGGCGGCGCTGATCGCGTTCACCGGCGGCGCTTCGGTCTCGCAGATGTTCCTGGCGCGGGCCCGGAGCAAGCTCGCGATCCTCATCATCATCGACCGCCTGCTGCGGATGTCGCACATCGCGCCGACCCTGGGCGAGGCCATCCAGGAGGCCATCCAGACGCTGGCGGTCCGGCTGGCGCAGATCGCGCTGAACCCGGGGGGCCGAAAGCCCGGGGGAGTGGACTGGAAGGACGTCGGCGTCGCCGCCGCCTTCGGTGCGCTCACCGCCGGCTTCATGGAGATCTTCGACAAGTTCCTGAAGCCCATCAAGAACTTCTTCAAGGACCTCCTCGGGGACATCTTCAGCAAGTTCAAGATCGACCCGAACAGTCTGCTGTTCAAGGGGCTGGTGAACGGCCCTCCCACCGTGGTCACCGTCTTCGTCGTCGGAGCCACCGCCGAGAGCACCGCCGAAGTCATCATCAACGGGGCCTTCTACGACAAGTGGGAGTTCAAGTGGGAGACGTTCGTCGGCTCCGGCACCAGCACCGTGTTCGACATGGGCGCGGGGCTGGCCATCGGCGCGGGCGCCTTCTCCATCTACAACAACTACTTCAACAACGACCGGTTCACCGACATCAACGACCTGCCGGGCCCCGACAGCATCCTGGGCGGCGGCGACGGGGGCCCGTCGGGGTCGGAGAAGCCCGGCGGCCCGGCGAGCGGCCCGGACGTCAAGGGCCCCTCGGTGGTGAAGACCAATCCGTTCACCCCCGGCCCGGCGGCCCCCTACCCCAACACCGTCTCGGCCGACCTGCCGAACGGACCGGGCAGCGGGATCGGCACCCTGCCGCCTCCCACGTACACGCCGCCGCCGGCCGTGTCGCCCCCGGCCGGTGTGAACACTCTGCCGAAGGCGGGATCCGACGCGCTGACCCGCCCCACCGACTTCTCCCCGCGCAACACCGGCGGCCCGACCGGCGTCACCGGCCCGACCAGCGTCTTCGACCCCGGCAACGTCGTCGGCCCGAACAGTGTGGCCGGTCCGACCGGCGTCACCGGCTCGAACGGCGTCACCGGCACGAGTGGGTCGCCCCTGCCCCAGCTGCCGCCGCCCACGTCGTCGCTGCCCTCGCCCTCGACGTCCACCACACCCTCCACGCTGCCGTCCTCGTCCCTGCCCGACACTTCGCCGCTGACGCCGCCGCCGACGTCGGGGCGCACCTCCGGGCCGGGGACGAACACCGACCTCACCTCGTACGACCTGACCCCGGACACCACACCCGACCTGACGCCGGACCTGGCGCCCGACCTCCTGCCGGGTACGTCTCCGGACACGTCGGGGGCGACGAACGACCTCCCCGACAACCTCACCGGGCCGAAGGGTTCGTCCACCGCGCCGGGCCCGAGCGCGATCGGCGGTTCGAACGGCCAGGACAGCGCGAACCTTCCCGACGACGTCCCGGCGGACGCGGACGGCGCACGGGACCAGCGGCAGGGCGAGACCGGTCAGGAGACACCCGGACGCGGCACGGGCGGCCGGAGCACCGGCGGACAGCCGGGGCTCGACGACACCGCGCACCAGCGGACCGACGGCGTCCCGAACCCGGCCGACGCGGACGCCGACGCCGTGGCCCCTCCCACCCCCGTCGCCACCTCGGCGGGACCGAACACCCCGGCGCCCGCGGCCGGGAACCAGGGCACCCAGCAGGGCTCCTCCGGTACGGGGAACTCCTCGCAGCAGCCGTCCCAGCAGCCCTCCCAGAACGGCCCGGGCGAGCAGGAGACCGACCAGGCGGACGCGGAGGGCCGGCAGGAAGCGGCCGACGGCACGCAGAGCCCGGCTCCTCCGCAGCCCCGGGGCACCGGCACCGACGACACCGCCCGCGCTCCCGGCGGCGGACGGAGCACGACCGGGCCCGAGAACGCCCCGGCCGCGCCGGAGGCCGTACGCACCTCCTCGGACCTGCCCACCGGCGAGGTCACCAACGAGGTCACCAACGAGGTCACCGGGGACCTGGGAGCCGGGACCGGGGCGGACCTCTCCGCCGGTTCCACGCCCGAGCCCGCCGTGCCGGTGGCCGATCCCGTGCGGCCCGAGCAGTGGCGTTCGGGGCGGACCGACGCCCCCGCCACCGCCGTACGGACCGACCCGCCGTCCGATGTCGGCCGCTCCCCCGCGGACACGACGCCGCTCGACGGCCCGGAGACCCCCGTACGGGCCTGGGTCCAGCGCATCCAGGCCGACGACGGCCGCTGGCTGAGCAACGTCTCCCTCCACCTGCCGGTCCGGACGGGGGAGGGGTTCTCCCCGGCCGAACTGGACGCCCTCCAGGAGCGGATGCGCACGCTCCTCGACACCCACCTGAACCACGGTCTCCAGCTCCCGGGCTCGGGCGACCAGCTCCACATCGACGTCACGCTCACGGCCGCGCCCGACCACGCCGAGGCCGTCGAGCTGAGCCGTACCGCGCGGCCGGAGGGCTCCGACCACCTCAACTGGCGGCTGCACCGTACCGATCCGGCCATCTCTCCGGAGGATGCGGCGGAGCGGCGGACCCGCGACGACGCGGCGGTGCTCCGACAACTGCTGGGCTACGCGGGCCTACCGGACCGGGGCCCGGCGGCCGAGGCCCTCCTGCGCCGACTGGTGCGCCAGGGCGACACGGACACCGGTACGCCCGGCCCGGCCGTTCCGCAACACTTCCTCCGGGCGGTCGAATCCGTCGTCACCAGCGGCGCCGTGGCCGACCACCCGCTCACCGCGCGGGGCACCCGGCCCCCGAGCGGCATCGACGACCCGGCGCTGGCCCTGCGGACGCCCGCCCCCGGCAGCGCTGACCCCGCGGCCCAGGTCGCGGCCGCCGTCCCCTTCCGCACCACGTCCTCCGCGCCGACGGAGACCGGAACGCCGCAGACCCCGGCGCCGGCGTCCGCCACGGACTCCGACGCGGACGTTCGGGCGGCCACCGGGCAGGAGCCCATCGCACAGAACGCGGAGGAGACCCCTCCCGCCGCCGTTCCCCTCGCCACCGAGGGCCGGGGCGACGGCCGGGGGCCCACCCCGGGAGCGGGCAAGGGCAAGGGCCGGAGCACGGACCAGGAGACCGCGCCGGCCGACGAGCCGGTCCTGTTGGACTTCCCCGGCAGCGCGGCAGTCGACGATGCCGTGGACGCGGCCCGCCGGGAGTACGAGGACGCCGCCGCCGTCTTCGGCCGGGCGGCCCGCACCGTCTCGACGCTCGACGCGCGGGTGACCAGCGGCCGGGGCGGCACCGACGACACCGCGCGGCTGTACGACGCCTGGCAGGACCTGAGCGCGGCGCAGCGGCGGCTCGACGCCGCCCTGGACCGGCTCCGCGGACTCGGCGCCGACGCCGCCCACGACGCCGCGGTCGCGTCGATCGTGCCGCGGGTGCCCCGTACGGACGCCGAACGCCGGCTCACGGCCGGCCTGGTCACCGCCGACGACCTGCCCGGCGATCCGCCGCGCCCGGCGCCCGACGACCTCTTCACTCCGCAGGAGCTGGCCGCCGCCGGGGTCACTCCGGACCAGGGCCCCGCGCTGGAGGCCGCTCTCAACGGCTCCGTGCGCTTCGAGGACAGCGGGATCACCGACCCGGTCCAGCGGGTGCGCCTGCTGATGAACCGGCCAGGCCCCTGGTCCGAGGCGCTCGACGGTATCGCGGCGCGCGCCTCCCGCCGCACCTGGAGCGCCGCCTACGAGAACTTCGCGCTCGACGCGCTCCGGGGGGCCGGAGTGCCGGCCGGCACCGATCCCGCCGAGGCGTGGCGGCGGGCGACATCGCTGGTGCTGCCGCTGGAGCTGCACCCCGTGCTCGCCGACTCCCGCCACGCGCGCGGCGACTACCTCGACGCCGTACGACAGGTGGCCCAGCACCTCGCCGCGCACGGTGCGGACGCGGTGTCGGGCAGGGAACTGGCCGCCCGGGTGCGCCGTGAACTCGGCCTGCCTCCACGGCTGCTGGGCGGCGCCCCCGCTTCGGATGAGTCGTACGCCGCCGCCGAACTGGAGCGGCTGGCCCTGCTGGAGGAGCCCGGCGCCGTACCGGACATCGACGGCCTGGCCCGGCGCGTGCTGCACCTGCCCGCGGGCTCCGAGGTCTCGGCCGGGCAGCGGGCCCAGCTCCTCGTCACGGTGGAGAACGCGATGGCCGCCGGATGGTCGTCGAGCGTCGACGCGCTCGGCGCCTACCACCTGGCGACCGGCGGGGCGCTGGACCACGGGCGCCACATCATGGCGGCGAACGGCGCCTACCAGGGGCTGAACCTCACCGGGCGGCCCGTCGGGCCGGTGGACACCACCCAGGTGTGGCAGCGCCGCAACGGCCAGTTCCAGGGGCCGCTCGATCCCCTGTGGGACGCCGGTACCGGCGCGTACGTGGTGGTGGCCGACGGTGGACACGATCACGTCGTGCTGCCGTGGGGTCAAGGACAACTCTTCGTGCCCTGGCGGGAGTTCGTGGAGCTGCTGGTCCATGACCCCGGCGTCGTCGGACTCCCGGCGGACACGCCCGTCGTCCTCGTGCTCGCCCGGGGCGGCGACCAGGGCCTGGCCCTGCCCCGCACTCTGGCGTTCCGGACGGGCCGCGACGGCGTCTGGGCGCACAGTGGCCAGGTCGGTCTGGTCACCGACCCCGCCACCGGCGTCGAGCGGATCGTCGTGGAGAACCGGCGGGCCGAAGGCCTGCCCCTGGGCGGATGGTTCGGCAGCGACGCCGACGACCTGGGCCCCGACGGAGTCGCCGAGGAAGGCTTCGTGACCGCGCTGAACGGCACGATCCTCCCCGACCCCGCCCTGAAGACGCGGACCATCGGCGACGACGGCCGGTCCATCGGCCGCGTCTCCATGTCCGACCCCGACCTGGTCACGAACGAGCCCATGCTCGAATCCATGGCGGAGATCACCGAGTTCGTCCAGTTCGACCCGGTGTCGGAGGGGGCGATCGGCGAACCGGCCGCGCTGCTGGAGAACGGGCGGCCGGTCTACCGCTTCGCGCAGCACGGCCAGCCGCTGCGCGGGGTGATGGAGGTGGCCGACGGCAGTCCGCCAATCCAGGTGGGCGGGGAGGAGACCGGCCGGTTCATCCGCCGCCGGCCCAGCATGCGGAAGCTCGGCCCGAACGCCGTCATCGACCTCGGCTCGTGCTGGGCCGACGCCCTGGCGGAGGACCTGCCCTATCTGTCGGACGCGGGGGAGCCCCCGTACGTGTTCGACGTCCTCGGCACCACCTCGTACGCGCAGGGCGTGGCCAACGGCAGCGGTGCCGGGGTCATGGCGGTGGACCGTGTCCACGTGCTGATGCGCGGGGCGACCCCGAAGGCGGGTGCGCTGGCGAGCCCCTCGGGCGAGCGGGGTGTGCGCAGCCTGCTGCTCCCCGAACCGGGCCCGGCCGGCCTGGCCGCCCTGGCGCGTACGGCGCGACTGCACACCGGGGACGGGCCGGTACCCGCCGACGTCCTCGACACCACACTGCGCCTCGTGAAGGCCCTGCGGCGGTCGTTCGGCGCCGACGTGGCATCGGACGGACAGTTCGAGGCGCTGCTGAGAGGTATCGGTGCCCTGGAGAACATGCGCCGGGCCGATCCGCATCTGCGCGTCCTGGGACCGTTCACCCTCCACCACCTGCACCTGGTCACGCACGCCCGCCACCAGCGCACCAGCAACGACCCGCCGTCCCGGGACGACGTCCGGCGAGTCCTGCTCGACGCCGCCGGGAAGAGGGACGAGGCCGCCGCCGGGCGGCTGACGCTGCACCAGTACACGCCCATGCCGTCGCTGGACTGGGCGCTGAAGCGGCTGGCCGGCCGGGATCTGGCCGCGCTCGCCGCCGACGTGCTGCGGCTGCCGGACGCGGGCGCGGTCTCCCGTGCGGACGTGAGCCGGCTGGTGTGGGGCGCGGTCAAGGGCGCCGAGGCCCTGCGGTCGGTGACCGACCCCGTCGCCCTGGCGAAGAAGGCGCTGCACCTGCCCGGCTCCGCCGCCCCGACGCCGGACGAGGCGGGCGACCGGCTGCTGTGGCTGATGGCCGGCGCGGCGGTCACCGGGTTCGACCCCGCCGACCCGACGGAACTCGCCGCGTGGGACCTCGTACGGCACGGCGCTCTCGACGACAGCACCCGGCTGCTGGCCGACGGCGTGCCGACCGGCCGCAACTGGACCCGCGGGACCGTCACCGGGGACATCGCGACCGAGGGGTACCTCGTCTCGCCCGACGGCGGCCTGGACGGCGCCACCCCGCACCCGGCGTCGTGGCCCGACGCCCCCAGCGGATCGGCCGCCAAGGCGTACGTGCTCAACGCGGACAGCACGAACGGCCATGTCGCCATGCCGTGGACCGACGGCTCCAGCCGCTGGGTGCCGGGCAGCGAGATCGCCGCCCTGCTCCGCCACGACCGGGTCCACCAGCAGATCGCCCTGCGCGCCCCGCTCCTGGTGATCGGTACCCACACCCGTCCCGGCGGCCTCGCGCAGCACCTCGCCGGGCGGGCGGGGACGGCCCGCACGACCCTGCTGTCCGAGCTGCCCAGCGCCCCCGTCCCGCATCCGGTGAACGGCCGGAACGCGATCGTCCTGACCGAGGGGACGGCCGCCCGGACCGACCACTGGCAGACCCGGCGGCCCGCCGCCCTGCCCGGTGTCTCCGCCCAGCAGGGCCCCCTCCACACGTTCACCGGACGGGCCCCCGGGACCGAGTCGTCCACGGCGGTGGCGACCAGCTCCACCGCCGTCGCGCCCGCCCCGCTCTCGCAGTACATCCGCGACCACGGCCGGCGCCACGACGGGCACGTCGGCCTCGTCCTCCACGAGCCGACCCCCGAAACCGTCCTGGACGGACTGCACCGGAGCATCGTCGAGGCCCTCGGCGCCGACCCGGAGACCACCGACGGACAGCGGCTGCTGACCCGGCTCCAGGACGTGCTGAGCGCCGAGGAGATCGAGCTGAACCGGCCGTACCTGCGCAGCCGCCAGGGACACCGGATCACGCTCCGGCACGGCGGCCGCGACCGGACGGTGGACGTACGCCTCTCCTACGCCGACCCCGTACGGTCCACCAAGTACGGCGGCGACAGCGGCGGGCGCCCGCCGACTCTCCCGGACATGGGCGTCGAGGCCAGGGCCGGCGGCGGGCAGTCCACCGCGCACGTCGAGGGCTCGGGCAACATCCGCACCGGTTCGGTGCCGTGGAGCGGGATCTTCCCGGACGACCGCGCCGGGGCGCTGCGCTGGTGGGACAGCACCGTCAACGTGTCCGCGACGCACAACCAGCTCACCCAGTCCGTCACCGTCGGCGAGACCTTCCTGGTCACGAGCAAGCAGCAGGCCGAGGAGCCCGCGCACCCGATGGACGTGGACGGGCGGTGGCAGATCCAGGTCGACACGCCTCGCGAGAGTGAGACCGACAACTGGCAGGCCGAGCAGTCGCACGGCGCCCTCACGATCTGGTTCCACGAGCACCTCGCCTTCGACGGCGACGACACCACCGCGCTGCCGGAGCCCGGCGGTGTGGACGACCTGCCGCTGTGGGGCGGCGACAGCGTCGCCGAACCCCGCCGCCTGCTGACCGAACTGCTCCAGGACAACACGTTCGTAGCGCTGCGGAACCTCGACGAGGACTCGGAACGGGCGCTGGAGAACTTCCTCTCGCAGCGGATGCTCCAAGGCACCCCGCACCTCCAGCGCGACGGCGGGGTGTTCTCGCCGACCCTCCTGGACGACGACGGCAACGCGGTCGGCGTCCTGGAACTGACCGCGGTGATCGAACCGGGGCCGCCGATGCGCAAGAGCGCCGACGGCAGGTCCACGCTGGAGACCTGGTTCTCGCACGCGTCCAGCGTGGACAAGTCGGCGAAGCTGACCAGCGGCATGGGCGTCGAGGCGTCCGGCGGGCCGGCGTTCACCACCGACCACACCCCCGGCCACCCGGCCGCCGGCACGTCCTTCGGCGGCAACCTCATGGGCAAGGCCGCCGTCAACTGGCAGCTGACCGACCAGCTCAGCAACGTCAGCAGCGCCACGCTCATGCACGGGCTCCGCACCAAGAGCAGCCACCTGCTGACCAGCGGCCGGGTCGCCTACACCGTGACGCTGCACCGGGCCGGCGGCGGCCGGGTCAGCTCCACTTTCGGGCCGTGGACGGACGGCCTGCGGCTGCGGATCGCCCAGCGCGCCACGATGGCGGGCCACCGCCCGACCCCGGCGGAACTGCGCGAACTCCCCGAGCACCTGGAGAACCTGGAGAGCATCGGGTACACCGAGACGCCGCTGAAGGTGGACGGGGCGGACCCGCTGTTCACCGCCGCGGAGGCCTGGCTGCGCAGGGAGGGGTTCCTGCCGCCCGCCCGGCCCCGGAACAGGTCGGCGGTCTTCCGGCTGGACGAGCCGCTCGTGGTGGCCCAGTTGGAGAACCTGCGGCGGCTGCGGCAGATGCGCTCGACCTTCGGCCTCGCCTCGTCGGCGCCCGACGCCGTGGACGGCGGGGAGTCGGTCTGGCTGGAGCGGCCGAACGCGGTCTCGGGCACCCGTCGTGTGCAACTGGTCTTCTCCGCCGCCCGGGACACCGCTCGGCCCGCCGTCCACACCCGCCGTCTGCCCGACGTGCTGCACGTCGGCTCCAGCTCGTACGAGTCCGGCGGCGGTGGCCAGCGTGGCACCGCGCTGAGCGGCGCCCTCGGCGGCGGAGGCGGCCTCAACGCCCCCATCGACCGGGGCTCCTGGGGCCTGAACACGGCCCCGGACTACCTCGGCACCCGGCAGCTCAGCGACGCCTCCTCCACCGCCGGCCAGGTCGGCTACGACCAGTTCACGATGACCACCCGCAACGGCAGCGAACTCTTCGAGGTGCCCGCCCGGCTCGGCCTCGACCTGTACGAGGGCACCGGCGAGGACCCGCTCGTCCGGTTCGCCGAGACCGACGCCGACGGGAACCCGGCGCGGCCCGCGGCGGAGCCGGAGGCGGCGGACGACCTGGAGATGCAGCTCGGGGCCGCCGCCACGCCCACCGTGCCGGGAAGCGTCCGGCTGCTGGTGCCGCACTACCGCACCCGCGTCCCCGCCCCGGCACCCCTGCCCGCCCCGGCCCCCGCACCCCGTCCGGGACATGTGATCCGGCAGCCCGTCACCGACGGCGGCCCGACGGACGACCAGCGGCGCCTCGCCCTGGTCGACGACCGCGGCCGTCCGCTGCCCGGCCTGACCAGGCTCCCCGAAGGCGCCATCGTCGACACCTTCCGGGGCACCACCGCGCTGATGGCGGCCCTGCGGAGCATCGTCGCGGGCACCTACCCGGGCAGCCCGGGCCGGGGCCGGGTCGGGCGGGCCGTCCAGCGCGCCTCCGCGACGCTGACCGGGCTGGCCACGGAGACCGCCCGGCGGGGCTCCGCGATGAAGGAAGCGCTCCCGGCGAGCCTGTCCGGTGCCGTCAACCGGGCCGGCTCGGCCGTCAACTGGGCCGCCACACCGGTGGTCTGGGCCGCCAGGACGTCCACGGACGGTGCGGCGGTAACCTACAAGTGGACCTCCGTCGCCGTGGCGGGCGCCTCCCTGAACGACCGGGGCACCCTGGCGGCCGAGGCCCGGCAGGACGCGATCAGGCCCGGCCAGCTCATCTCCAGGGCCCCCCAGATCCTGGGCGGCGCCTACGTGGTGGAGGGGCTGACGCTGCCCGGCATGGCGGCCGACCAGGTCATGATGCTGGAGGTCACCGGCTACCTCTCCAACCCCCGCAACCTGGGCTCCGAATCGCTCTACTCGGAGCAGGACGTCCTGAGCGGGGACACCTCCGGCCGGCAGCGCGGCGTCGGCGTCACCCACCAGGGCAACCTGCAGGTCACGGCGTTGCAGGCGGCCCCGACCCCGCCCGAGCTGCTGGTCCACCAGGCCAACCCGGGCGGCCGCTACTCCCAGTCCCGCCGCACCGACGGCACCGCCACCGTGGGCTCCGGCACGAAGATCACCCACGCCACGGAGCACAGCGGCGACACCCTCTGGATCGGCAACGACCTGACGCTGTTGCTGACCGTCCGCTGGGGCGTGCGCAACATCGCGGGGAACACCGTCGGCCTCGGCCCCTACACCCCGGTCACGGTCGCCATCGATCTGCCGCGCGCCGTCACGTACCTCGCCCCCGCCCAGGCCGTGGCCCAACTGGCGGCCTGGTTCCAGGGCATGCCCGGCATCCCCGCCCTCACCCTGAACCCGCTCGACGTCCCGCTGCCCGACCGGTACGTCCGGACCCGGCAGTTGGGCAAGGCGACCGTCCTGACGGTCACCCAGCTCGACGACACGGCCAACCGCCGCGAGCGCCGCGACCGGATGCGCCAGGAGCTGACGGCCCTGGTGGAGAGCGAGGCGCCCGGCGCCCTCCGGCCCGGCCACGCCTCCTACCTGCCGGGCGTGGCCACCGAGATCGCCCGGGTCACCGAACCCGCCGCGCTGCGCGCCCTGCCCGGACGGGGCCCCGGCGGACAGGCGCGCTTCCACTTCCTCCACGTCGCCTACGGCGGGGCGCGCCTGGTCGAGGTCGCTCTGACCGCCGAACCGATGCTCCAGACGCCCGCCCTGCGCGGCCTGCGCGCGCGCAGGGCGGGCGCGGGCACCGGCCTGGAACACGTCGACACCCACACCCCGCAGTCCAGGGTGACCACCTCCGGGACCACCACCACCCGGCAGGGCACGGTCAACCCGGTCTCCCGCTACCCGCGCCCCGGCGCGACCGGGTGGACGGACCGCGCGGGACCGTCCCTGGCGGTGGCCGAGACCCGGGCCCGTACGGCCCGTTCCGAAGTGGCCACGGAGGACCGCTTCTGGACCCGTTCGGGCAGCGTCGCCGACTTCGCCGTCGACTACCGCTACACCGCCACCGTCCGCTCCCAGGCCGTGTGGCAGTGGCCCGCCAACCTTCCCGGCGCCCTCTTCCAGTCCGGCCTGCTCAACCTCTCCGGCCTGGACGGGGACGTGGCGCAGCGGGTCCGCAGCTGGGCCGGGCGCCTGCTGCGCGGCCGCCCGGTCAGCCGCGTCTCCGTACCGGCCGCGACGGCCCTGCGGTTCGTCGCCTCCGAGGCCGACCGGCCCAAGCGGCACGAGGGGCCCCGGGCGCCCGCGCTGCTCGGCGGCGACCCGCTGCTGCTCACGGCCGCCGACGCCGCGGCCCAGGGGACCACCCCCTTCCCGCAGGGCGTCCGGCTGGAGACCACCGGCCCGACACCGGTGTACGACTACAACGCCGCCCCGCAGCTGATGCGGGCGCTGCACGACGTCGACCCGCGCATGGCCGCCGCGTGGGGGCTGCCCGCCAGCGCCTCCGCGGAGGCCGTCGCCGCCCGCCTCGCCGAGCTGGTCCAGGCCGGCGAGATCACCCTCGACCCCTCCCGCACGGCGGCGGGGCTGACCGACATGATGCCCGGCAGCTGGCCGGTCGAGAGCCCCGGCACCGCGCCGGCCCTGCGCATATCCCTGCACAACCCGCGGCCGGTCACCGAGGCCGGCGACGTCGCCATCGACCGGGTCCGGCGGCAGAACCGCACCGCGGCCGTGGCCTCGTCCGCCGCCGGCTCCTTCGTCCTCAACCAGCAGGGCTCCTACAGCCTGGCCGACGGCAACCGCCAGGTGCTCGGGGTGACCTTCCCCCTGGCGGCACAGCAGCCCCACGCGCTCTCCGCGGGCGGCAACGCCTCCGCCTTCTCCTTCAGCCGGCTGCGGACCGGCGCGACCAGCGACCCGGCCGACCGGCGCATCCCCCGCACCTACGAGACCCTCGTCGACACCGTCATCGAGGTCGACGGCCCGGGCGGCGTCCGGTACGTCACCGGCAGCTCCACCACCCGCCTGTGGGAACGCGACGTCCTCGGCTTCGGCGTCACCCCGGCGCGACCGGGTCCCCGGATCTACGACCTGCCCGCGATCCTGGCCGACCAGGACGCGGACGACCTGCGCGACTGGGCCCAGCACCCGGTCACCGACCTGCCGGACGTGCTGGCGGACGCCATCGACGAGCAGGACGCGTCGGCCGAGCTGTGGCTCGCGCTCGGCCCCGACCCGGACGGCACCCGGCTGGCCCGCGCCCTGTTCGTCGGCTCCCTCACGGCCGCCCGGGCCGGGAAGCCGGTCGAACTGGTCATCCGCACCGGCCAGGGGCTCCGGATCTGGCCCTTCGCCGCCGACGGCTCGCTCACCGACACCACGGCCGCCACCGACGATGCCTGGCAGAACGTGGCGGACACCATCGGCGTCCACCTCGGCGCCGTGCGGGCCGAGGCGGCGGCCCGGTACCGCGAGGGGCGGCTCACCCGGCGGCAGCCCGGCGCGCTCGCCGCGCTGGACACCGCCGACCGGGCCGTGGACACCGCCGCCACCGCACACCGGGACGCCGACCGCGCGCACACGGCCGCCCGCCGAGACGCCGCGACGGTACGGACGGAACTCACCACGCTGCGGGGCCGGATCACCGAGGCCCGGGCGGAGATCACCCGGCTCGACACCGAGGCCCGGGAGGCACAGGCCCGCTACGACGACACCGCCGACGAGGAGCGCGGGCTCCACGCCCGGTGGCAGCGGGCACGGGCCGAGGTGGCCCGGCTGGAAGAGCTCGTCGCCGCCGCCCCGGACGCCGACCCGGCGTCCCCGGACGGGCAGGACGCCCTGGACGCGGCGATCGAGCAGGCCGACGCGCTCCGGGACCGGGGCCGGGCCCTGCACCAGCGGCGCGAGGAGGACCTGGACACGGCGGAGACCGCCCGCGAGGAGGCGGACGGGCTGCGGACCCGCCTGGAGCGGGCCGTCGCCCGGGAGACCACACTCGCCGGGAACCTCCGCCGCGCCGAGACGGCGGTCGCCGCGGCCGCCCACGCCCTGCGGCAGGCGGAGGCCGGGCTGCGCCGGGCGACCGGGGTACGCGACACGATCCAGGACCAGGTCGACGGCATCGAGGCCGAACTGATCGACGTGCGGAACGAGTTGGGCGAGCAGGCGCGCCGCCACACCCAGGCGTGGGAGGACCTGCCCGCCCTCACCGGCGCGCTGGAGACCGGCCGCCGCGCCGAGGGGCTCGGCGCCGGGCCGTCCCTGCGCGGTTCCGTCTCCTCCGCGCCCGCCCGTCCGACCCGCGCCGGGCGGCTGCGCGGACAGCCCCTGCCCGCCCCGCCGCCCGAGACGTCGGCGACGGCCACCGCCACGGCCCCGCCGCCCACCGCGACGCCGACGCCCGCGCCGCGCCCCGGCCTGCCCGTCGCCGAACGCACCGAACTGGCCGCCGGGCTGGCCGCGATGACCGAGGACGAGCGCGCCTCCCGGCTGCTGTCCCTGTCGTCCGCCGACCGGGAGGCCCTGGCCGCCGACCGGGCGCTCACCGCCGGGCTGCGCCGGACCCTGCCCGCCGAGGAATTCGCCCGGACCGCCGCCCTCCTGATGGTCGACGTACCGCCCGGCGTGGACCTCCCCGTCTCCTCCGGCATCGAGGCGCGGGCGCAGGTGGCCCGGATGCTGCGCTCGCCCGCCGTGGCCGAACGCATGCTGAACGAGGGCGCGCGGCTGATCGTGGTCCCCAAGGACGCCGCGACGACCTCGCTCGACGCGTTCGGCCTCCTGCGCGGCGAGACGGACGAAAACGCGCGCCCCTACGACATCCTGCGCGGTGTCGAGGCCGGCGGACTGGCCGCCGTCGGCGAGGAGAACCTGCTGGGCGACACCACCGCCGTACCCGGGTCCGGGCTGTACGCCGACGGCTACTCCGCCGCGACCCACGAGTTCGCGCACGCCCTCCACCGCCACGGCCTCACCGACGAGCAGCGCCGGCTCATCACCGAGGCGTACCACGACAAGGTGCTGGCGGGCAGCTTCGGCGCCTGGCCCGACGGACCGCTGTACGACAGCTCCGGCACCCACCGCAACTACTCGGCCCGGAACGAGTTCGAGTACTTCGCCCAGCTCACCAACGCCTACCTCGGCACGAACACCGGCACCGACCCCTACACCGGCCACCCCCGCAACAACGGCGCGAAGTGGGTCCGGCGCAACGAGCCGACGCTGCTGCCGCTCCTCCAGGAGCTGTACGGACCCGACCCGAAGGCCGTACACCACTGGGGCGCCAACCCCCGGGCCGAGCAGGACACCTGGGCGGCCTTCCGCGCCCTGTGGGACGGACACGACGGGGCGTACGAGCCGCAGCCCCACGCGCCCGTCCCCGCGCCGCCCGCCCCACCGCGCTCCGCCCCGCTCAGCCGCCCCCGGCTGACGGCGACGGCCCGGCGGATCGCGGGCCCCGCACCACGCCGGGGCCTCACCGAGCGGCGGTGCCTGGTCCTGCTGGGCGCGCTCCGCGACGCCCTGTACCCGGGCGGCGTACGGCCGGCGGCCACGGTCGACGACGCGGCGCTCGGCACCGCGACACCGGCCTCCACCCTGATCCCGGGGCCGGGCTGGAGCCCCGTGGGCTCGTGGGAGGCGGTGGCCCGGACCGTCGCCGCCCACGGGCCGGGCGCGGCGGCGTTCGTCCTGGCACGCCGTCAGGGCGAGGCGCTGGGCCACGCGTGGGCCGCCTACCACCTCGGCGGTTTCGACGGCGTGCTGTGGCTGGACCTCTCGGCCCGGGACGGCCGGCAGCTCTCCTCCGCGCCGCCCCCGGTCGCGGCGTCCGAGGCGCGGGCCCTGGTCGTCGGCCCGGCGGGCCGGGCCGTCGAGGGCGCCCTGCCCGCCTTCGCCGCGTCGTCCTCCACCCCGCACTCCCTGCTGGACGCGGCGACCGGCCGCGCCCACGGAGCCATCGGCCTGGAGATCGAACGGCGGCTGGTCTTCGTGATCAGCGGCCTCGGCAATGTTCCGGCCAAGCAGATCCTGGCCACCGCCCCCGGATTCAGCATCGTCACGGACCACGCGAGTGTCACGCGGACGGCCGACGGCCGCCTGCACCTGACCTATCCGCCCATCGCGCCGGGCGACCCGAAGCCCCAGCAGTTCGGCTACCTCATCGGTGAGATCGTCGTCGAGCCGATGGCGGTGCTCCCGGGAGAACGGCGGCAGAACCCCGAGGAGACACTGGAGCGGCTCGCCCGGGTGGAACGGGCCCTGGACGGCCGCGACGAGCCGGGCGCGGCCCCGCAGACCGCCCTCGCCGACCTGCTGCCCTCCGAGGACGGCTGGACGGTCACCGAACTGGGCGGCAGGACTCTGGTCGGCCAGACCCCGGTCCGGACGAACCGCGCCTACGTGCAGCCCACCCCCGGCTTCCCCGCGCTGGGTCTGAGCCTGCTCCAGGACCGGGTGGTGGACCGGCTGCCCAGGGGCGCGATCGGGGCGGTGGAGGCGTCGGGCCGGGAGTTCGCGATGAAGGCCACCGCGGAGTTCGTCCGCGCCGTCACCGGACGGACCGACGTGCCGGACGTGGTCGTCCCCTTCCTCGCCCCGGTCCCGGAGGTCGACGACCTGTGGGGCTACCTCCGCTTCGCCTACGCCCACGCCGTCGCCCGGCCGACCGGCGTCATCCTCAACCAGGGCCCCGCAGCGTTCATGGTGAAGAACGGCCTGGCGGTGGCGTCGCGCCCGGCCTTCGACCGGGTACTGCGGGCGCTGCGGCCCTGGCCCAGGGGCTTCCTCGACCTGCATCACGACACCGTCAGCGCGGGACTCGCCGCCACCCTCGGACGGCTGCTGGAGCTCTACCGGCGCACCATCACCCCGGACAAGCCCCTTTTCCCGGGCTACTTCGACGCCACGATCGGCGACGTTCCCTCCGCGCGCGAGCACACGACCTCCCTGCTGACCGGCCGCACCTCCGACGGCAGAACCGTCACGCAGAAGCAGACGGTCGACATGGACGACCAGCGGTTTCCGACCCTGGACACCGACGACGGCCGCCTCGACATCCCGCTGGTCCTCACGGAGCTGCGCCACTTCGCCTACGACGGCGAGCAGTTGATGACGCCGGAGCAGATCCGGCAGGCCGTGGCCGAGCTGGCGGAGCTGAGCCGGGAGGCCTATCGCCGGGCCCTCGCGCAGCGGGCCCCGCTGCCCGACGACGTCCTGGCCGAGTCCCTGAACCGCATCCTGGACAACGAGGCCGTCCGGGGCCTCGCCCACTTCGTACAGATGGTCCTCATGGCCGGCCTGCCCCAGCCGTCGGGGTCCCCCCGCCGCCTGATGCCGGTGGGCGAGAGCCAGCGGATCTCCCGTGCCCTCGGCCAGTACGCGCTCGGCACCCCGCTGCCCGCCGACCACCCCCTGCACCGGGCTCTGCGCGCCGCGGTCCAGGAGGCGGCCGACGCCGTCGACACGCTTCCCCCGGGCCACCGGCCCCGGCTCCAGGCCATGGTCACCGCCGCACAGGGCGCCTTGGCGGTCCTGGCCGACCCGGAGCGGACACCGCCGCTGCTGGAGTGGAGGTCCGAACTGATCGCGGCGGACGGCTCCCGCGTCCTCCTCGACCGGATCCTCGCGGTCAGGCACCGTGCCGCGGACGGCACTCCGCTGGGCACCTCCTCCCGCCCCGACCAGGACTGGCAGGACGCCCGTCGGCAGACGTACGGCCTGCTGCCCGAGGTGGTCGGCTTCACCTACGTGCGTCCCGGCCCGGTGACCCTGGAGAGCCCGGTCCAGAACCTGCCGTTCCACGACGCGTACCTGGTCGGGCTGCGCGGCGGACCCGAGACCGCCGCGCTGGCCCTGTCCGACGGCTCCGACGCCGTCGTCGACTACGCGAGGATCGTGGACTTCCTGTTCGCGTTCGACGGCGATCTGACCGCGCTGGCCCCCGACCGGCCCGTCGTGGTGACGGGAGCCGACCTGGCGGGCCCGCCGTCCGCCGACCCGCTGGAGACGCCCCTGGCCGGCCAGCGGCTCGCCAACGGCCTGAACCGCTGGATCTGGATCACCGGCAGCGGCATCGAACCCGTCCTCGCCCCGGGCGACGGGCCGACCGGACCGCGCTGGCAACTGGCCGAGGGCGACTGGTGGGCCGGCTTCCGCCCCGAGCCCACCACCCCCGAACTGGCCCGCTGGGCCGAGCGGATCACCGGCGACCGCGGCCGGGCCCCCGACGTCCTGCGGTGGGTCCGGGCGGTCCGGCTGGTCTACGGCCCCACCGTCGACGACCAGGGCAACGCCCTCGCCACGCTGCTCCACGGCTTCTGGGCGCTGGAGCGGACCCGCGCCGCCAACGGCTTCACGGCCCCGCTCATTTGGAGCGACCTGCGGACGGCGGTCAGCGCGTACTTCACCGCGAACGGGCAGGCCGAACCGCCGCTGCCGGTGGCGCTGCAGTTCCTGCTGCTCTCCGCCGCCGGATCGGCCGGAGTGGACCTGGAGCTGTCGGGGATGACGGTCGCTCCGCTCCACCACAGCGTGCGCGCCTGGGACACACCCGCCACGGGCGGCGTCGTCGAGGACGTCACCGACGGGGACGAGGAGATGTCCCTCTTCGCCCCGCCGCCGACCACACCGGCCGCGTCCACCCCCGCCGCGCCGGCCGCGTCCGCTCCCGCCACGACGTCGGACGCCTTCGCCGGACCGGGCGACCCCGTGCTCGCCCCGGAGACCAGGATCAAGGGGCCGTCCGGAACCACTCAGGGCCGCAACTGGACCCGGGCGAAGATCGACCGCGTCCTCCCGGGCACGCTGCGGACCCTGGAGAAGCGGCCGGACACCGCGGCGAAGGTCGTCTCGACCGGCCCGGCGCCGTGGCCGGACACCGCGTACGTCGTGATCGCCGACGACGAGGACGGCCGGGTGCTGCTGCCGGACGGCCGGGAACTGGGCCCGGAGGCGCTCGCCGACGCGCTCGCCGCCGACCCGGAGCTGGCGAAGCTCCCCAAGGACGTGCCCGTCGTCCTCGCCGTCCCGTACACCGGCGACCGCTACCAGCAGACTCTGCAGGCCGTGGCCGACCGGCTGGGCCGCACCGTGTGGGGGCCGAGCGGAAGGGGCCGCGCCGTCCCGGACGGATCGGGCGCCCACGTTCTCGCGCTGCTGGACCGCGACGCCGACGCCCCGGTCGGCGACTGGGTGTCGGTCGAGCCCTCGACCGCGATCGGGTCCTACCTCGACCGGACCTGGACGGCGCTGGACGGGACCGTGTTCCGCGACAGCGACGTCCTCACCGTGCCGCTGACCGACGAGGACCACCGGCACTTCGGGCGGCTGGCCGTCGAGCAGAAGGACGGCCTGCGGCGGCGGGCGCAGCGGCTCCGCAGGTTCCGGACACTGCGGGAGCTGTCGCACCGGCTCCCCGAGGGCACCGACGCGGGCACCGAGAACGAGCCGGTCGGCTCGGAGCAGGTCTCGATGGACTCCGCGGTCTACGTCTACGCCGGCCACGGCGAACCGGGCCGGATGCACCTTCCGCTGCGCGACGGCCGGACGGTGTGGCTGGAGAAGGAGGACGCGGCGGCGTACATCGCCGGGCTGCCCGAGGTACGCAAGCTGCCGCCCGGCCACCGCATGCACCTGGAGGTGTGCTGGAGCTCCTCGGACGGCGACCCGCGCCGCCAGTACCCCTACCTGGGCGACACGCCCCATGTGGACGACCCCCTCGACGACGTGCCGCTCGACCAGCTGGTGGCCAACATCACCCGCCGGGAGACGGACGGCTCCCTGCGCCAGACCGGCTTCAACGACACCCAGCGCATCGCCCTGGCCTCCGCGACCGGCCAGCGGGGCGGCAGGGTCCTGCGCCGCCCCGAACCGCTGGGACCCGCGCTGGACGCCCTGGCCCGGGACTTCGGACTCCACCGCGGCCCGGACCCGGTCCCGCCGGAGACGCGGCAGACGATGCTGCGGCTGCTCCGGGCGGTGCGCACCGTCTTCGGCACCACCTTCGAGGACCATCGCGGCGGGCCGGACGGCCGGTTCGAGCGCGTCATGAAGGGCATCGTCGCGCTGGAGCGGATGCGGGCGAACGACGGGACGATCTCCCACCTCACCCCGTTCCGGCTGGACATGCTGGACTTCTTCGTCCAGGAGCACTCCGGCCGTACCCCCGACAAGCGGGGGTACGTGGAGCTGCTCGACTTCGCCGCGGAGCAGATCGCCGACGACGCGAACGCCAAGCTCACCGACGCGGTGCCCGCGCCGTCGCTGGAGATCGCCCTCAAGCAACTGGCGGACAAGGGCGAGCAGATGATCCGCCACGTGCAGTCACTGCCGGCCACGGCGCCGTTCACTCCCCGGCTGGTCGCCTCGACCCTGTGGGCCACCACCCGCGCGGCCCGGCTGATGCGCCCGATGACGCCGACCGCCCGGGAGGCCATGGGCCGCAGGATCCTCCACCTCGACGCCGCCACTGCCTGGGACCGGTCGCGGCAGGAGTCGCTGTGGGCGCTGCTCACCAAGGCGATCGCCGAGGGCGTGGACGCCGGCGACCAGGACGTCATGGCGGCCTACCACCTCGCGGAGAGCGGCGCGTTCACCCTGCCCGCGGTGCTCCGGCAGGGAACGAACGACCAGGGGATCAACTGGTCCGGCACCCCCATGCCCGCCGGGGTCGACTGGGGCAGCGTGCGCCGGATGGCGTTCGGGCCCAACGGCAGCGGCATGACCTCGGTGCAGCCCGCCTGGACCGGCCCGCACAAGCCGATGCCGGTGCTGAACGTCGTGGAGGTCGACGGGGCCGGGCGGATCGTGCTGCACCTGCCGGGCCGCGCGCCCCTGCCCGTTTCCGACAACGAGTTCCTGGCCCTGCTGGAGCGGGACCCCGGCCTGCGCACCCTCCCGCTGAAGCACCCGGTGCTGTTCCTGACCACCGGCCCGGGAACCCTGAGCCCCCAGCTGGTGCAGAGGTTCTCCGAGCGCACCGGACGCCCCGCGTACCGGTACAGCGCGCCCATGATGCTCTCCTCCGGCGACCCCGCCACCCCGCTCGGCATCCTCGCGCTGACCGACCCGGCCACGAAGACGCCGGGCACCTGGACCCGCGCCGCCCGGCAGACCAACGCCCCCGCGGCCGCCTCCGGCACGGGCGACCTGATCGTCTTCAGCCCGTCGGACCGGAAGGCCGGCGCACTGCCGGACATCGGCTCCCTGAGCGTCGGCGACCAGGGGCAGCCCCCGGCCGGGTCGCTCCTTTCGCCCGCGACGCTCATGACGAACGCCTCGGGCGCCCCGCGCGGCCGCAATCTCACGGACGAGAAGGTGCGCCAGCTGCGCATCGGACGCGTCCGGGTGTACGAGGAGGAACCGGGCACCCCGGCCAAGGAGAAGGCCGGCGAGGACCGGGCCGCGCCGTGGGGCGACTCGGCGTACGTCGTCTGGGGCGGAAGCGCCCCGGACGGGGTGCGGTTCCCCGACGGGCGCACGCTGGACGCGGAGCAGCTGGCGGCCGAACTCGCGGCCGACCCCGAGCTGGCGAAACTGCCCGAGGACGTCCCCGTCGTCCTCGTCGTCCCGCACCTGGCCAACGAGCGGTACCTGGCCTACCTGCGGGCGGTCGCCAACCTGCTGGAGCGTCCCGTGTGGGCCCCCAGCGGCGACGGCCGACTGGTGCGCAACAAGAAGCGCGAGCACGTCCCGGCGCTCATCGACCACGGCCCGGACCAACCCCTCGGCTCCTGGGTGCCGTTCCGGCCCACGAAGAAGTCCGCACCGCTCCCGGACCGCGTCTGGACGGCGCTCGACGGCACCGTCTTCCGCGACAGCGACGTCCTCACCCGGCCCCTGGTCTCCGACCGGGACGAGCGGTTCGGCCGGATGTCGCACGGCGACGACGCCCGGGGCCGCGAGACCCTGATGCGTACCTACCAGCGCGCCAAGAAGCTGGTCCACCTGATGGCGTCCGGCAGTCGGACCGCGCTGATCAGCGAGGAGTCCCGGACCCCGGACCCGGCGTCGTACGTGTACGTCGCCCACGGGCTGCCGGGCGGCCTGCAACTCGCCCTGCGCGACGGCCGGACGGTGTGGCTGAGCGCGGAGGACGGCGGCCGGTACATCGGCGGACTGCCCGAGGTCACCGAACTGCCCGAAGGCCACCGGATGAAGCTGGAGGTCTGCTGGAGCGACACGCCGGGGAACCCGGCCCTGCCGCAGCTGGACAACCGCCCCGCGCCCGCCGTCCAGGACCCGCTGGACGACATCTCGCTCGCCCAGCACACGGCGAACGTGAGCCGCCGCGTCACCGAGGGGTCGCTGATGAGCAGCGGCTTCCACACCGACGCGCACATCCTGCACGACGCCCCCGGCCCGGTCGCCGGGCGCCGCAGGTGGGTCAGCCCCGAGCCGCTGCCGCACGAGCTGGACGAGATGGCCCGCACCGCGGGCCTGCACACCGGGGACGGGGAGGCGTCGCCGGAGGTGCGCGCGACCACCCTCCGGCTGGTGCGGGCCCTGCGCATCGTCTTCGGCCCCGAGGCCGAACAGGACAAGGCCCTGCACGCGCGGCTGCTCCGGGGCATCGGCGCCATGGAGACCCTGCGCGCCAACGACCAGGCGCTGAACCGGTTCACCCCCTTCCGCATGGAGCTGTGGACCTTCATCGCCCAGCGGGTGGGGGGAAAGACCCCGGGCCCCGACGACTACCGCAAGGTCCTGGACCTGGCCGCCGGCCTGCTGGCGCAGAAGCCGGATGCCCCCCTCGGCGAAGCCATCGGGGACCCGGCGATCCAGCACGCGATACGGCAGGTCACCCAGTTCGGCGCTCCGCTCGTACGGAACGTGCTGCGGCAGCCCGAGAACGTACCGGTGACCAAACGCGCCGTGACACAGGCCTTCTGGGCGATGGCGGGCGCCGCCCAGCAGATGGCCGGCCGGGACGACGCGTTCACGGAGAAGCTGGGCCGCCGGGTCCTGCACGTGTTCCCCGACGAGGAGTGGGCCCCGGCGCGGAAGCAGCACCTGTACATGCTGACGGCCCAGGCCATCGCGGCCGGACTCGACCCGGCGGACTTCTTCACACTGGCCGCCTTCCACCTCGCCTCCAAGGGGGCCTTCGGCCCCGCCCACCAACTGCGTTCCGGGGAGGGCTTCCAGGGCTTCAACTGGAGTGGCAGCCCGGCGCCCGGCGGGATCGACCTGCGGGCCGTCGGCCGGCAGGACACCCGGGGCGACGGCACCTCGCTCCAGCACTTCCGTGCGCCGTGGGCCGCCGACGGCGAACCCGCGGACGCCATGGTGGCGTGGACCGACACCGACGCCGACGGCTTCGTGGTCCTCCACCTGCCGGGCACGCGGCCCCTCCGCGTCGCCGACCGCGAGTTCCTGGCCCTCCTCGACCTGGCCCCGCCGCTGCGCACCGTCGCCCTCGGGGTCCCCGTCCTGTTCGTGCTCTCCGGCGCGGGCAGCGGCACGGGACGCGCCGCCGCACTCTCCGAGGCGTTCTCCAACCGCACCGCCCGCAACGGCTGGTCGTACAGCGGCGCGTTGACGGTGGCCCCGACCACCCCGCCCGGTGCCACGGCCACCCCGCAGCCCGGTGCCCCGACCACCCCGCAGCCCGGTGCCACGACCACCCCGGATCCCGGTGCCACGGCCACCCCGCAGCCCGGTGCCACGGCCGCCCCGCTGCGGCTGATCGGACGGCCCGAGACCGCGAGCGGCCGGCCGGGTGCCTGGCGCAAGGCCTGGCTCCAGGGCCTGAACTCCAGCGTCCTGGTGACCGCCCCGTACGGCGACGCCCTGTTCTCCTCCCCGAAGCCGGCCGCGCGGCTCACCCCCGTAACGGTCACGGAACCGGCCACCACCGCGCTCACCACGCCGCGCAGCCTGACCGGGGCCCAGATCACCGTGGGACCGCCGCTCGACCGAGCCGGACTCACCGCGCTGGTCCGCCGGGTGACGGGCCGGGAACCGGTGCGCGGGCTGACGGTCGAACGCTGCCTGGTGCTCCTGGCGACGCTCCGCGCCGAGCTGTTCCCGCAGGGCGTGCGCCCGGCGCGGACGGTGGACGACACGGCGGTCGGCTTCCCTGCCACGGAGTCGTCCCTGGTGATGGGCCCCGGGTGGGGCCGGGTCCGCTCGTGGGACGCGGTGGCCGGAGCGGTCACCGCCCAGGGGCCGGGCACCGTGGCCCTCGTCCTGGCCCACCGCCAGGGAGCGGCCCTTGGGCACGCCTGGGCGGTCTACCGCCTCAGCGGCAGCGGCGGTGTGGTGTGGGTGGACCTCTCGGCCGGCCACGGCCGGCAGGTGTCCTTGCTCCCGCCCACGGTCGCGGCCTCCGACGCCCGTGCCGTCGTCGTCGGACCCGGCGGGCAGGCCCTGGAACACGCCCTCCCCGAGTTCGCCCCGTCCTCCTCCACGGTCCACGCCGGTCTCGACGCGCCGGCCGAGCCCGGCTACGGCGCCCTCGGACTGGAGGTCGAGGAGCGCCGCGACCTCTTCCTCGACCTGCCCGGCCGCCTCACCTCGACGCTCGTCCTCGCCCACGGCCCCGGCATCACGCTCGTCACCGACAGCCGGGGCTTCTGGATGACGGCCGACGGCCTCCTCCACGTCAACGAGCCGCAGGTGCCTCCGGGACAGCCGCGCCCGGTCCGCAGGAACTTCGCCATCGGCGAGTTCGTCCTCGACCCCATGGCCGTTCTCCCCGGCGAGCGCCGGCAGACCCAGGAGGAGGGCATGGCCCAGCTCCAGCGGGCGCGCGCCGCCGGACGGCTGCCGGACGAGCGCCAGGCCGCCGTCCCGCTCACCGAGATGCTGGGCCCGCTCGGCGGCTGGACGTTCACCGAGACCGGGCTGAAGGCCAAGGTCAACCCCGCCCCCGAGGGATTCGACTGGACCGCCTACGGGCAGCTGACCCTCGGCCAGCCCACGGTCAGCCTCCGGGAGCTCCAGGACATCGCCCACCAGCGGCTCACCGTCCCCAAGTTCGAGACCGCCGTCGCCGGCGCCCGCAACTTCGGCCAGTCGCTCACCGCGACGTACGCGAACCAGCTCCTCGGCACGCTGGCCGTGGAGAGCCACATCGCACCCTTCCTCGCGGCGATCCCCGAGGTCGACGAGGTCTGGGGCTACGGATGGCTGGGCTTCCAGAACGTCGTGGCCGCGCCGATCGGCGACGTCTTCGACAACGCCCGGCCGCCGGGCACCGATCCGGAGCTGATCAAGAACCTCCTGCCCGCCGCCTCACGCAACGCACTGGACCGGATCCTGCGGGCGCTGCGCCCCCGCAACCGGGCGTTCCTCAACGAGCACCACGACCAGCTCTCCGCCGACGCCGCCGAGCAACTGGGACGACTGCTGGGCTTCTTCCGGCAGCGGCTGACGCCCCATCTGCCCGCCGATCCCGCCTTCTTCGACACCGCCGGCTCGGAGGTGCCGACGCCCCGCGAGCACTGGACCGCCGTCCTCACCGGCCGCACGTCCCAGGGTGAGCCCGTCAGCCAGCGCTACGCCGTCGGCATGGACGACGGCGACTACCCGGTCCTGGACACCGACGACGGCCGGCTGGCCGTCCCCCTGGTCCTCGTCGAGCTGCGGCACTTCGGCTACACCGGCCAGTTCATGACGCCCGAGGAGATCCAGCGCGCCGTCACCGAACTGTCCGCCCTCGGCCGCGCCGCCTATGAGCGCGCCCTGCGCTCCCGGGCGCCGCTTCCCGAGGACGTGCTGCGCGAGTCCGTCCGGCGGATCGTGGACAACCCCGTGGTGCAGGGCGTCGCGGGCTTCCTGATGGTGGCGGCGCGAGCCGGCATCCCGCAGGCGGGCGGCGCCACCCGCAGGCCGCTGACCGAGTGGGACAGCCGGAACATCTCCCTGGCGCTGGGCGAGTACGCGCTGGGCCGCCCCCTGCACGACGGCCATCCCGCGTACCAGGCCCTGCGGGCCGCGCTGACGGAGGCGTACGCGCTGCTGCCGAACATCCCCCCGGGCGGACAGGCGAAGGCCCGGGGCTTCTTCGACGCGGCACGCGGCGCCCTGGCCGTCCTCGCCGACCCGGCGCAGACCCCGCCGGTCATGCGGTGGTACGCGGAGGTGGTCGCGATGGACGGCGCCCGCGTCCTCCTGGACCGCGTGATGGTGATCCGGCACCGCGACGCGCAGAACATTCCGGTGGGCACGTCCTCCCTGCCGCTGGCCGCTTGGCAGGACGGACTGCGGCAGCACTACGGCCTGCTGCCCCAGGTGACCGGCTTCACCTACCTGCGGCCGGGCCCGGTGCCGCTCGAAAGCCCCGTCCAGGCCCTGCCCTTCGAGGACGCGTACCTGGTCGGGCTGCGCGGCGGCCCCGGCGGCGCGCTCCTCGCGCTGGCCGACGGCACGGACGCGGCGTTCGCCTACCCCCGCATCGTGGACTTCCTGTACGCCGTGGACGGGGACCTCACCGCGCTGGCCCCGGAACGGCCGGTCCTGGTGACGGGGGCCGATCTCGCGGGCCCGCCGCCCGCCGACCCGCTGGACACCCCGGTGGCCGGCCAGCAACTGGCCAACGGCCTGGACCGCTGGGTCTGGACCCCCGGCAGCGGCGCGGAGGCGTTCCTCGTCCCCGCCGACCAGACGGCCGGGCCGCGCTGGCAGCTGGCCGAGGGCGACTGGTGGGCCGGGTTCCGCCCCGAGCCGTCGACCGCCGAACTCGGCCGGTGGGCCGAGCGGATCACGGGCGACCGGGGCCGGGCACCGGACGTACGCCGCTGGGTCCGGGCGATCCGGCTGGTCTACGGCCCCCTGCTGGAGAACGACGCGACCGCGTTCGAGGCGCTGCTGCGCGGCTTCTGGGCGCTGGAGCGGACCCGCGCTGCCAACGGCTTCACCGCCCCGCTCAGCTGGAGCGACCTGCGCACGGCGGTCAGCGGGTACTTCACCGCGAACGGGCAGGCGGAACCGCCGCTGCCGGTGGCGCTGCAGTTCCTGCTGCTCTCCGCCGCCGGATCGGTCGGGGTCGACCTGGAGCTGTCGGGGATGGCGATCACCCCGCAGCACCACAGCGTGCGCGCCTGGGACACGGCCATCGCCGGCCCGGACTTCTTCGCCCCCGTCGGTACCGCGCCCGCCGCCGCGGTGACCACCGCCGCGCCGCCACCGGCGACCGGCGCGTTCACCGGGCCGAACGATCCGCTGCTCGCGCCGGACACCCTGCTGACCGGACCGTCCGGCGCCGCGCAGGGCCGCAACTGGACCGCGAAGAACGTCAGCCGCATC
This sequence comes from Streptomyces sp. NPDC058576, assembly GCF_042718715.1. Taxonomy (NCBI): domain Bacteria; kingdom Bacillati; phylum Actinomycetota; class Actinomycetes; order Kitasatosporales; family Streptomycetaceae; genus Streptomyces; species Streptomyces sp. NPDC058576. Next base: position 257,744 of record NZ_JBHXPF010000001.1, on the reverse strand, counting down.
CTCCCGGGGAAGGTGCGGACCATCGAGCGCCGGCCCGGCGCCGCGCCGAAGGTCGTCGCGACCGACGCCGCCCCCTGGCCGGACACCGCGTACGTCGTCACCGCCGACGGCGAGGACGGCCGGGTGCGGGCGAAGGACGGCCGGGTCCTGGACGCGGAGGCGGTCGCCGACGCGCTGGCGGCCGACCCGGAGCTGGCGAAGCTCCCGAAGGACGTGCCCGTCGTCCTCGCCGTCCCGTACACCGGGGACCGCTACCTGGAGACGCTCCGGACGGTGGCCGAGCGGCTGGGCCGCACCGTGTGGGGGCCGAGCGGTGTGGGCCGGACCGCCCCCGACGGCACCGGGGACGCGCACGTCCTGGTGACGATGGACTCCGACCCCGACGCACCGGTCGGGGCCTGGGTGTCCGTCGCCCCGTCGCCGACGGCCGGACCGCACGAGGACCGGACGTGGACGGCGCTGGACGGCACGGTGTTCCGCGACAGCGACGTCATCACCCGTCCGCTGGCCGACGGGAACCACCAGCGGTTCGGCCGGATCGCCGTCCACCGGGGGGACGCGCTGCGGCGGCGCGAGCGCAACTTCCGCGCCCTGCGCAGGATGCGACGGCTCGTCCACTGGACGCCCGCCGGCACCCGGGCCCAGGAGACGGCCTCCGAACCGGTCGCCATGGACGCGGCCGTCTACGTCTACGCCGGCCACGGCGAACCCGGCCGGATGCAGCTCCCGCTCCGCGACGGCCGGACCGTCTGGCTGGGCAAGCACGAGGCGGCCGCGTACATCGCGGGGCTGCGCGAGGTCCGCGAGCTGCCGCCCGGCCACCGCATGCACCTGGAGGTCTGCTGGAGCTCCTCCGACGGCGACCCCGCCCACCAGCAGCCGTCGTTCGCCCCCGTCCCGCACGTCGACGACCCGCTGGGCGACGTCCCGCTCGACCAGCTCGTCGCCAACCTGACCCGCCGCGACACCGACGGCTCCACCCGGATGACCGGCATGGACGACACCCGCCGCTTCATCATGGGCGCCGCCGACGGCGGACACGGCCGCCGCGTGCTGCGCCGCCCCGAACCGCTCGCCGACGAGCTGGACCGGCTGGCGGGCGTCGCCGGACTGCACCGGACCCCGGGCGACGTGCCGCCCGAGACCCGGGAGGCGACGCTCCGGCTGGTACGCGCCCTGCGGGCGGTGTTCGGCGACGCCATCGAGGACGACCGGGCCACCCCCGGTGGGCGCTACGAGCGGGCGCTCCGCGGCATCGGCGCGCTGGAACGCCTCCGCGCCAACGACCCCGCCCTCAACACCTTCACCCCGTTCCGCAGGGACCTGTTCGACTTCTTCGTCCGCGAACACACCGGCCGGGCCCCGGACCTGGCCGGCTACCGGGCTCTCCTCGACCACGCGGCCGCCCGCGTCGCGGCCGACCCCGACGCACGGCTCACCGACGCCGTGCCCTCACCCGCGCTCCAGGTCACCCTGAAGCAACTGGCGGACGCCGGCGAGCAGATGATCCGCCACGTGCAGTCGCTGCCACCCCAGGCGGCCTTCACCCCGCGCCACGTCGCGTCCACCCTGTGGGCCACGGCCCGGGCCGCCCAGCTCTTCCGCCCGATGACCCCCGCCGCCCGCGAATCCATGGGCCGCAAGGTCCTCCATCTCGACCCCGCCGCCACCTGGGGCCGGAACCAGCAGCAAGCCGTCTGGGCGGTGTCGGCCAAGGCGATCGCCCAGGGCATGGACGCCACCGACCACGACCTGCTCGCCGCCTTCCACCTGGCGGAGAGCGGCGCCTTCGGCCCGGCGTCCCTGCTCCGGCAGGGACCCAACATCCAGGGCGTCAACTGGTCCGGCGCCACCGCCCCCGCCGGGATCGACTGGGGCACCCTGCGCCGGCCCGACGGGACGGCCTCCCACCAGCTCACACCCGCATGGGCCGGCCCCGGCAAGCCCATGCCCCTGCTCAACGTCATCGAGGTCGACCCGACCGGCACCCCCGTCCTCCACCTCCCCGGCCGCGCCCCCGTCCCCGTACCGGAGAACGAGTTCCTGGCCCTGCTGGACCTGGCGCCCGCGCTGCGCACGGTCTCTCTCGGCATCCCGGTGCTGTTCCTCACCACCGGACCGGGGGCGCTGAGCCCGGAGCTCGTGCAGCGGTTCTCGCAGCGCACCGGCCGCCCCGCCTACGGCTACAGCGCCCCGATGGCGCTCACCGCCCCGGGCCCCCAGACCCCGCTCGGCATCGTCGCCCTGCCGGACCCGGCGACCAACGCCCCGGGCCGATGGACCGCCGCCGCCCGCCGGTTCACCGCCGCCGCCACAGCCACCGGCCAGGACCAGCCGACCTTCTTCGGGCCGCCGTCCCCGGCCGACCTGGGGACGGACCCCTTCCAGGACCCGGCCACCGTGCTGCGGGACGACGCGGGGAAGGTGCTCGGACGCGATCTGACGGGCGCCTGGACCGACCGGGTGCGCACCGACCGGGTACGGGAGGTTGTGGACGGACAGGCCGCACAGGAGCCGGACGAGCCCGCACCCTGGGGGAGCGAGGCCTATCTGGTCGGCGACCGTGCCCTCGACGCCCAGGGCCTGACCCCGGAGGCGTTCGCGGAGAAGCTGGCCGCCGATCCGGAACTGGCCGCACTGCCGCCCCACGTGCCGGTGGTCCTGGCGATCCCGTACGCCGGCGCCCAGTACCTGGACCTGGTGCGCGCGGTCGCCGGCCGGCTCGGCCGACGGGTATGGGCCCCCAGTGGCGACGGGCGGCTCCGCCACGACTCCGCCCTCCAGGCCCGCATCCCGACGATGACGGTCCACGACACCACCGGCTGGCACGGCGACTGGGTGCCCTTCGACCCGCCCGCGGTACCGGCGCCCTACGAGGACCGGCAGTGGACCTCGGTCGAGGGCAGGACCTTCCGCGACAGCGACGTGGCGACCCGGCCCCTGGTCTTCGACCGCCGCGTGCGGCACGGCAGGGTGTCGGTCGGCGACGACCTGGACCAGCGCGAGAGGATGCTGCGGGGGCTCTTCCACCGGCGGCAGCGGATCCACTACGCGGCCACCACCCTGGGCGACCAGCTCGTCAGCACCGAGCCGTTCACCCCGGACCGCGCGGTCTACACGTACTACGGGCACGGCTTCCCCGGCGCGCTGGCCATCGTCCTGCGCGACGGCTCGACGGTACTGCTGGCCGCGCCCGACGGCGGACGGTACATCGGCGGACTGCGCGAGGTCCGCGAGCTGCCGCCCGGCCACCGGATCGGCCTCCAGGTCTGCTACGCGGCATCGGCGGGCAACCACCGCGACCCGCAGCCGGAGGGCCGCCCGGTGAGGCCGGTGGAGGACCCGCTGGACGAGCTCTCCCTCATCCAGCACACGGCCAACGTCGGCCGACGGGAGGTCGAAGGCCCGACCCTGGTCGCGGCGCTGGACGACGACTCCTACGTACTGGAGGACACCCCAGGCGGCGTGGTCGGCCGCGTGGTGCGCGTCCGCCCCGAGCCGACCGACGCCGAACTGGACCGCCTGGCCGTGATCGCGGACCTGCACGGCGACCCGGACACCGTGCCGCCGGAGGTCCGGGCGACCGTCCTGCGGCTGGTGCGCGCGCTGCGCCTGGTCTTCGACCACGCCGTGGAGGACGACCGCTGGGTGCCGGGCGGCCGGTACGAGCGGGCGCTGAAGGGCATCGCCGCGCTGGAGACCCTGCGCGCCAACGACCCCGGCCTGCGGCGGTTCACCCCGTTCCGGATGGAGCTGTGGACGTTCCTCGCCCGGCGCGTCGGCGGTGACACCCCGGGCCGCGACGCCTACCGGGACGTCCTGGACGCCGCCCGGCAGCTGATCGGCCGGCAGCCGGACAGCACGCTCTCCGGGATGCTTCCGGACACCCCCCTGACGTACACCGTCGACGAACTCTCCGGCAGCCAGGGCGAGGACCTCGTGCGCGACGCGGTGGGCCTCCCCGAACCCGTCACGCTGCGGCCCAAGGACATCACCCGCGCCTTCTGGGCGATGGTGGCCGGCGTCGACCTGGTCCTGTTCCGCCTGGACCCGGCGCAGCAGGAGAGCCTGGGCCGCCGCGCCCTCCACCTCGCGGACACGGAGGCGTGGAGCGACGCGACGACGGCGGACCTGACGTTCCTGGCGGTACGGGCCCACGCCCGCCGGATCGACATCACCGACCCGCACCAGCTCGCCGCCCACCACCTCCGCGAACTGGGCGCACTCCGGCAGATCCTCACCGACGGGACGGAGCCCACCGGCTACAACTGGAGCGGACGGCCTGCCCCGAACGGCGTGGAGAGCGACCAGTGGTACGCGCGGGTCAAGGCCGGCAACGACGTCCTCACCCTTCCCCACCCGGCCCGGTGGAGGTCAACGGAGCCGGGTGGAAAGTCCCTGGTGATCTGGACCGGGACCCGGGCGGCCGACGGCGGCATCGTCATCCACCTGCCCGGACACGCCCCGCTGCCCGTCCCCGACGAGGAGCTGTGGGCGCTGCTCGACCTGGCCCCGCTGGTGACCGACGCGGGCGTCGACGTCCCCGTCGTCTTCCCGATGGCCGGCTTCACGGCCGGCACCGCGCGGCGGACCCAGTCGTTCACCGACCGCACGGGCCGCAGCGCTTTCGGCTACTCCGGACCCCTGGACCTCATCGAGGACGACCCGTTCGATCCGCTGCGCATCACCGCCCTGCGGGAGAAGAAGCTGGGGCAGTGGACCAGGACCATCTGGAGGCCCCGGCCGGTCCAGGGGGCCGCGACCGGGACGCCCGCCGGGGCGGTCAAGACCGGCCCCTCCGCCTGGCCGGTCCACTCGGCCCGGCACGATTCCGGCACCGGCACGTTCCACTTCACGGCCGGCACGCCCCGCCGTGCCCAGGAACCCGACGGGGAGAGCGTTCGGCCGGAGATCGCCTATCCGTCCGCCGTCCGCATCAACGCCACCCCGGTGTCCGCGGCGGACCAGGACAGCACCCCGGGGCCCGACCCCGCCGAGGCGGCGCCCGCAGCCACCGGACCGGCGCCCGCAGCCGCCACCGGCCCGGCCTGGGCCCTACGGTCCTGGCGTCCTGCCGGATCGCCCGGCACGGCCCGGTTCGCCGCCCTGTACCGCGACCGGGAGTGGCAGCGTCGCAGCACGGCCTTCGAGCTCGCGTTCGCCGCGCACACGGGCCGCGCCGCGGGGCTCACCGAGGCAGCGCGCGACGCGGTGACCCGCATGGCCGGCGAACTCACCGCGCGCCACGGCGAGCAGGCTGCCCTGCGCGCCTTCTTGGCCCCGGACGCGCCCCCGGGCGACCCGGCCGCGGCGCTGGAGCGGCTGCTGACCGCCCCGCCCGGGCCGCTCACCCTCGCCGCGCTCATGACCGCCTTCACCTACGCGGCCCACGCGGGCCACGGCCTGCCCCGCGAGACGGCCGAGACCCTGGCCCGCCCGCCCGGCCGGCAGGGGCGCTACACGCCGGGCAGCTCCTACCGCGAGGTGCACGACAGCCGCGGCATGCGCCGCGTGGGCGGCGAGGACGGCACCGCGCTACGGCTTCTGCGCACCTACGCCGCGCTCGGTGCGGCACCGGACAGCCTGACCGCCCTGCGCGACGCACTCATCGCCTGGGCGATCCCGGCCGACCTCCAGTCGCTCCACGAGATCCTGCGCGCCTCCCACCGGGTCGGCCGGGGAACCGCCGCGGAGCGCGACATCGCGCTGCGCGACGGCGCCGGACTCCACACCTGGGCGGCCGGCTCGCTCATCACGAGCTCCCCGGACGGCGAAGGACGGACGGACCGGCCCGCGGCGCGGCTGGTCCCGCCGCACCTCGCCCTGTACGCCGAGCGGATGACGTTCGGCTCTGACATCACGCGCAGCGGGCTGAACCTCCCCGATGACCTCGTGCACCTGGCCGACGCCGCGCTCGCCGGCACTCTGCGCCCGGACACCCCCCGGGACCGGGCGCTCCTCGCCTGGCTCGACCGCTACGGCGACGCGGGCCGGGACGCGCTGCGGCGGCTGTCGCCCGCCCATCTGACGGCGATCCACCTGTACAGCGGCGCCGACTACCGTCTGATGAAGGCGTTCCTCAACGGCGAGCGGTTCGGCGCGGGTATGGGGCGTCGACTCGTACGTCTCAACGCCTGGACGATGACCAGCAAGATGGCGGAGGTCGGAGCCGCCGACCTGCTCCCGATGACGCTGCGCCGGCAGCGGGGTTTCACCGCTCTGTTCGATGCCCTGTGGGACGTGGACGACCTCCAGGAGCGGACCGCCGAGGTGGCCGCCCTGAGGCGCCGTCTGGACGCGATGGCCGACGCGGTGTTCGCGGAGCTTCCCTCGCACGTCGACATGGTGGTCGAGGCGCTGGAGATCCTGCCCCCGCTGCTCGGAGACGTCTGGTGGGGCGACCGAGGAATGCCCGGCCCGCTGGGCGCGCCACCGTCCGACGGACCGGTGTACGGGCAGAACCGCATCACCGTGCCCTTCTTCCGCAGCACGGCGCTGAAGCGGGACGAAGCGCTCGGCTTCATGCACCGGAGCAAGGGAGCCCCCGGCGACACGCACCTCGGACTGGTCCATGTGTCGGACTCGACCGCGCGCGAGGTCAGCCCGTTCGTGGTGCTGCCGCTGGAGACCGAGGTCCTGTACCCGCCGGGCGCCTCTTTCGACGTCACCACCCGCACGGTCGTCCCCGGCGACCCGCGTACGCGGCCGTACGAGAGCATCGACGTCACCGAGGCGACCACGACCGGCACGGCGTCCGGCACTCCCGACGAACTCTTCGGCGTCGCGCCCCCGACCGAAGCCCGGGAGACGCCGTCCCGTCGCGCACCGGTGCTGCGGACCGTACGCCGACAGGACGGCAGCACGATCGGCATCGCGTCGTTCGACGACGCGGACTGGGCGGAACGGCAGGAGGAGTACGGCCGACTGGCCGCCGCCACGGGCTTCGTGTCGTGGGAACGCGACGGCGACGGCAGGCCCGTCCCCACCCACCGGGCGCTGCCCGGAGGCGGAACGACAGGGGGGACGTTCTTCTTCGCCTCGCACGGAGGCGGTGACGGGCTCGCGCTCGTCACCGAGGACGGCGGCCGCCGGACGGATGACGGTTCCTACGCCGGGCGGCTGCTGCGGTCGGCCGGCACGCGCGGTTTCGGCAGTGTGACGGTGCTCGCCTGCGGCCCCGGCGACGTGCCCCGAAGCCGGGCGGAGGCCCGGGCGCGGGCCGAACGCATCGCCGACGCGGCGGGACTGCCGGTCCACCTCCCCACCGGCCGGGTGGCGGTGTCCGACGGGCTGCCGCACCTGCTGGAGGACGCCGACGGGCAGCCCACGGAGTGGGTCACGGCCTATCCGGCGGGCTGGACGGGCCCCCGCGTCCCGACGCCGGGTGCGTCCGCCGCCGGACGCACCGCGTACCGCTACCCCGCACCCGGACAGTTCAACGTCCAGGGCCGGGTGCTGGACGCCGCCCCCGAAGAGCTCGACGACCTCGACGCCGACCGGGGCACGTCGTGGTCGGTGTCGTCCTGGAGCCCGGCCGGCGCGCCGGGCACAGCACGGTTCACCGGGTTCTACCAGGAGCGCGCCTGGCGACAGGCGAGCGTCGACTGGGAGGACTCGCTCGCCGAGGCGCTGAGCGAGGTCCCCCGGCTCGCCGAGGCCGCCGGGCTCGCGGTGCGCGGGCTGCATGGCCAACTCGCCCTCCGTAACGGACAAGAGCGTGCGGCACGCGCGTTCTTCGCCCCGGACGAGACCCCCGACGACCCGGCAGCCGAGCTGGAGCGGCTGCTCGCTGAACCGCCCGGCCCGGAGGCGCTGGACGGGCTGATGCGGGCGTTCGTGTACGCGGCCTACGCCGGACGGGGGCTGCCGACCCCTGTCCACGAGGCGCTCGCCGAGGGCGGCGGGCGGTTCGGTGGAGACAGCGCCTACCGCGCCGTGCACGACAGCCGCGGCTTCCGCCGGGTCGGCGGCGAGCGGGGGCCCGCGCTGCACCTGCTGAGGGTGGTCGCGGCACTCGGCCTGCCGTCCGAGCTGCTCTCCCCGTTCCGCGCCGCCGTGGCCGCCTGGACGATTCCCTACGACCTCCAGTCGCTGCACGAGGTGCTGCGCGCCTCCCATCTGATCGGCATGGGCGCCGCCGACGAGCGGGGAGCCGCCGCGCGTGACGGGGCCGCGCTGCACATCTGGACCGTGGGCGCCTTCACGGAGAGCGGCCTGCTGCCGCGCGAGGACGACGGAAAGGCGCCCGCAGCCCTGGTTCCGCCGCACCAGGCGCTCTACCAGGACCGCATGTCCTTCCCGTTCGAGCTCACCGGAACGATGGACGTGCCCGACGCCCTCGTCACGATGGCCGACGCCGCGCTCGCCGGAGCGCTGCCGTCCCGACCCACGCCCAGACTCCAGATCATGGCCGCATGGCTGGAGCGGTACGGCGACCGGGGCGCCGCCGCGCTCAGGCAGCTCACGCCCGCCCACATCACTGCCCTGTACCTCTACAGCTCCTACGACTACCGGCTGATGAAGGCGCTGCTCAACGGGGAGCGGCTGGGCCGGGGCGTCAGCCGTCACCTGGTGCGTTTCCACAGCTGGCAGTACCTGCGGGAATCGGCGCGCGAGGAGGAGCTGGACATGCCGCCGCTCACCCTGGTCAGCCGTCCGGAGTTCGCGGATCTGTACGCCGAACTCACCGAGCTGCCCGACCTCGACACCCCCCATCCCGACCTGGCCGCGCTGCGCCGCCGCGCGGACCTGATGGCCGACCGGCTCCACGACGAGCTGAGGCTCCACATCGACATGGTCGTCGAGGCCCTGGAGATCCTGCCGCCCGTCGACCGGACCATCTGGTGGGGCGAGCGGGGTGCGCCCGGGCCCATCGAGCGGCCCGCCCTGAACGGCCCCCTGTACGGCGACGGCGCCATCGAGGTGGCGTTCTTCCGCAGTACCTCGCTGAGGAGCGAGGAGGCCGTCGAGTTCGCGCTGAGCGACAAGCCCGTGCCCGCCCGGTCGCACCGCAGACTGATCGAGGTCGCGAACTCCACGGCCCGCGACGCCGCCCCCTTCCTCAAGCACCTGTCGGAAGGGGAGGCGCTGTACCCGCCGGGCATGCGCTTCGACGTCGTCAGCCGGCGACTCGTCGAGTCCTACCGGCGGCCCCCGATGCTGCACGAGGTGGCCGAGGAGACGACCCCGCTGCCCGACAGCCTCTCCGAGGTGCCGCGGACCGGCCCGGTGCCGTACACACCGGCCGTGTTCGAGGACGCGGTGGACGACGTGTTCGACCTCGGCCGCTCCGGCTCCGACCCGTCGGACGTCGAACTGTCGGATGCCGACGGGTACGCCGAAACGGACTCCGACGCGGACTCCGGCCTGGTCGACGCGGGCCCCTCGGAAACGGCCACCCGCGCCTACCCCCGGCACGACTACTGGAATGCCCCGTGGGAGGGGCAGGGGACCGCGCCGGCCACCCAGCAGATCGTCGTCCAGGAGATCACCGCGGACGGCAGGACCGTCGGCAAGGCATCCTTCACGCGGCGCGACTGGGCGCTGCGCGAGCCCTTCTACAGCCGCTTGCCCCAGGCGACCCACTACACGGAATGGAGCCGCGGACCCGCCCAGGAACGCGTCGCCCACCGGCGTCCCCTCCCCGCCACGGGAGCGTCCGGCACCTTCTTCTGGACGTCTCACGGCGGGCCGGAAGGCTACGCCGTCGCCGGGGCGAACGACCTGCCCGCCGGCGCCGACAGCGCGGCGGTGGGACGTCTGCTCGGACAGGACCTGGCCGCCGCGGGCTTCACCAGCATCACCGTCCTCGCGTGTGACGTGGTCACCGCCGCCGGCACCGCACCCGGGGGCGAGAGCCTGGAGCGCGCCGTCCGCCGGGCCGCGGACATCGCCGACCTCACCGGCCTGGACGTGTACCTCAACACCGGTCGCACGGCGATCACCCCGGGCCGGGACGAGGACGGGGGACCGACGGCCGAGATCCACCTCCTGGAGGCGGCGGACGGGAGCCCCACCACCGTCCTGCGGGTCCCGCCGAGGTCCCGGGCGGGCGCGAACGCCGTGCTCCCCGCCGTCCCGGCCCCCGCCACGGGCGCCGCCGTCACCCAGCCCTGGTCGGTGCCCGGGTGGCGGGTCGCCGGAGCACCCGAGACCGTGCGGTTCGCCCGGCTCTACCGGGACCGGAACTGGCGCAACCTCAGTTTCCGGTTCGAGGCGGGGCTGGCACAGCGGCTGGCCGCCGAACCCGAGACCGTCCAGGCCGCCGCGCACGCCCTCTCCCGGCTCCGTCAGGCCCTCGCGCAGCGACACGGTCCGCTCGCGGCGGACGGCGCCTTCTTCCAGGGCCCCGAGGCCCAGCAGTGGACCGGACAGCCGGACGCGGTGTCGCGCTTCCTGGAGAGCCGGCCGTCGGTTCCCCAGCTGGTCCGGGCGTTCGGCCTGGCGGCGTACGGCAACGGAGGACCCGTCACCCTGCAGCAGACCCTGCCCGGCTGGCTCGCGATGCCCTGGCCGCCCCGGCCGAACGGGAACCGGCAGGGCGCGTACCGGGTCGCGCACGACCCGCGCGGCTTCCGCCACGTCGGCGGCATGGTCGGCCCGGCCCTGTGGATGCTCCAGGCGTACCGGGCGCTCGGGGCGAGCGGGCCCGAGCTGCTGGCCTTCCGCAAGGCGGTGCTGTCCTGGTCGATCCTGACCGACACCCAGTCCCTGCACGAGGTGCTGCGCGCCTCGCACCTGGCGGGTGTGGGCCTGGAGGCGGAGCGCGCCGCGCTCGCCCACGACGGCGCCCGGTTGCACCGGATGACCGCGGGTGTCTTCGGCATGGGCCCGGTCCTGCCGCACCATCAGGCCTACGACCTGAGAACGCGCTTCATCTCCCGCTTCGACACGGACGTCCCCGGAGACCTCGTCGGGGCGATGAACGCGGCGATGACCGGAGCCGTGGGCGAGGGGCCGGCGAGGCGGACCGAGGTGGCCGCCCAGTGGCTGGAACGCTTCGGCGACCGCGCACGGGCCTCCCTGCGCGCCCTGACCCCGGGCCATCTGACCGCCCTGTTCCTCTACACCAGCCAGGACCACGAGCTCTTCAAGACCTACGTCACCGCCGGGCGCGTCGGCGAGGCGGTCGGCCGCTGGATGTTCAGGCAACGGGTATGGCGGTACGTCCGGGAGGACGCTGTGGAGAGCGGGCAGGGCCTGCCCGAACTGCTGAACCGTGACGAGGACCTGAGCGATGCCCTGTCCGATCTGCGGGACCTGGGCCCGGACGCGACCGGGCCGGACGTCCAGGAGATCCGCCACCGGGTGAACCGCGTCGCCGACCGGCTGTACGACGACATGAGCATGCACGTCGACATGGCGGTCGAGGCGCTGGAGATCCTGCCGCCGCTCAACGGCCCGGTCTACTGGGGCGGCTGGCTCCCGGGGCCCCTGGGCGCGATCCCGCAGGACTCGCCGCTGCTGACCGCGACCACGCTGTTCGTGCCGCGGTTCCGCAGCACCACCGAGAGCTGGGAGAGGGCCGCGAATTACACCCGGGGCGATCTGGAGGAGATGGGCGACGCCCAGGACAGACACGCGATGCGCGGATATGTGGAGCACTCCACCGCCCGCCCGGTGGCGCCGTTCTCGGCGTGGCTCGACGAGGAGGAGGCCCTCTATCCGCCGGGCGCGGGGCTGAGCATCGTCAACCGTGAGGTCGCGACGGAGCCCAGGACCGGACGTGACTACCTCGACTACGAGTTCCGGGAGATGCCCGGCTATCCCCACCCGGTCTACTACAACGCGCAGGACGGCACCTCGCCCCGGATCGTCGAACTCACCGACGACACCGCCGACACCAGCGGGACCGCCGACCACAGCGGGACCGACGCGTCGGAGACGCGGCAGCCGGACGCGACCGCGCCCCGCGACGGCTACCGCCGCACGGGACCGTACGCCGCCGGACTCGACGGCACCCTCTTCGCGCTGCACGAATCCCCGGGCGAGGGGGACCGGACCGCGGACGTCCTGCTCTTCGCGGTCCGTCACGTGGCCGCGGACGGACTACGGGACGCGGGCGTCGACACGGCGGAGGACTTCCGCGCCTGGCTGGGCGGAGCCGTCACCGACGACGACGTGTCCGAGCTGGACATCCCGCCGCTGGACGGCGGCCGCGACCTTCCGCTGGCCCTCCTCGACCGGGCCGGCGCCTCCCTCGGCGTAGCCCTGCGCACGGAGGCCATGCTCCTCGGCGACCGCCTCCCCGCCTCGCGGGTGGCGCTCAGCCCGGTGCAGCGCCTGCGGGTGCTGCTCGCCGACCCCTCCTACCGACAGGGCGGCACCACCCTGCCGATGAGGCCCCTCGCAGCGGCGACGGCACGCCGCCTCGGTGTGACGGTGGCCGTGGCGGGCCCCGAGGACGAGGTGACGTTCCACGGTGAGCGCACCGACGGCGGACCGCTCGCCCTGCTGGTCGCGGACGGGGACCGCCATCTGGCCGGGCTTCCGGAAGGACCCGGCGCTACGGCCGTCGACGAGGAGGAGCGGCTGAACCGGCTGGTGCACGCCCTGTCCTTCGCCCCGGCGTCCGTGCTGCGCCGGGCGGCGGACCGGCCGGCGCCGGAGTGGGTCATGGCCCGCATCCGCTACACGACCGAGGCCGTGCGTTTCGAGCAGCGCCTCGGCCGGTATCTCGGCGGCCACGAAGCGGTCGACGCCCAGCTCGCGGTGATGACCCGCGAGCTGTGGAACCGGGCTGTCGCGGCGGGCCGTTGGACAGAACTGGGCTCGGACGACCCCACCGTCGACGGCGCGGTCGGCACCGGCCGGGACCAGCTCCTCGCCGTCGTGCAGTCGGGCAATACGCGAGAACGCATGGGCATGCTCTGGATCGGCTCCCAGGCGCCTGACGGCCGGGGCGGAGTCATCTCCGAACTGCTCGGCAGCCCCGACCCCAACCCCGACGTGATCACCGAGGAGTACCGGGCCGCCAGGCCTCCGTCCCGGACGATCACCGCCTACCAGGAGCTGTCGGGACAACCGGATCGAACTCCCGAGGAACAGCGGCGGATGGAGCGGGCCGCGCGAGAGCTGCGGACCCGGGCGCGCGCCGAGGACCTCTCGCCGCCTCTGAGCGAGGCCGAGCGGGCTCTGATGCCGGACGACGGCATCCCGTGGATTCCGGGCATGCACCGGTACGACATCGCCATGGACAGCGTCCCGCAGGCGGAAGCGGAGGACAGGGGCGCCCTCGTCCGGGCCGCCACCTCCGGTTCGGCCCACCGGCTGATGTCCCAGGCGGTGAAGATGCGCCAGGAATGGGGCCTCGACATCGACCTCGGGCTGGTCCGGCTCGCTCTCATGGCAGAGATGCTGCAGGCGGAGCACCACGGTCTGGACGAGATCATGCGCGGCAGCCAACTGGTCCTCGACCGGCTGCGGGACGCCGGTGCCCCGGAGCCGGCCGACCTCGACTACGTCGACAACTGGGGCCGTTACTGGAGGATCGCCCCCTTGACCGAGGCGGAACTGAGGCAGCACGTGGCTGTCGACGGACTGTTCCCCGACGAACACGCTCTGCACCCGTACGGGGGCGAGGAGTTGCCCGGACCGGCTGATCCCGCCGACCCCGTGGTCGCCGCATGGGCCCAGGAGCACCACATCGTCCTGGAGGACGCCCTGCGCCTCCTGTCGGCGCTCGGTCCCGACACCGCGTCAGAGTCCGCCCCACTGACGCCCGAGCGGCTGGAGCACCTGGTCGACGACTGGTTCCGCGCTCGGAACCAGGTGCCCCCCAGCAGCCTGGCCGACCGGATCCGCCGCATACTGAACGACGTCCGTGCCTGATCCCAGCGAGGAATCCATGAACGACAGCACTGCCGCAGCACCGGCCGCGACCGGCGACGACGCCGCGCCGCCGGTCCCCGAGGAGATCAGGGAGGCCGCCCGGCTCGCTCCCGATCACTGGCTCGGCATGGTCGACCCGGCCTGGGCGGGCGAGGGTGATCCGCCGGAATGGGCCGTGGTGGGCCGGTGGCGGTCCGGTCTGGACGGCGACATCGAGGAGTGGCAGCCGAACGAGGCGTACCAGCCGTCGCCCCAGGCGCTCGGCTGGCCCGCCCCCACCGACCCGGTGGACGAGGCGGTGCAGCTCTCGGCCACGGGGTACGGTCCGGGGGAGGCGGTCCCCAGGGCGCTGGCCACGGCGGAGGTCGCCGTCCTGCTCGCGCCCGGCGGCGTACCGCTGTCGGCGGTCTCACCCGACGGGACCGCGGTGGTACCGGTCTTCTCCTCGCCCGTTCATCTGCACGCGGCCGGCCGCTTCGGCTACGAACTCGCGCCGGTCACCGAGGTGATGGAACGTCTGCCGGAGGGCCACCTGCTCTACGTCAACCCCTCCGGGCCGGTCGGTATGACCGTCGAGACCGACGCCCTGCGCCGGGCGGTCGACGAGGCCGCCGGGGCGACGCCGGAAGAACCGCGGCGCTCCACCGAGGCCGAGGCCGACGGCCCGGAGTCCTCCCCCGCCGCCCCCCTCCCGGACCCCGCCGGGGAGACCGACCGCGAAGCCTCCGCGCGCTCCGAAAGCTGACCGCCCCCGTACCTCGCACGAAGCGAACCGATGGAGTTGCCCCGATGACGAGCCCTTCCGGTGCACCGGACCGCGAGCCCGACGGCCCCGCCGACGCGGAGACGGCCGGCGGGCCCGCGGCTTCTGGACCGCGCCCTTCCGGTGTCCAGGGCGGCCCGTCCGCCGTGCTGCGGGGTCAACCGGGGTTCCGCGAGCCGCCCGAGGACTACGTGGAGGCCGCGAAGGCGGCCCCCGACCACTGGCTGTCCGTGATCGACCGGCACTGGACCGGCGACGAGGACGAGCCCACGCCTCCGTGGGCGATCCTGGGGCGCTGGCGCAGCGACACCGAGGGCGACATCGTGGAGTGGGAGGAGAACGCCGAGTACCGCCCGTCGCCCGACGCACACGGCTGGGCCCCGCCGGTCAGCCCCGTGGACGCCGCCGTGCAGCTGGTCGCCACCGGGTACGCCTCGGAGGATCTGTTCGCCCTGATGGTCGCCGACGCCGAAGTCGCCGTGTGCCTCGACGAGGTGGGCGGCCTGGCGGTCACCGACGCGCAGGACGGCACCCAGGCCGTTCCCGTCTTCCCGCCCTCCCCGGATCTGGACCGGAACAGGCTGCCGCCGCACGAGACGATGCTGGTTCCCGACCTCCTGGACCGGCTGCCCGAGGGGAAGGAAGTACTGGTCCTCAGCTCGTCCGCACCCGTGGGGCAACTCGTCACGGCGAACGCCCTGTTGGCGGCCCAGGCCGAACTGGAGGAGTTCGCCCGCCTGGAGGAGGCCGACGCCTGGCCCCCCGGACCGGCGGCGGGCAACGGCTCCGGGGCCACCCCCTGGCCCCCCGGATCCGCCGATGAGCGGCCCGAGTTCTTCCGGGGAGAGAGCTGAGCCCGCGGGCCCCCGGCCGGCCGCGTCGGGGGTGGCAGGGCAGGGCAGGGCCGGGCGGCGGGGAGGGCAGGGCCGGGCGGCGGGGAGGGCAGGACGGTACAGATCCGACTCCTCTAACTCCGCTTTGTACAGGTACGGTTCATCCGTGAGCGGAATCCTCGCGTGGCCGGTGATTCCGCTTGACGCCCGCTCGCCGGCCCGCTGCTCCACGGCCGAGGGGTCCGGCCCGGCGGTCCGCACCGTCGGACTGTCAACTGATGAGGGTGAGTTCGCAGCAATGGCTCGTGTCTTCTGTTCTTGGAGTGCCCGCCGGTGAGTGAGTACGTCGACAGCTCCGTCCCGGAGATCTCTCCCGCGCCGGGACCCGAGCCCCTCCCCGCAGCCGAGGACGATCCGGCGATACCGGTGCCGGGACCCGCGGCGGCCGAAGCGGTTCCGACCGCCGGTGGGCCGGCGGACCCGGCCCCCGCCCCGGACGGGCCGGTGGCCCCGGCCGGTCCGCAGCCCGAGCCGCCCCCGGAGGTGGTCGAGGCGGCCCGGGAGCTGCCCGAACGATGGCTGAGCGTCCCCGACGCCGCGTGGTCGGGGCAGGGCGCGCCGCCGGACTGGGCGGTTCCCGGCCGGTGGCGTACCGACGCCGGGGGGACGATCGTGGCGTGGGAGGACAACGCGGACTACCGCCCCTCCCCGGCGGCGCTCGGCTGGCCCAGGGCCACCGACCCGGTGGAGTCCGCCGTTCAGCGTGCCGTGACCGGTTACGGGCCGGCCGGCGAGGTCCTGCGTGCCCTGGCCGCGTCGAAGGTCGCGGTGCTCATTGGCTCCGACGGTGAGCCGACGGCCCTCCGGTCGGCCCAGGGCGACCCCGTGGTGCCCGTCTTCACCAGCCCGGCCCACCTCCGCGCCCTCGGGTCGCTCGCCGCCCGGCTGGTCCCGGTGGCCGACGTGGTCGCGGGGCTGCCCGAGGGGCACTCCCTCTACGTCAATCCGACCGGACCGGCCGGCATGATCATGGAGACCGAGGCGTTGGCCGAGGAGATCGCCGCCCAGCAGGCGGGCGAGGCCCGGCCGGTGGACACGGACGGCCCGGAGGGGCCGAGCGCGCCGCGCATCCTGGCGGTCCACGTGACCGACGCCGACCGGCTCCACGCCGACGCGCCCCGCCGGACCGAAACGGCCGCGTCCCCGGCCGGAACGGAGGCTCGGGCATGAAGGGCAGAGGAGTCTTCGCACGCCGACGCGGCAACGGATCCGCCACCGGTGCCGGGCGCGACCGCGCCGCTGCCGCGCCGACCACCTCCACCGGACCGGCCGGTGGAGCCGAGGAGGGGTTCCTGGTCGAGGACCACGACGGCATGCTGCTGCTGCGGACCTTCTCCGACGACACCCTCACCCCGGCCGACGTCGCCGACCTGGCCCGCACCATGCGTGCGGACGAGGACACCGTGACCGTCATCGCGGGCGCCGACGGTGCGGGCTCCGCCGCCTTCTGGCCGAAGCTGAGCGAACTGCTCGACACGCTGGGCGAGTCGGGGGTCGACAGCGTACGGCTGGTCATGCCCGGAGCGGGGCATGACGCCGAGGGCCGGCCCGCCACCGCGCGCCGCATCGCCGACGCCTGGCGGATGGAGGTCGAGGCGCCGGACGGGCCGCCGCTCGTCGTGCCGGGCGGCACCCTCTTCATCCCGTCCGTCGAAGGCGCCGGACGGCGGCCCTCGGCGGGCGTCTGGTGGCGGTTCGCGCCGGGGAAACGGCCCGAACCCCTGGGCCCGCGCAGCCCACAGCCGTCCTGGCAGTCCGCGCTCGACAGCCTGCCGTCCGCCCTGGCGGGCGGCTGCGTCGTCGAGCAGATACCTGCCGGGGTGCTGGTCCGTCCGTCCGGGGCGGCACCGACCCGGCCCGGCGACCTCTACCACGCCGTACCGGTTGACCCCCGGCGCCTGACCGTGGTGGTCGGCGTGCCCTACGGCGAGGACATCTCCGCCGAGGAGGTCGCCGAGGTGCTCGAAGCCCTGCCGGACGACGTCCAGGTCGACGTGCGGCTCGTGCCCGGCGGGCGGCGCGATCTGCTGCCGCTGGCCCAGTCGGTCTCCGACCGGCTGGACATCGAGGTGGAGGTCATGACCGGGCTGCCGCTCGTCGCGGCCGCCGGCCTGTTGGGCACCTACTCCGTGCGGTCGGTCCTGGCGACGCCGGACGGCACCCCGGCGTGGATCCCGTTCGTGGACGCGGTCCGGTGCTCCCCGCCGGACGCGGAGGGCCGCGCCCGGCAGCCCCGGCTGCTGCGCTGGAGCCCTCCGCTGCCGGGGCCCGCGCGTCCGGAGGAGGGCGTGGTCGGGCTGACCGATGACTGGCAGCTCACGGTGACTCGGGCCGGCATGTGGGTGGGGCCGCGCGGCGGCCCGGCGCTGTCTCCCACCGCCCGCCGGGTGGACCCGGCCGGTCCGATGATCGAGCTGGGCATGCCGGGTGAACTCCTCGACGCCTCGCTGTGGCCGGTCCTGTCGAACGTGCTGGAATCCCTGGCGCCGGACCTGCGCGGCCGCACGGTCCTCCATGTGCACGGTGTGGCCCGTGACGGCGGACGCGAACTGCGGCGGCTGGCGGCCCAGTACGGACTGCGTACCCTGCGCCACGCCGCCCCGGCCCCGGTCCGGGCCGGCCAGACGGCCCCGGGCCGTCCCGCCGCGGCCGGTGCGGTCGCTCCGTCCGGAGCCACCGCACCGGCATCGTCGTCACCGCCGCCTCGTGTACGGGGCACCGAGCGCCCGGCGTCGTCCGGACCGGCGGAGCGCCTAGGCCAGGGCCCGCGAACCCAGTTCGGACAACCCGCGGTGCCGCACCAGCCGGGACAGACCTCCGGGTCCACCCAGGCCCCGCCCGCGAAGATCGGGGGCAGAGCGGCGCGCACGGACCGTGCACGGCAGCTCAGGGAGGCGATGGCCGCCGGCACGGAGACGGGCGCGAGCGCCGCGACGGGGGCGGGCACATCCGGTACGCCGGCCGCCTCCACCCCTTCGGGCACGCCGGGCAGACCCGGTGCGTCCGGTGCGCGCTCGGCACCTGGTACGCCCACGACGCCGAGCAGCACGGGTACTTCGGGAACCTCGGGCGCGCCGGGCGGCTCGGGTACCTCGGCAACCACGGGCGGCTCGGGTAACCCGGCCACCCCTGGCACCCCGGCAACCTCGGGCGCGCCGGGAACCTCGGGCGGCTCGGGCACCCCAGCAACCACGGGCGGCTCGGGTAACCCGGCCACCCCGGGCACCTCGGCAACCACGGGCGGCTCGGGTACCCCGGGAATTCCGGGCACCTCGGGCGCCCCGAGTACCTCGGCCACCCCGCCAACCTCGGGCGGCTCGGCCACCCCGCCAACCTCGGGCGGCTCGGCCACCCCGGCCACCCGTGGCACCCCGGCCACCCCGGCCACCCCGCCAACCTCGGGCGGCTCGGCCACCCCGGGCACCCCGGGCACCCCGGCCACCCCGGGCATGTCCGGCGCGTCCGGCAGGAGCGCGGCGCGCGAGGAGCGGGAGCGACGGGCGGACACGTTCGACTGGTCGGACGACCCCGTTCCGACGGGGTTCGCCGGACGGGCCCGCACGTCGGGTACGACCGCCGGCCCCGCGCTCGGCGCCCATGCCGCTCCGACCCCCCAGGCCCCGGAGCGGAGCACCGGCCCGGCCGGGCGCCCGGAAGCGCGGGAGCCGGAGGCGAACGCCCCGGAGGCCGAGGCCCCCGCCGCCGGTCGGGACGAGGACCCCGTACGGCCCCCGGGCCCCGAAGAAGCCGGCCGCGCGGGAGCGGCGGCCGAGACCGGAAGCGACGACAACGGGGGAGCAGCTGAGACCTCTGGCCCGGACGAACGCGCCGAGGCGGGCGTGGCCACCGACGGGACGACCGGGAACGCCGCCACGACCGAAGGCGCCGCGGCGGCCGACGGCTCCGAACCGGGAGGCGGGCAGGGCCGGTCCGGTGCTGAGCGGAAGAACCCCGCACCTGGGGTGCCCGAAGACCCCGACAGCGACGAGAGCCCCGACGCGGACGCCGGATCCGCGCCCCCCGAGGGGCCGGGGGAGCCGGAGGCGGGCGGCGCGTCGATCCTCGCGCCCGACCCCGCGGAAGCGGACAACGAGAAGACCCCGGCGGAGGCCGGAGCCCCGGGAATCTCCGCGGCTCCGGACGGTCCGGCAGCCGCCCCCACCCCGAAACCGTCCACCGGACCGGACTCCACCGAGGTCGCCCCGGCCGCTCTCCGCCCCGAAGGCCCGGACGTTCGCGATCCGGAGCCCGCGCCCGCCCCGCCGGGACCGGCGCACCGGGTAGGGGCCGAATCCTCCGACCCCGTGCCCGCGACGGCGCCGCTCACCTCGACCGCCTCGTCGGATTCCGGTGCCGCCCGGCTTCCGGACGTACCGCCCGTACCGCCTGTACCGGATGCACCGGATTCCCGAGGCGTTCCCGATCCCGAGGCCCCCGACACGGCCGACACCGGCCACGTGACCGAGGCCGAGGACGAGGACGGAGAGGGGAACGGGGACGAGGGCGCGGAGTTCGTCCAGGCTCCGCTTCCCCCGATCCTGCTGGACCCCGGTCACCGCAGCTCCGAGGCCGAGCGGACCGCCTTCCGCGCGCTCGCGGGCGACCTGTGGGACCGGCACGGCGCGGCCGTCGCACGGGCGCTCGCCCGGATGCCCGCGCTGCGCGGAAAGGAACAGGAGGCGGCCCGCGCCGATCTCATCGCGCTGCGGATGTACCTGCTCCTTCCGGAAGGACCGTTCAGCCACGGCGCGTTGACCTGGAGTCTGCGCGACCGCGAGCTGGACCTGCTGCCCTACGGCGCCTGCGTGGCCTCGGCGCTGAACCGGATGCCGTCCTACCGGGGCGCGGTGCTGCGCGGCACCACCGCCTCCGGAGGCGGTGGCCGTCCCGGACCGCCGCGTCCCGGGACACTGCTGCGCGACGCGGCTCTGCTGAGCACCGTGCGGCTGGACGCCGGCACCGTACCGCCGCCGGGTGACAGCTATGTCATCTGGTCGGTCGCCGGCCGCCGCGTGCGGCAGTTCTCCGAGCAGCGCGGGCCGGAGGAGGTCGTGTTCGCCCCCGGGACGCTCTTCCGGGTGCTGGCCGTCCGCCGCGCGCAGCCCGGCGTGCAGATCCATCTGCGTGAACTGACCGGACCTGCCGGGGCGCTCGCGCCCGATCCCGAGGGGGATCGGGCCGTGCTCGCCCGGCTGGAAGCCGTCGCGTCCGGACCCGAAGCGACGCCCAAGGGCACCGGCCAGTGGCCGGAGCGCTGCGCGGGCGCTGTGGGGGCCGGACCGTGACGCGCCAACGAACCCCGACGAGAGCGAGGACTTTACGTGGCACGAGAGCATGATCCAACCCCCCGCATATCCACGCGGTCGGGCACGTCCACCGGCGAGAGCGGCACGGGGAAGAGCGGCACGGGGAACGGCCGGAACTCCGGCGGCTCATCGGTATCGGTCCGCCGAGCGGTGACCATGCCCGGAACCCCCGGGGACCCCGGCGGCGCACTGGCGCCGGGCGGCGGCGAGCGGCCCGGCGGTACGGCCGCGCCCGCCTCCGGAGCCGCTCCGGAGGCCGTCACCCGGGCGGAGAGCCCGGCGTCCGGAACCCCCGCGAACACGAACGCCGCCACGGGCCCGGACGCCGCGAAGACCGGCGAGGCGACCGGGGCGCGCGCCAACGCGCCCCGGGGGGAAGCGGAGAGCACCGCCGAACCCGCCGCCGCCCCGGCCGCGGCACTGTCCGGCGCCGCTTCCGCGTCGGCGTCGTCGGCTTCCGTTCCGACCGCGGAGCTGGCGACCGTCAGCACCGACGGCCCGGCTTCGGGCACCGTGGCGACCGCCACCGGAACCGGTGGCGGCGGTGGCGCGAGCTCGCAGGAGGGCGACGAACCGCCCGGCAGCCGGCCCAAGAAGCCGATGCTCGCGGCGGCCGGCATCGTCGGCGCGCTCCTGATCGCGGTGCCCTTCCTCCTGGCAGGGCAGGACGACCGCGAGCCCGAGCGCACCCGGACCGAGAACGCGGCCGGCACGGTGCTGGACAGTGAACGCCCTCCGGTTCCGGAGACCTACACCAGCCAGTCGCCGGCCCCCTCCACCACGCCGAGCAAGAAGAAGGAGGAGAAGAAGGAGAAGAAGCCGGCCGAGCCCGTGATCCACCAGCAGCCGGTCACGCCCTCGCCGACGCCCTCTCCGGAGAAGTCCGAGGCCGCGAAGAAGCCCAAGGTCAAGGCCAAGGTGCTGACGCCGGCCGAAAAGCTCCGCCAGTGGGCCAACGGACGCTCCGGGGTACAGAACACCGTGCTCAAGAACGCGGCGACCGGCCAGTGCGTCGACATCGGCGGTTACGGCAAGGGCAAGATCAACAACGCCGTCAACCAGTACCCGTGCAACGGCACCACGGGCGACAACCAGCTGTGGAACCTCAACATCGTGGACAAGGACGGCGGGCCCCAGAACGCGCCCCTCTTCCTGATCCGCAACAGCAAGGACGGGCTCTGCCTGGACCTGGGCTACTACAACGCCCGTTCGGCGGGGACGAAGATCGGCCAGTTCCACTGCAACGCGTCGGGCGACAACCAGCTCTGGTGGCTCGACCCCCGCGGTGACGGGACGAACTGGATCCGCAACGCCGTCAGCAAGGACCTGTGCCTGCGTCCGACCGGCGGTTCCTCCGCCGGAAACGACGCCCGGCTCGAAATCGCCAACTGCGGCTTCGGCGATCGCTGGATCGTCTGAGGATCCGCCCCGGCGGAGCGACGCCCCCGTTCCTGCGGTGCGGCCTGACGCACCAGGGGAACGGGGGCGTCGCTCCTTCCGTCCGGAAAGTGATCGTGCGCCGCCGCAGCGGGCGGGTCAGGACAGCTCGGCCAGAACCGCGTCCGTGAACGGCGTCCACGCCTCCGCAGCCCACGGGCCGAAGGCGCGGTCGGTCAGCGCGACGCAGGCCGCGCCCGCCACCGGGTCGATCCACAGGAACGTGCCCGACTGCCCGAAGTGCCCGAAGGTGGCGGGGGAGGACGTGTTCCCCGTCCAGTGCGGGGACTTGGAGTCGCGGATCTCGAAGCCGAGGCCCCAGTCGTTCGGACTCTGGTGGCCGTAGCCCGGCAGGACGCCCTTGAGGCCCGGGTGCACGACGCTCTGGGCCTCCAGGACCGTACGCGGGTCGAGCAGGCGGGGGGCCTGGACCTCGGCGGCGAAGCGGACCAGGTCGGCGACGGTGGAGACGCCGTCGCGGGCGGGGGAGCCGTCCAGGGTCGTGGACGTCATGGCCAGCGGTTCCAGGACCGCCTGGCGCAGGTACTCCACGAACGGGATGCCGGACGCCTTCGCGATGTGGTCGCCCAGCACCTCGAAGCCCGCGTTGGAGTACAGGCGGCGGTTGCCGGGCGGGGCCGTCACCCGGTGCTCGTCGAAGGCGAGGCCGCTGGTGTGGGCGAGGAGGTGGCGGACCGTGGAGCCCTCGGGCCCGGCCGGCTCGTCCAGCTCGACGGCCCCCTCCTCGTACGCCACCAGCGCCGCGTAGGCCGCGAGCGGCTTGGTGACCGAGGCGAGGGGGAAGCGGTGGTCGGTCGGCCCGTGCGTGCCGAGGACCGTGCCGTCGGACCGGACGACGGCGGCCGCCGCCGTCGTGACCGGCCAGGTGTCGATGATGCGCAGGCTCTCCATGCCCCGAGCCTAACGGCCGTGCCCGGCGGTCCGCCCCGGGCCCCGGGAAGCCCGAGGCCGCCCCCGGCCCGGGCCCCGAAACGCCCGGGGCACGCCGGGGCTCCTCACGCGGCCAGCGGGGTCAGCGGCGCCAGCCGGGTCCCGAGCGCCATGATCCGCATCGCGCGCTCCGTCGCGTCGGCCAGGAACTCGCCGCTCCGGCCGATCGCCTCCACCAGCGTCATCGGCGCGGGAAGGATCGCGCTGTACGCGTCCACGCCCACCGCCCGGACGTCCTGCGCGCCCGGCCCGATCGTCCCGGCCAGCACCAGGACCGGCACCCCGGAGGCGTGGGCCCGCCGCGCCACCTCGGCCGGGATCTTCCCGCGTACGGTCTGGTGGTCGAGGGCCCCCTCCGCCGTGATCACGAAGTCGGCGCGGGCCAGGCGGGCGTCCAGGTCGAGGCCGTCGAGGAGGACGTCGTAGCGGGGGAGGAGCCGTGCGCCCACGGCCGCCAGCCCGGCCCCGAGGCCGCCCGACGCACCCGTGCCGGGGGCCGTCCGCAGGTCGATGGGCGGCGTGCCGGTCGGCGGGGCGAAGGCCGGGGCCAGGTCCCGGGTGAGGACGGCGGCCAGCCGCTCCAGGCCCGCCGAGAGCAGCTCCACCTCCGCCGGGGTCGCCCCCTTCTGCGGGCCGAACACCCGGGCCACCCCGCGCTTCCCGCACAGCACGTTGTACGGGTTGCAGGCCACGAGCAGGTCGGCGGCGGCCAGTCGGGGGTCGAGGCCGGCCGGGTCGATGTGCTCCAGCTCGTGCAACGACCCGCCGCCCGGGCGGAGTTCGCGGCCGTGCCGGTCGGTGAGCCGGGCCCCGAGGGCCTGGAGCGCGCCCGCGCCCCCGTCCGACGTACCGGAGTCGCCGCAGCCCACGAGGATGCGCCGGGCCCCCGCGTCCAGGGCCGCCCTGATCAGCTCGCCGACACCGTACGTCGTGGTCGCGCCCGGGTGGCGGCGGTCCGGCGGGACCAGGGAGAGGCCCGCGACGGCCGCCATCTCGACGACGGCGGTGAGCGGGCCGGGCCCGCCCAGCAACGCGAAGTGCGAGGAGACCGGGTCGCCCACCGGGCCCGTCGCCGTGCACGGGACCAGCCGGCCGCCGCCCGCCAGGGCCAGCGCCTCCGCCGTGCCCTCGCCGCCGTCGACCAGCGGAATGAGGTCGAGTTCGGCGTCGGGGATCACCCGTCGTACGCCGACGGCGATGGCCTCGGCGACCCGGGCGGCCGACAGGGACTCCTTGAACCCGCTGGGGGCGATGGCGATGCGGTGGGTCATGGCTGGGTCTCCAGGAGGACGGGCACGCCGAGCAGCGGCCAGAGAACGAGGGCGAAGGTGAGGACGAGGGCCGCCGTGAGCGGCGCGAGGAAGGCGGACAACCGCAGCAGGTCGCGCGGGGTGTAGGTCGGGGTGCCGGGCACGTCCGCGAAGAGCGCGACCGGCTTGGCCGAGGACGGCAGGGTGTGGCAGAAACCGGCGGCGGCCGTGGACGCCAGCGCCGCCGTGACCGGGTTGACCCCGGCCCCGATCGCCGCCGCGACCACCAGCGGGACGAGGACGGAGGACCGGGCGGAGCGCGACTGGAGCGCGAGATGGGCGGCCGTGCTGACGACGACCACGCCGGTCAGGAACATCCAGGGGGGCGTGGACGCCCCCAGGGGTATCCACCCCACCAGCCAGTCGGCCGCACCCGAGTCGGAGAGGGCGACGCCCATCGCCATCGTGGCGGCCATGAACAGCAGCAGCGGCCAGGGGACCGTCCGCAGACCGTCCTTGAAGCGGACCGTCCCCAGCGCGGGCGAGGTCGCCACCAGCGCGCCGATGAGCGCGACCACGGCGGGCGACACCCCGTGCAGCGGTTCGCTGCACCACAGCAGGACGACCGTCGCCAGCAGCAGCAGGCACCGGGACTCCGCCGGGGTGAACGGGCCCTCGACGGCCGTCTCGGAGTGCTCCTGGATCTGCGCCGCCGTGATCGTGACAGGACCTTTTCGGTCGGCGCGACGGGTCGTCGTCAACAGCACCAGCTCGGCGGCCAGATGGGAGGAGACGACGGCCAGCGGCAGTCCGAGGACCAGCCATTGGACGAAGCTCAGCTGCTCCCCGGTCTGCTCCCACAGCACCCCGACCGTGATCAGGTGCGCGCCCGCCCCGATGAGCGTCGCGACGGCGGAGAGCAGGATGACGGTCGGGAAGAGGAGCGCCAGCATGACGACCAGGCGGGTCCGTTCACGGAGCGCGGCCGCCAGCGCCAGGAACACCGGGAGGGCGAGCGCGGCCCGCCCCGACGTGGCCGGCACGGCGAACGCGGTGACGACGAGGCCGGCCGTGGTCAGGTGCACCAACTGGCGTACGGTCCTGGCCCCGCCGACCAGGAAGACGGCGGCCCGGCCCGCCAGACCGGTCCGGGTCACGGCGGCCGCCAGGACGAAGGCGCAGATCAGCAGCCACACCGTCTCGTCGCCCAAGGTGGCGAACAGGGTCTCGCTGCTGATCACCCCCGTCACCGTCAGCGCCAGTCCCGCGCCGAGCGCGATGTAGGCGTCATCCACCGGGGTGGCGATCCAGGCGGCGGTGGCCAGGGCGAAGACGGCCAGGGAGAGCCGCCCGTCGGCGCTGAGGCCGGGGGCGGCGCCGGGGACGGCGAGCAGGGCGCAGAGTCCGAGGACGGCGCAGAGGCCGACGATCTGCCGGAGAGGGAGAGGCACGCTGTATAGCCTCTGAAGGCGCGGTGAGCGCCTGATGAGCGGCCCGTGAAGGATCTTTCATGCGGCCGTGGCCGCGCGGGATCTCATGGCCCGGCGGGATCTCGTGGCCCGGCCGGGGGCCCGTGGCCCGGCGGGACCTCATGCCCCCGCGGGATCTAGGGCAGCCGGTAGCCCATGCCCCGTACCGTCTCCAGCCGCTCAGCCCCCAACTTCCGGCGCAGCGCGCGGACATACACGTCCACGATGTTGGAGCCGGGGTCGAAGTCGTACCCCCAGACATGCGACAGGATCTGCTCGCGCGACAGCACCTGGCCCGGGTGGCGCAGGAACATCTCCAGCAGCACGAACTCGCGTGCCGTCAGGTCCACCGTCCGGTCCTCGGCGCGGGCCCGGCGCGTCCGCAGGTCCAGGGCGAGGCTGCCGCTGCGCAACATGGTGACCTCGGGCGCGCGGGCGGCGGTACGCCGGCGCAGCCGCACCCGGGCGAGCAGCTCCTCGAAGCGGAACGGCTTCGTCATCCAGTCGTCGGCCCCGCCCTCCAGACCGGCCACGGTGTCCCGGACGGAGTCGCGGGCGGTGAGCACGATCACCGGCAGGGTGACCCGGGCCTCGCGCAGCTCCCGCAGCACGGTGAAGCCGTCCCGTCCCGGCAGCCCGATGTCGAGGACCATCAGGTCGAAGCCGCCGGTCAGCGCGTGGCCGAGCGCCAGGTCACCGTCCTCGGCGACGACGGTGGTGAAGCCGTTGGCGCGCAGCCCCTTCTGGACGAACGAGGCGATGCGCTCCTCGTCCTCGGCGATCAGGATGCGATTCATGATGCGGTCTCCAGCGTGAGTACGAAGGTGGCTCCGCCGCCCTCGGTCCGGCGGAGTTCGACGCGGCCGTGGTGGCCCTCCGCGATGGCCCTGACGATGGCGAGGCCGAGTCCGGCCCCGCTGGTGCGGGTCCCGCGCCGGGACGTGCCCCGGCGGAACCGTTCGAAGATCACCTCGGCGTCCTCCTGCGGAATCCCGGGCCCGTGGTCGGCGACGTACAGCTCGACGCGGTCTGCCCCGTCCCGGCCGGCCTCGGCGCGGGGGCCGACGGACCGGGAGTCGACGTGGGAGTCGACGGACCGGGAGCCGATCCGGATGCGCTGGCCGGGCACGGTGTGCTGGACGGCGTTCTGCGCGAGCTGGACCATCGCCTGCGTCATCCGCTGCGGATCCAGGCGCACTTCGAGGTCCGCGACGCTGTCGAGCACCCACTCCCGCTCGCCGAGGGTCCGCACCTTCACGAACACGTCGGCGGTCAGCTCCGCCAGCTGGACGGGTTCGGGGGTGACGAAGTCGGGGCGCTCGGCCCCCGCGAGCAGCAGCAGATCCTCCACGATCCGGCTCATCCGGTCCAGCTCGTCCGTGACCAGCCGCACCGTCTCCTCCCGGTCCGCCGGGTCGTCGCCCATCAGCTCCAGATGGCCCCGGACGATGGTGATGGGGGTGCGCAGCTCGTGCCCGGCGTCGTCCACGAAGACCCGCTGCGCGGCGAACGCCCGCTCCAGACGGTCGAGCATCGCGTTGAAGGTCTCGGCGAGGGCGGCGATGTCGTCCCGGCCCTCCACGGGGATGCGCCGGGTGAGGTCCTGCTCGGTCAGCTCCGCCGCCGTCGTCCGCACCAGCCGGACCGGCGCGAGGATGCGTCCGGCGACCGCCCAGCCGATCCCGGTCGTCATCAGCAGCGCCACCCCGGACAGGGCGAGCAGCATCCAGAACGTCTTGTCGGCGACGGCCCGTTCGCGCTCCGGGTGGAAGGCGACGACGAACGCCCCGGGCTGCCCGCCCGGGGACGCCCCGATCTCGACCTTGGCCCAGCGCAGCTCGCCCTGCGGGCGCTCCAGCGTGCCGAAGGAGTCCTCGGAGGCGCGGATCCGGGTGAGCGACGCGGTGTCCCGCCACAGGGCGGTGTCCCGGGGCAGGTCGCGGCGCTGGCGGATGACGTCGGGCCGGTCGCCGGGCCGGCCGGTCAGCCCCAGCAGCTCCTCGTCGGGGTCCGCGTACTGCCGTTGCAGATAGATGCGGAGCAGCCGGTCGGCGGTGTCGAACCGGCCGCTGGTGTCCGGGTCCACCCCCTGCGGCACGAAGTTCGCGAACTCGCCGGTCTCCTGGGTGAGCAGCTGGCTGATGCGGTGGTCCACGTCCCGCTGGAGGATCGAGCGCACGGTGACGGCGACCGCGCCCAGCGCGACGGCCATCACGACCAGCAACCACAGCAGGATCCGTACCCGGGCGGAGATCCTCGGAAGGCTAACCGTCATCACCGAAGTCGTCGTCATCGTCGTCGTCGGCCGCCGAGGGGCCCGGAACGACGGAGCTGTCCGGTGTACGGGTCGGAGTGGGGGAACCGCTCGGCGTCGGGAAGCCGCTCGGCGACGTGACACCGCCCGGCGTCGGTGTGCCGCGCGGACTCTCCTCCAGCTGAACGGTGGGGGGCACCTTCGGCGCCTCCGAGGTGTCGGTCATGGCATAGCTGGTGGCCGCTATGCCCAGCGGCACGGCGACGACGGCTGCCAGGGCCGCCAGACGAGGTGAGAAAGCCATGCGTTCACCCTGACGGTCCCGGACGGTACGAACATGAAGCGAGGATGAACATTCCTTCATCTCGGGCCAATCGGGCAGTCTGGTGCGAATGCGACAGGTTCGATCGGGGGTCCGCCCCGGGAAGCGCCGCCGGTTCCGCTTGCTTCGAGTGCACTCCAAGGATTTAGCGTGGAGAACATGACGGTGATCGACGGAACCACCCGGAGCACTCCCGCGACAACCGCACGGCCACAGCCCACCTCGGGGGTGGACGTCTGCGCGGCCGCCCCGAAGGAGCACCCCCGCCCCGCGGGCCAGGACAGCTACACGATCAGCGAGGTCGTCACCTTCACCGGCCTCACCGCGCACACCCTGCGCTGGTACGAGCGCATCGGGCTCATGCCCCACGTCGACCGCTCGCACACCGGCCAGCGCCGCTTCAGCAACCGCGACCTCGACTGGCTGGCCTTCGTCGGCAAGCTGCGGCTGACCGGGATGCCGGTCGCCGACATGGTGCGGTACGCGGAGCTGCTGCGCGCGGGGGAGTCCACCTTCGAGGAACGGCAGGAACTGCTGGCGGCGACCCGCCGCGACGTGATCACGCGGATCGCGGAGCTCCACGACACCCTCGCCGTCCTCGACCACAAGATCGAGTTCTACGCGGGCGCCCGCCGGGCGCCGGAGAGGCACAGTGCCTGATGACTGTTGACAAGATCGCCACCGTGGAGCTGGGCGCGGGCGGACCGCGGACCGGCGTCCAGGGCCTCGGCTGCATGGGCATGAGCGAGTTCTACGGCGACACCGACGTCGCCGCCGCCCGCGACACCCTCGACGCGGCCCTGGAGGCGGGCGTCACGCTCTTCGACACCGCCGACGCCTACGGGCGCGGTGCCAACGAGGAGTTCCTCGCGCCGTTCGTCGGGGCCCACCGGGACGAGATCACCCTCGCCACCAAGTTCGCCCTCGTCCGCACCGACGACCCCCGCTACCGGGGCATCAGCAACGACCCCGCGTACATCCGTACCGCCGTCGAGGCGAGCCTGCGCCGGCTGAACACCGACGTCATCGACCTCTACTACATGCACCGCCGCGACCCCGCCGTCCCGCTCGCCGAATCGATCGGCGCGCTGGCGGAGCTGGTCCACCAGGGCAAGGTCAAGCAGCTCGGCCTGAGCGAGGTGACCGGCCCGGAGCTGCGCGAGGCGTACGCCGTGCACCCGATCGCGGCCCTCCAGTCGGAATGGTCCCTCTTCAGCCGGGACGTGGAGAAGAGCGCCGTCGGCGCGGCGGCCGAACTGGGCGTCACGCTCGTTCCGTACTCCCCGCTCGGCCGGGGCTTCCTCACCGGGGCCTTCACCGACGCGGGCAAGGACCTCACGGCGAACGACTTCCGGGCCCACCAGCCCCGGTTCACCGGCGACAACGCCCGCACGAACGCGGCCCTGCTGGAGCCCGTCCACAAGATCGCCGCCGCACACGGGGCGACGGCCGCGCAGGTGGCCCTCGCCTGGGTCCAGCAGCGCGCCGGGGTGCACGGCCTGAACGTGGTCCCGATCCCCGGGACCCGCAAGCGCTCCCGCCTCCTGGAGAACGTCGCGGCGAGCCGTCTGACGCTGGCGGCGGACGAGCTGGCCGCGCTGGAGCCGATCGCGGGCCGGGTGGCGGGGGACCGCTACCCGGACATGAGCAGTACGTCGGCGGCGCGGGAGGAGTAGTCGGGAGCCGTACGCGGTGATCGCCTGGTTCATGAAGTCCATGGCGGCCGAGCGACGCCCCCGGACCCCCCGGGAACGCCCCCGGGGGCCTATGCCAGCCCCAGCGCGAACACCGCGAACCCCGCCGCGAGCAGCCCCGCCAGCGCGCGGCGGGCGTTCGCGGCGCGGGTGCCCGCCCGCCACGGAGCCTCGAAGCGGCGCGCGTACCGGGCGATCAGCACCAGCAGCCCGGCGAACACCGGCAGCCAGGCGATCCGGGCGAGGATCCAGCCCACCGTGTCGGGCGCGGTCGTCAGCCCCGCCACCGCCGTGCCCGCCGCCCCCGTGAGCGAGGCCGGTACGGCGGCGGCCAGCATCGCGGTCTGGTGCCAGCACAGGATCGTCATCGCGGACAGGTTGACCACCACGACCGGCGCCCAGAGCAGCGGCCGGCGCAGCAGCCGCCCGAGCCGGTCGCGCAGCAGGATCGCCGCCCCGCTCTGTGCCGCCGCCAGCGCCACCACCAGCAGCGACGGCGGATGCGAGTTCGTGCGGGCCTCGCCCGGCACGCCGACCATCGACGCCGGGTAGTGGAAGACCAGCAGCAGCGCGGCGAACAGCACCCCGCCGCCGATCAGCAGCAGCCGGGCCCCGCGCTTCCCGATCCGGCCCTCGCCCCAGGACACGCCGAGCTGATACGCGAAGAGCCAACCGGGCAGGATGGTGAGCACGCTCAGCCAGGACGGCATCGCCTCAGCGAAGGGCCCGTAGCGCAGGAAGTCCACGACGGCGACGGAGACCAGCAGCGGGAGCGCCGCCCATCCGCCCAGTCGCCGGGCCAGCCGCACGCAGACCGGGGTGAGGGCCGTCACCACGGTGTACACCCCGACGAACCAGAGCGGCTGGATCACCAGCGTCGACGCCGTACGCAGCGTGTCGCCGGGCACGCCCAGCGCGGAGAGCACCGCGAGCAGCACCGCCCACACGGCGCTCACCCCGAGCACCGGCCGGCCGAGGCGCGCCAGCCTTCCGCCCAGCCAGGCGGCCGTCGTCGAGGCCCGGCGGCGGTAGGAGAGGACCGAGGCGTACCCGCCGACCAGGAAGAAGATCCCCAGCATCTGGAGCACCCAGCTCGCGGGCGCGAGCGCGCCGAACGTGGCGAGCGGGCTCGCGTTGTGCAGGCCGTCGGCGTCCAGCCGGAACCCGCCGAGCATCCAGTGGCCGAGCGGCACGGCGAGCAGTGC
Organism: Streptomyces sp. NPDC058576; assembly: GCF_042718715.1. Taxonomy (NCBI): domain Bacteria; kingdom Bacillati; phylum Actinomycetota; class Actinomycetes; order Kitasatosporales; family Streptomycetaceae; genus Streptomyces; species Streptomyces sp. NPDC058576. The sequence continues at coordinate 226,370 of NZ_JBHXPF010000001.1, read as the reverse complement.
CAGGGCGCGCAGGCCGTCGATGGCCCGGTCGCGGTGGGCGGGGGTGGAGGCGTCGATACGGGCGGCGAGCCGCCGCGCGTTCTCGCGTACGGCGTTCATCGGACGATCCCTTCCGGCGTGGCCGTGCCCCGCGCGATGGCGGCGAAGGTCCGCAGCGAATCCGTCCCCGGCGCGAAGTAACCGGCGTGCCCCCGGGCCTCGTCGGCCGGTACGCGGCGGGCGCCGAACGCCGGGTCGGTCGGGTCCGTCCCGTGGCCGAGGCCCGCGAAGCGCACGTTCGGCACGTCGTCGATCCAGTCGGTCGGGTCCTTCGCCGCCCACACGCGGGCCTTCGTCCGCAGCCCCGCGACATCGTCCGCCCGCATGCCGGGGGAGCCGAGGACCACCAGGTCGGTGGCGGGCAGGCGGTGCGCGGCGATCCCGCAGACGACGGAGCCGTAGCTGTGGCAGAACACGGCGGGCTCGGGCAGCCCGTCCGCCGTCAGGCCCTCCGTGAACCGGGTCAGCCGCCCGGCGCCCGCCTCCGCGAGGCCGCCGGTGGCCGCGTCGATGCCGACGCCCACCGGGGTGGTGTACCCGACCCAGGCGACGACGGCCGTCCCCGGACCGGCCTCCGTGTGCAGGGTCCTGGCCATTCCGGCGGGAGCACCGTGGGGGGCGACCTTCCGGTCGAAGGTCCCGGCGTCGTTGTCCGACCCGGGCACCACCACCGAGACGCGGTGGGCGGCGCGCAGATCCCCGAACACCTCGGCGACCTGACCGCGTCCACGCGGGTCGAACGCGAGGATCTGGCGGCCCGGGGCGGCGAGCGTGCGGTAGCGGGGATCGTCCTCGGCGGCCAGCGCCAGGGAGTTGGCGCGGTAGCGCAGCTCCAGCGGCGTTCCGTCGAGATTCCCGACGACGGACGGATGCCGCACCACCAGCAGGTGCCGCTCCTGCTTGCTCAACCCCGCGAAGAAGGCCGCGACTTCGGCAGGCGTGGAGCGCTCCGGATCGGGCAGCTCCGCGCCGAGCGCCCCGTCCGCCCGCCACTGCGCACTGCCCGGCGGCGGACCGGTCAGCGCCTCCTGCGCATCCCCCGAAACCCAGCCGGCGGTTCCCGTCACCACGCTGGTGGCCAGTGCGAACGCGGCCAGCGTCCTCGCGTATCGGCGCATCGTGCCCTCCCTCTCCGGATCCGCACCGACCGGTGCGACCGGCAGGAAGGTAGGAAGAGGACGGGTGACGCGGCGTCACACCGGGGAGCCAATCACGGGGTGATACCGGGGTAGGGGGTGGACCAGGCCCTGCGGGTGTCTACGCCCCCGCGTCCCCCGGAGTCACCAGCCCGGACTCGTACGCGAAGATGACCGCCTGCGCCCGGTCCCGCAGATCCAGCTTGGCCAGCACCCGCCCGATGTGCGTCTTGACGGTCTGCTCGGCCAGCACCAGCCGCCCCGCGATCTCCTGGTTCGACAGCCCCCGGGCGATCAGCTCCAGCACCTCGCTCTCGCGCGGGGTCAGCCCGTTGAGCCGCAGCGCCTGCCCGCCGCGCGTGGCCCCGGAGGGCCGCTGCGCCGCGAAGTCCGCGATCAGCCGCCGGGTCACCGAGGGCGCGAGCAGCGCGTCCCCGGCCGCCACCACCCGTACCGCCGCGATCAGATCGGCGGGCGGGGCGTCCTTGAGGAGGAACCCGGACGCCCCGGCGCGCAGCGCCTCGTACACGTAGTCGTCCACGTCGAACGTCGTCAGCATCAGGACCTTCGGCCGGTGCACGACCCCCACCGGCGGGTTCAACAGCTCGCGCGCGGCGGCCAGTCCGTCCATCTCCGGCATCCGCACGTCCATCAGGACCACGTCGGGATGCTGGTTGCGGCTGACGTCCACACCCTGGCGGCCGTCCGCCGCCTCGCCCACCACGTCGATGTCGCTCTGCGCCGCCAGCAGCGCCGCGAACCCGGCCCGCACCATGGCCTGGTCGTCGACGATGATCACGCGGATGGTCACAGATCCTCCGAAGGGGGTTGCGTGGAAGGGTGCTCGGCAGCGTGCCCGGAAGGGGACACAGCAGGGGACGTGGCGGGCGGCAGCGGCATGCGGGCGGCCACCCGGAACCCGCCGTCGGGCAGCGGCCCGGTGTCCAGCGTGCCGCCGGTCAACCGTACGCGCTCCCGCATCCCCACCAGTCCGTGCCCGGTTCCCGCGCTCTCCAGCGGCGAAGAGGGCTTCGGCGCGGGCCCGTTGACCACCAGCACGTGCAGATGGCCCCCGGACGCCCGCACCGAGATCCGGGTGTGCGCCCCGGGTGCGTGCCGCACCACGTTGGCCAGCGCCTCCTGCACGATCCGGTACGCCGACAGATCCACCGCCGGCGGCACCTCGCCCAGATCCGCGGCGAGCGACAGCTCCGCCGGCAGCCCGGCCCGTACCGTCGCCTCCACCAGCTGCTGGAGCCGGTCGAGACCCGGCTGCGGCGCCCGGTCGCCCTCCGTGCCGTCGCTGCGCAGCACCGACAGCAGCCGCCGCATCTCGCCCAGCGACTCCCGCGCCGCCGCCGCGATGGCGGCGAACTCCTCCCGCGCCGGCTCCGGGAGCCCGGTGATCCGGTACGGCGCGGAGTCGGCCTGCACGGTGATCACCGACATGTGGTGCGCGACCACGTCGTGCAGCTCACGGGCGATGCGCGTCCGCTCCTCCAGCAGCGTGCGCTGCGCCCGCTCCGCCTCGCTGATCGTCTCCTGCTCGGCCAGCCGCCGGGTCGCCTCGCCGCGCTCCCGTACCGCCCCGCCGATCACCAGGACCACCGCGCCGAGGATCGGCAGCAGCAGGGCGCTGCCGGTGCTGCGGTCCGAGGGGGCAATGAGATGCAGCACCGCCCCGGTCGCCGCCGTCACCGCCCACACGGCGACGACGGTCCGCCGGGTCTCGCGCAGGCCGAGGGCCAGCAGCAGGAAGAGACAGGCGACCAGGACCGGCGGGGGCCACGGCCAGGTGTCGTGCTGCCCGGGGTCGTGGGCCAGCAGCACCAGCGCGCCGATGACGTCGGCCGGGAAGATGATCCACCACGCCTGGAGGGGCCGGTGGGCCAGCATCAGCAACGGGGCCGCCTGCGCCACCCCGAGCGTCCCGGCCAGCGCGCCCGGCACGCCGTACTGCGAGGTCAGGACGTTGATGGTGACCGGGATGAAGGTCGCGGTCAGGGCGAGGACCACGACGTACGGCAGCAGCCGCTGCCACTGCTTCGGCGCGTCCGCCAGCAACGGAGTGGACGGATGGGACGCGTGGGACAGCCCGTGGGCGAGCTCGCGCAGATTGCGGCGAGCGGCGCTCAGCAGGCCGTCGGCGGGCGGCGGGGGCCCGGCGGGGGAAGAGGAAGTGGACATCGCCCGGTCAGCCTAGGCAGGCCGAGGCCTTTCGGGCGTCATACCGGGGTTCCGACCCGGCCGGATCGCCTCATACCCCGGTACGGGGTCGGGGCGCGGCGGGGGCGCGGCGTACGGGGTCGCGTCTCGGCGGGAGCGCGGCGTACGCGGGCGGAGCCGGCACCGGCATCACAGCTCCGCGAGCAGCTGGGCCTTCTTCGCGGTGTACTCGGCGTCCGTCACCAGTCCGGCCTGATGCAGCTCGCCGAGATGATGTATCCGCTCGGCGATGTCCGCCGGATCGCGCCGCCCGGCGTTCACCAGGGCCGGGGCGGAGGCGGCGGGCGCGGGCTGGGTCCGGCGGACGGATTCCAGGACGGCGGCGGCGAAGGGCAGCGACTCGTGCACCGGCCCGTAGCCCAGGCCGAACAGCACGGCGGCCGGATCCTGGTCCGCGGCCCGGGTGACCGGAGGCGCCACGGGCCCGCCGTCCGCCGTCCGGCCGTCCGCGCTCTCGCTGCCGCCGGGACCGTGCAGATCGCCCAGGCTGCCGCCCGTGCGGTGGTCGACCGGGGCCGCCGCGCGGGGCACCAGACGCAGATAGCCGTCGAGCGCCTCGGGCGAGCGCCATACGATTCCGGCCAACTCGCTCACGCGGAAGGTCTGGTCACCGGCCTTCCACTTGGCGCTGGAGGCCCCGGTCCAGGACCACCGGAAGGAGATCCGCTCGCCGTCGAAGCTGGCCCGGCCGTCGTACGCCTTGAAGTTCATCGGGGCCTCGGGGGCCGCCACCAGGAAGCGGTCGACGCCCTCGGCGGAGGCCGGGTCCAGCAGGGCCCGCAGCTCGTCCGCGTAGTACTCGGCCAGCACCTCCCGCTCCGCCGGAAGCACCAGGCGATAGGGGTCGCACCCCTCCTTGAGCTGCCCGGAGGCAGCCTCCACCAGAGGATCGGCACCCGCTCTCGGCACGGCACGCAGAACCACCGTGCCCCGCTTGCCGGGGGTCAGCGTCACCGACGACAGCGCCGCATACGGGATGCGGCGCTCCCGCAGACTCTGGAAGAGCTTCGGTGTGCGGATGCCCCGTTCGAAGCGGATGAGCACGGAGTCGGTGTCGAACTCCCAGGTGGCATGAATTCCGGCCAGCACATCACCCATGTGCCTCATCGTATGCGGCACAGTCGCCCGCGTCCCCCCTCGGAGTAAGTCCCAGTTAATCCGCCCGACACGCTCCTCCACGCGCGTCAGCTCTCCCGCTCGCCGGAAATACCGCTGTGGCATGTGCTGTCGGCGCTCGCGCAGCTGACCGACCCGTAGGCTCCGACACCGATCGCGGCGAAGTTGTCGAGGCTCTCGGTGCCCGGTTCGAAGTAGCCGCTGTGCCCGGCGGCGCCGGCCGCCGAGACGATCCGCGCGCCGAACGCCGGATCGACCGGGTCGGCCCCGTGACCGATCCCGCCGAACTCCAGGTGCGGTACGTCCCCGATCCAGTCGTTCCCGTCCCGCGTCGCCCAGATCCGGGCGTCGGTCTCCAGCTGCCCGGCGTTGGCGGCCCGCATGCCGGGGCTGCCCGCGACCGCGATGTCGGCCACCCGGTCGGGGGCCCGGTGCGCGGCCACCCCGCAGACCACGGAGCCGTAGCTGTGGCAGAACAGCGAGACCTCCGAGGCACCGGGCAGCGCGCCGACCATCGCGTTCAGCCGGAGCGCCCCGTCCGCCGCGAGCCCGCCCAGCGCCGCGTCCATGCCGAGACCGGCCGGTGCGGTGTAGTCGGCCCACGCGATGACCGCCGTACGGGTGCCCGGGGAGGCCGCGCGTTCCGCCCCGTACAGCGACTTGGCCATGCCGACCGGGGCCGCGAACACCCGCTTGTTGCGCTCCAGGGTCAGCAGATGGGTGTCGACGCCCGGGACGACGACGGAGACCCGGGCGGCCCGGTCGAGGTTGCCGAACACCTCGGCCGCACGGCCCTTCCCGGACGGATCGAAGGCCAGGATCTGGCGCTTGCCCCCGAGCATCGACCGGAACCGTTCGAGGCGGGCCTTCGCCTCACCGCGGCCGTCCGGCGACAGCTTCTCGTCGTGCGCCCGCGTTCTCTCCACGGCCACGGCCTGCGCGAGGGCCACCCGGTTGGCGTGGTAGCGCAGCGTCACCGGCGCGCCGTTCAGATTCCCCACCACCGATGGGTACTTGCCCGCGAGCGCGATCTGCTGCCCCGAGGTGAGGGTGGCGAAGAAGTGGGCCATGCGATAGGCGGGAGCATCGGCCTCCGGCAGCGAATGGCCCGCTATCCGGTCCCGCGCCCAGGAGGCCAGAGCCAGCTCGCGCGGCCCGTCGGCGTGCTGATCACGGATGGCGCTCCAGCCCGTCGTCGCCAGCATCACGAACACGACCGCCACGGCGAGCAGCGCGCGCCATGCGGTCAACGTGGGGGAGGTGTCGAAAGAAGTCACTGCGCCACACCCTAGGAGACGCGCGCCGACGACCGTGATTCGGGTGAGGTACATCACCCGTCCGCGAAGGATTCACCCAGGATTCTTCACGCAGGGTCACGTCCTCCCGTGGCTGCGCTACCGCTTCTGTCGTTCCGTGTCCGCGCTGCTACCGCTCACGCCAGTCCCGGGCGAGGGCCGGGACGAGCTGGTCGAGATACTCCTCGGTGAGATCGCGCAGCGCCTCCACGCTCGGATCGACCCCCTGGCCCCACAGCTGGCCGGTCACCCGCATCACCCCGGAGAACGCGGCGACGGCCACCCGCGGCCGCGGATCCCGCTCCACGTCCAGCCCCTCGCGCTCCGCGATCAGCAGGGCGATCTGGTTCTCCAGGGCGATTCCGCGCCGCATGTGGGCGGCGAGCAGGGAGGGGGTCGACTCGATCATCTGGTAGGTCCGCATATGGAGATCGACGGTGATGACCTCCTCGATCGCCTCGCCGATGCTGTTCCACGCGCACAGCACCGCCCGGCGCATGGCCTCGAAGGGCGCTTCGTGCGCGGGCCGCCGGCGCAGCTCCTCGATGAAGCGGGACTCGACCATCTCCTGCACGGCGAAGGTGACGTCCTCCTTGCTCGCGAAGTAGCGGAAGAAGGTGCGCTGGGAGACCTCCACGGCGTCGACGATCTCGTCGACGGTGGTGCGTTCGTACCCCTGGGTGGTGAACAGTTCGAGGGCGGCGCGCAACAAGGCGTCCCGGGTGCGCTGCTTCTTGCGTTCACGCAGTCCGGCGCGGGGCGCGACTGTCTGCCCGTCGGTCACGTACCGGTCCCTCTTTTCCTGTGTTTGTCCAGCTCAGCATATCTGTGAGCGGCGTGTGAGCAACGTGACAGTTACTGACTTGTGAATTGGTTTGTCAACTGTCAGAGGCTGTCACTAGTCTCCCCGTATGACTAGTCAGACCACCGTCGAGAAGGCGCCGCGGGAGCCCGAAGACAGCGCAGGACCCGCCCCGGTCAAGGGGCTTCGCGGCCACCCCTGGCTGACCCTCTTCGCCGTCGCCATCGGCGTGATGATGGTCGCCCTCGACGGCACCATCGTCGCCATCGCGAACCCCGCGATCCAGAAGGACCTCGGCGCCTCGCTCGCCGACGTCCAGTGGATCACCAACGGCTATCTGCTCGCCCTCGCCGTCGCCCTGATCACCGCGGGCAAGCTGGGCGACCGCTTCGGCCACCGTCAGACCTTCCTCATCGGCATCGCGGGCTTCGCCCTCGCCTCCGGAGCGATCGGTCTCTCCAGCGAGATCTCGCTGGTCATCCTCTTCCGTGTGCTCCAGGGCCTCTTCGGCGCCCTGCTCATGCCGGCCGCGCTCGGTCTGCTGCGCGCCACCTTCCCCGCCGAGAAGCTGAACATGGCGATCGGCATCTGGGGCATGGTCATCGGGGCGTCCACCGCGGGCGGTCCGATCGTCGGCGGCCTGCTCGTCGAGCACGTCAGCTGGCAGTCGGTCTTCTTCATCAACGTGCCGGTCGGCATCGTGGCGCTCGTCTTCGGCCTGGTGATCCTCAAGGACCACCGCGCCGCCAACGCGCCGCGCTCCTTCGACGTTCCCGGCATCGTGCTGCTCTCGGGCGCGATGTTCGCCCTCATCTGGGGCATCATCAAGGCCGGTGAGTCCTGGGGCTGGGGCGACGGCCGGACGTGGGCCTGGCTGGCCTCCGCCGTCGCGCTCTTCGTCATGTTCGGCCTCTGGGAGACCAAGGTCAAGGAACCCCTCGTTCCGCTGGGGATGTTCCGTTCCGTCCCGTTGACGGCCGGTGTCGTCCTCATGATGCTGATGGCCTTCGCCTTCATGGGCGGCCTCTTCTTCGTGACGTTCTTCCTCCAGGGCGTCCACGGACTCAGCCCGGTCGACAGCGGTCTGCACCTCCTGCCGCTGACCGCCATGATGATCGTCTCCTCGCCGGTCGCGGGCCTGCTGATCACCAAGTTCGGCCCCCGCGTCCCGCTGGTCGGCGGCATGGTCTGCACGGCCACCGCGATGTTCGGCATGACCACGCTCAGCGAGTCCACCGGCACCTTCGCGATGTCCCTCTGGTTCGCCCTGCTCGGCTGCGGGCTCGCCCCGGTCATGGTCGGCGCCACGGAGGTCATCGTCGGCAACGCGCCCATGGAGCTGTCCGGTGTGGCCGGCGGCCTTCAGCAGGCCGCCATGCAGGTCGGTGGTGCGCTCGGCACCGCCGTCCTCGGCGCGGTCATGTCCTCCAAGGTCAGCGCCGAGTTCGCGGACAACTGGGCGGGCGCGGGCCTGCCCGGCGCCCCCGACCCGAAGCTGGAGGAGGCCGCCGAGTTCGGCATGGTCCCGGTCGACGCGCTCTCCAAGGCCCCCGGCATGACGCCGGACGTCGTCGAGCGGATCGGCGGGGTCATCCACGACACCTTCATGTCCGGCATGGGCCTGGCCTTCACCGTCGCCGGCGTCGTCGCGGTCATCGCCGCCTTCGTCGCCACCCTCACCAAGCGCGGCGAGAACGCCGAGGCGGGTGCCGGAGTCGGTCACATCTGACGCCCCGCGCGACGCGGGTCCTCGACGACGCGGGTCGTCGGCCCGGCCCAGATCGTCAACCCGGCGCAGATCGTCAACACAGCGCAGTTCACAGCCCCGCCGAATCCTTTCGGCGGGGCTGTCGCCTATCAGGGTGGAGCGCCCCCGGACGGTCTTCCGTATCCCTCGCCCGGTGACTCAGAGTGAGCGGCGGAAGCACATCACCGACCAACCACGGGGGTTGATCCACCATGCGCACGAACCTCACGCGTACGACCGTTCTCGCCGCTGCCGCCCTGACCGTCACCGCACTCGTTCCCCAGGCCCTGGCCCACGACCGGGCGGCGGCGGCCCCCGAACGGTCTCCGGGCGTCGCTCTCGGCGCCTGTGAGGCGGGCCGGCTCTGCCTCTGGAAGAAGCCCGACTTCACCGGTGCCCGCCAGACCTTCGAGCTCTCCGGTGTCGACATCGAGAGCTGCACCCCGCTGCCGAAGGGCGGCGACGCCCAGTCCCTCGCCAACCGCACCGGCCGGCCCGTCACGACCTACCAGTCCGCCGAGTGCGCGGAGACGGGCGAGTTCGAGACGTACCCGGGCGGGGGCACCTGGACGCCCCGGTCGCCGTACCAGGTACGCGCCTTCAAGATCTGGGAGAACTGAGCCCACCGGGCCGGCCGGGCCCACCGGCCCCGGACACGCCGGAGGGGCGGCGACGCTGGTGCGCCACCGCCCCTCCTGACCGCTCCCTGCCTACGCGTCGCCGCCCGCGGCGCCCGGATCGGCCGCGGCCACGTCCAGGAGCTCGTAGCGGTCGACAGCCGTCTTCAGGGCCGACCGGTCGATCTTGCCCTCCTTGGCGAGCTCGGTGAGCACCGCCAGCACGATCGACTGCGCGTCGATGTGGAAGAACCGGCGGGCCGCACCCCGGGTGTCCGCGAAGCCGAAGCCGTCCGCGCCCAGCGACTGGTAGGCGCCCGGCACCCAGCGCGCGATCTGGTCCGGCACCGAACGCATCCAGTCCGAGACCGCCACGAACGGGCCCCGGGCCCCTTCGAGCTTCTTGGTCACGTACGGGACGCGCTGCTCCTCCTCCGGGTGCAGGAGGTTGTACCGCTCGACGTCCACCGCCTCGCGGCGCAGCTCGTTCCAGGAGGTCGCCGACCAGACGTCCGCCTTGACGTTCCACTCGTCCGCGAGGATCTTCTGCGCCTCCAGGGCCCAGGGGACCGCCACACCGGACGCCATGATCTGGGCCGGGATCTCGCCCTTCTCGGCGGGGCCGAAGCGGTGGATGCCCTTGAGGATGCCCTCGACGTCCACGTTCTCGGGCTCGGCCGGGTGCTGGATCGGCTCGTTGTAGACGGTGAGGTAGTAGAAGACGTCCTCGTTGGCCTCGCCGTACATCCGGCGGAGCCCGTCCTTCATGATGTGCGCGATCTCGAACCCGTACGCCGGGTCGTACGCGACGCAGCCCGGGTTCGTCGAGGCGAGCAGCTGCGAGTGGCCGTCCGCGTGCTGGAGGCCCTCGCCGGTCAGCGTGGTGCGGCCGGCGGTCGCGCCCAGCACGAAGCCGCGCGAGAGCTGGTCGGCCATCTGCCAGAACTGGTCACCGGTGCGCTGGAACCCGAACATCGAGTAGAAGACGTACACCGGGATCAGCGGCTCGCCGTGCGTCGCGTACGCCGAGCCGGCCGCGATCAGCGAGGCCGTGCAGCCCGCCTCGGAGATGCCGTCGTGCAGCATCTGGCCCGTCGGGGACTCCTTGTACGCGAGCAGCAGGTCCCGGTCGACCGCCTCGTACTGCTGGCCGAGCGGGTTGTAGATCTTCGCACTCGGGAAGAACGCGTCCATGCCGAAGGTGCGGTACTCATCGGGTGCGATCAGCACGAAACGCTTGCCGATCTCCTTGTCCCGCATGAGGTCCTTCAGGATGCGGACGAACGCCATGGTCGTGGCGATCGACTGCGAACCCGAACCCTTCTTCGCAGCCGCGTACGTCTTCTCCTCGGGCTGCGGCAGCGGCTTCGCCCGCACCACCCGGGTCGGGACGTAACCGCCCAGACCCTGGCGGCGGTCGTGCATGTACTGGATCTCCTCCGAGTCACGGCCCGGGTGGTAGTAGGGCGGGTAGCCCTCGTCCAGCTGCTTGTCCGTGATCGGGATGTGCAGACGGTCCCGGAAGCGCTTGAGGTCCTCGACCGTGAGCTTCTTCATCTGGTGGGTCGCGTTGCGGCCCTCGAAGTTCGGCCCCAGCGTCCAGCCCTTGACCGTCTGCGCCAGGATCACCGTCGGCTGGCCCTTGTGCGCCTTGGCCGCCGCGTAGGCCGCGTAGACCTTGCGGTGGTCGTGACCACCGCGGCCCAGGTGCAGGATCTGCTGGTCGGTCATGTCCTTGACCATGTCCCGCAGCCGCGGGTCGTCGCCGAAGAAGTGCTCGCGGATGTACTCACCGGTCTCGGTGGCGTACGTCTGGAACTGGCCGTCCGGCGTGGTGTTCAGCTTGTTGACCAGGATGCCCGTGCGGTCCTGCGCCAGCAGCGGGTCCCAGGAGCGGTCCCAGACCAGCTTGATGACATTCCAGCCGGCGCCCCGGAACTGCGACTCCAGCTCCTGGATGATCTTGCCGTTGCCGCGCACCGGGCCGTCGAGGCGCTGCAGGTTGCAGTTGACCACGAACGTCAGGTTGTCCAGGCCCTCACGGGCCGCGATGGACAGCTGCCCCAGCGACTCCGGCTCGTCCATCTCGCCGTCGCCCAGGTAGGCCCAGACGTGTGACTTGGAGGTGTCGGCGATGCCGCGCGCCTCCATGTAGCGGTTCATCCGCGCCTGGTAGATCGCGCCGAGCGGGCCGAGGCCCATCGAGACGGTCGGGAACTCCCAGAAGTCCGGCATCAGCCGCGGGTGCGGGTAGCTGGACAGCCCGTTCGGGGCCTTCGACTTCTCCTGGCGGAACGCGTCGAGCTGCGCCTCGCTCAGCCGGTCCAGCAGGAACGCGCGGGCGTAGATCCCTGGGGACGCGTGCCCCTGGAAGAAGATCTGGTCGCCGCCGTCGCCCTGGTCCTTGCCCCGGAAGAAGTGGTTGAAGCCCACGTCGTAGAGCGAGGCGGAGGAGGCGAAGGTGGCGATGTGGCCGCCGACGCCGATCCCGGGACGCTGGGCCCGCGAGACCATCACGGCGGCGTTCCACCGGGTCGCGTTGAGGACCTTGCGCTCGATCTCCTCGTCGCCGGGGAAGAACGGCTCGTCCTTCGTGGCGATCGTGTTCACGTAGTCCGTGCTGCGCATCTCCGGCACCGCCACGCGCTTCTCCCGCGCGCGCTCGATGAGCCGGAGCATCAGATAGCGGGCCCGCTCACGGCCGCGCTCGTCGACGGCGGCGTCGAGGGAGTCGAGCCATTCCCGGGTTTCCTCAGGATCAAAATCCGGGACCTGGCTCGGAAGGCCGCCAATGATGATCGGGTTGCGATCGGATCCGGAAGCCACACTGTTCCTTCGCTGTTCGGTGGTGCTCTACGGGGCCTGTTCCGGGGGATGCAAACCCCCGACGACTCTGTCAAATCTGTGTGCCGACTCTGCGTGCACCGCCTCCATCGTGCTACCGCGAAGGCCCGAACGTCATCTCTACCGAGGGGTAACCCGGAGGTTCGGAAAACTCGTCCGCAGGGCACGAGTGTGGGCAGTACGCGGCTGGGTACGGGCAAACCGCAACCTTACGCCCAAGGCGTCCAAGCGTTCCCAAAGCCTGTTCGACTCCTATTGGCGGATCGAAACCGCATAAGCTGAGGAAGGACGTAAACGGATGGAGCGACCTCGGGGCAACCCCTGGAAGCCGCCGGAGAGACATGCCGGAACTTGCGGCGACGTGGCAGGGAACGTCACCGTATAGGCGGTCTCGCACGCTGGGTACTTGCGCGATTCGCCGAGCCCGTGTGGACTACGGCCAACGCCCCGCGCACGCGCGTGGCTGCAGCATTTTCCGAAGACATGATCAGGAGGCAACCCGTGAGCGCGACCGCGGACCACGCGGAGGAGCGGACCAACCCGGCAGCACGCCTGGGGTTCGAGCCCGGACAAGTGGTCCAGGAGATCGGCTACGACGAAGACGTCGAGCTGGAGCTCCGTGAGGGCATTGAGGCCACTACCGGCCAGGAACTCGTCGACGAGGAGTACGACGACGTCGCAGACGTCGTCCTGCTCTGGTTCCGCGACGAGGACGGCGACCTTACGGACGCGCTGGTGGATGCCATTGGTCTGATCGAGGACGGCGGCACGGTCTGGCTGATGACGCCGAAGACCGGCCGTGACGGATACGTCGAACCGAGCGACATCAATGAGGCTGCCCAGACAGCCGGTCTCGCCCAGACCAAGAGCATCAGCGCGGGCAAGGACTGGACGGGCAGCCGTCTGGTCACCCCCAAGGGGGCCAAGGCCAAGCGCTGAACCGCGTTTCGCACCACCCGAGGCCCTCACGGGCGCCCCACCGCGCCCGTGAGGGCCTTCGTACGCCCGCGGCCCCTGCGGGACCGGCCCGCGGCCCCTGCGTAGGGTGGGAGTCACCCGGACGTACCCGGCCCGGGAAGCGGAGAAGCGGCGAAGGGATACGAGTTCCATGACGATCGAGGTCGGCAGCCAGGCCCCGGACTTCCAGCTCAAGGACAACCACGGCCGGACCGTGCGGCTGTCGGAGTTCCGCGGTGAGAAGAACGTGGTGCTGGTGTTCTACCCGTTCGCCTTCACCGGCGTCTGCACCGGCGAGCTGTGCGCGCTCCGCGACGAGCTGCCCCGCTTCGAGAACGAGGGCACCCAGCTGCTCGCCGTCTCCAACGACTCCATCCACACCCTGCGCGTCTTCGCCGAGCAGGAGGGCCTGGAGTACCCGCTGCTGTCCGACTTCTGGCCGCACGGGGAGACCTCGCGGGCCTACGGCGTCTTCGACGAGGACAAGGGCTGCGCGGTGCGCGGCACCTTCGTCATCGACAAGGCGGGCGTCGTCCGCTGGAGCGTCGTCAACGGCCTCCCGGACGCCCGCGACCTGAACGACTACGTCAAGGCGCTCGAAGCGCTCTGAGGCGATCTCCTGGCGACGCCCGGTCAAAAGCCTGTTTTGGCCGGGAACCGGTCACTAGGATCCAATCGTTGATCCGATGGCAACGAACGACGGGGACGCCGGCGTCTGCCGGCCCCTGAGAAAACTACTGGAGGACTCGTGGGAGTCAGCCTCAGCAAGGGCGGCAACGTCTCGCTGACCAAGGCCGCGCCCAACCTGACCGCGGTCATCGTCGGTCTCGGCTGGGACGCCCGCACCACCACCGGGGGTGACTTCGACCTCGACGCCAGCGCGTTGCTGACGAACCCCGAGGGCAAGGTCGGCGCCGACGGCAATTTCGTCTTCTTCAACAACCTGAAGAGCCCCGACGGCTCCGTCGAGCACACCGGTGACAACACCACCGGTGAGGGCGAGGGCGACGACGAGGTCATCAAGGTGAACCTCGCCGGTGTCCCCGCCGACGTCGACAAGATCGTCTTCCCGGTCTCGATCTACGAGGCCGAGAGCCGTCAGCAGAGCTTCGGCCAGGTCCGCAACGCGTACATCCGCGTGGTCAACCAGGCCGACAACACCGAGCTCGCCCGCTACGACCTGAGCGAGGACGCCTCGACGGAGACCGCGATGGTCTTCGGCGAGCTGTACCGCAACGGCGCCGAGTGGAAGTTCCGCGCCATCGGCCAGGGGTACGCCTCCGGCCTGCGCGGCATCGCCCAGGACTTCGGCGTCAACGTCTGACGTTCCGGCGCCAAGGGGCGTCCGGCCGGTCTCGACCCGCCGGGCGCCCCTCACCGGGCGCGTTCGACGCCCGACCCGGGCGCCGAAAGCGCCCGGCAGCGTTTTTTCATGACTCGGGGAGGACACACATGGGCGTCACGCTCGCCAAGGGAGGCAATGTCTCCCTCTCCAAGGTCGCACCCAACCTCACCCAGGTGCTGGTCGGGCTCGGCTGGGACGCGCGCTCCACCACGGGCGCCGCTTTCGACCTCGACGCCAGCGCACTGCTGTGCCAGTCGGGCCGGGTGCTCGGCGACGAGTGGTTCGTCTTCTACAACAACCTCACGAGCCCGGACGGCTCCGTCGAGCACACCGGTGACAACACCACCGGTGAGGGCGACGGGGACGACGAGTCCGTCATCGTCCGTCTCGACCAGGTGCCCGCCCACTGCGACAAGATCGTCTTCCCGGTCTCGATCCATGACGCGGACAACCGAGGCCAGGCGTTCGGCCAGGTCAGCAACGCTTTCATCCGCGTGGTCAACCAGGCCGACGGCCAGGAACTGGCCCGCTACGACCTGAGCGAGGACGCCTCGACGGAGACCGCGATGATCTTCGGCGAGCTCTACCGCTACAACGGCGAGTGGAAATTCCGTGCAGTCGGTCAGGGGTACGCGTCCGGCCTGCGGGGCATCGCTCTAGACTTCGGCGTCAACGTTTCGTAACGCCGCGCACGCCGCGGGGGGCCCCGACACACCGGGGGAGACGCTTTTACCAACACGATGGGGTAGCCAGTGGTTCTGAAAACCTTCGGCTGGTCGTTCGCGGTCACCGCGCTCGGCCTGGTCGCAGCGATTTTCTACGGGGGGTGGCAGGCCTTCGGTATCGTCGCGATCCTGTCCGTCCTGGAGATCTCGCTGTCCTTCGACAACGCGGTGATCAACGCCGGAATCCTGAAGAAGATGAACGCCTTCTGGCAGAAGATCTTCCTCACCATCGGCATTCTCATCGCCGTCTTCGGTATGCGACTGGTGTTCCCCGTCGTGATCGTGGCCGTGAGCGCCCAGCTCGGACCGATCGAGGCCATCGACCTGTCCTTCAACGACCCTGACAGGTACAAGGAACTGGTGACGGACGCGCATCCGTCGATCGCCGCCTTCGGTGGCATGTTCCTGTTGATGATCTTCCTCGACTTCATCTTCGACGAGGACCGGGACATCCACTGGCTCCGCTGGATCGAGCGGCCGCTCGCCAAGCTCGGCAAGGTCGACATGCTGTCGGTCTGCGTCGCGCTGATCATCCTGCTCATCACCGCCATGACCTTCGCGACCCAGGCCCACCAGCACGGTGGCGGGCATGTGGACAAGTCGGCGACGGTCATGCTCTCCGGCATCGCCGGTCTCATCACCTACCTCGTCGTCGGCGGGCTCTCCGGATTCTTCGAGGGCAAGCTCGAAGAGGAGGAGGAGCGCGAGCACGAGGCCGAGGAAGAGGCCAAGAAGAAGGGCAAGCCCGTCACCGGGGTCGCCCTCGCCGGCAAGGCCGCGTTCTTCCTCTTCCTCTACCTGGAAGTCCTGGACGCCTCGTTCTCCTTCGACGGTGTCATCGGCGCCTTCGCCATCACCAACGAGATCGTGCTGATGGCCCTCGGCCTCGGCATCGGCGCCATGTACGTCCGTTCGCTCACCGTCTACCTGGTGCGCGAGGGCACGCTCGACGACTACGTCTACCTGGAGCACGGCGCGCACTACGCGATCGGCGCGCTCTCCATCATCCTGCTGATCACCATCCAGCACGAGATCAACGAGCTCATCACCGGCTCGGTCGGCGTGATCCTGATCGCCCTCTCCTTCTGGTCCTCGGTCAAGCGCAACCGCGCGCTCGCCGCGGAATCCGGCGGGGGCGGCGGCTCGCCGAGCAAGTCCGAAGTGTCCTCCGGGGTGTGACCCGGTAGGGATTGAGGAACGCTCTCTGCGGGGCGGCCCACACGGCGACGGCTCTCCGGGAACTCCCGGACCCGGCCCGGTGGCCGCCCCGCAGTGATGTCCGGGGCGCGGAACAGGCGGCGCGAACAGCGTCAACAGGTGGGGGTAGGGATGGGATTCTTCGACGGCCTGTGGCCGGGGCGCGCGGCGCAGTTCGACTCGGGCAACTCGACGTCGAGCGCCATCGTGCTGTCCAAACGGAACGCCACGATCTCGCTCAGCAAGCAGGGCGCGCTCTCGGGCAACCTCCGGGTCAACCTCTCCTGGCGGATGCGGACCTCGGACATCGAGGGCCGGTCGCGCCAGAGCGGCATGCTGCGGCGTCCCCTCCAGCTCTTCAAGCCCGAGGTCGTCCAGGCGCACACGCAGGGCGTCGTCAACGTCGACCTGGACCTCGGCTGCATGTACGAGCTGATGGACGGCACCAAGGGCGTCGTGCAGCCACTGGGCAGCCTGATCGGCGACCTCAACGGCCCGCCCTACGTCCGCCTCAGCGGCGACGACCGGTTCGGCGCGCCCTCGGGCGAGACCGTCTACGTCAACCTCGACCAGCGCGACAAGATCAAGCGGCTGCTGTTCTTCGTCTACATCTACGACCGGACGCCGGCGTTTGACCGTACCCACGCCAAGATCACGCTCTACCCGGGCAACGGCCCGCGCATCGAGATCGAGCTGGACGAACGCGCGGCGGAGGCCCGCTCCTGCGCGGTGTTCACCGTGGAGAACATCAAGGACGAGCTGATCGTGCGCCGCGAGGTGAAGTTCGTGTACGGCTTCCAGTCGGAGCTGGACCGGCTGTACGGCTACGGCATGCAGTGGGGCCGCGGCTACAAGACCCGCACCTGAGCCGGGGGCCGTACCTCGGTGCTCGGCTCAGGACCGGACGAACTGCGGACCTTGGGGAGGCAGCGCGAAATGAGGGTCGGGCGCGTGCGCGGCGGCTGCCGCCGGCTGGGGATAGCCGTACGCGGGCGGCTCGGCGGGCTGTGGATAGCCGTACGCCGGCCGGTGGGCCGCGGCGGGGGCGGCGGGGTGCGCCACCGGAGGCGGATAGCCGTAGGAGGGCTGCTGGTGCTGGACCGTGGCCTGGGAGTCGGGCCCGGTTCCGGTGGCCGCGGCCGGGACGGGTCCCGGCGGCACGCTCGGCTGCGGCGGCACGGCGGCCGGGAGGGGCCCGGGACCTGCCGGGTCCTGCGCCCCGCCGGCCGCCCGGTCCTCGTCCGCGGCTTCCGACTCGTCCACCGAGATGCCGAAGGCGGTGGCCAGGCCGATCAGCCCGGTGGGATAGCCCTGGCCGACCGCACGGAACTTCCATCCCTCGCCGCGGCGGTACAGCTCGCCGCAGATGATCGCCGTCTCTTCCCCGGTCTCCGGCCGGACATCGAACACCGCCAGCGGCTCGCCCTCGGCGTACGCGGCGTCGAACAGGAGTATCCGCAGGTCCGGGACCTGTTCGAAGGCGGCCCCGTCGGAGGAGGCCGCGATGACCACCTGGTCCACCGACGCGTCGAGCGCCCCGAGGTCCGCCTCGACGGTGTCCGTCAACCCCTCCGGGACACTGCGCTTCGGCAGCCGCCGGACCAGGCCGGAGGGGTGCCGGGGCTGGTTGTAGAAGACGAAGTCCTCGTCGGACCTCACCCGCCCGGACGCACCGAGGAGCAGGGCGGAGGCGTCCACGTCGGGAACCCCGGGGCCCGGGGTCCAGCGCAGCACGGCCCGGACGGCCGCGGCATCGACGGGGACGTTCGAGCCCTTCAGCATCGTGTGCGTCATGACGGTCATCCTGCCTGCTGGGGGCCCGTGCGGACAACGCGGGGGGCGGCACGGCCGTGTCCGGCGGCGGCGCGGGCGCAGCGGGCCCGTACCGCGAGAGGGGAGCGGACAAGGCGCGGGTAACCGGAAATTCATGTACATGGGGAACTGTTGACACCCGTCCGTACGTACTATTACCGGCCACGCGTTGTTCGGCCGGTCAGGCAGTTCGGGGGAAAATCATGCGTCACTTCGGGCACATTTCGCCCACTGCCCGCGAGGGCCTGTTCCACCGGGAGCCCTCCGCCTTCACCGCGGACTCCCCGGCACGCATGCTCTCGGTCGCGCTGGGTGCCACGCTCTACTCCCCGGCCACCCGCCCGTCGCTCGCCGACGACGTGCTGAAGCAGGCCGCGCGCGGTGTCGTCTCCATGGTGCTGTGCCTGGAGGACTCGATCGACGACGCCGAGGTCACCGACGCCGAAGCCAACCTGATCAGGCAGTTCGCCGCACTGGCCGCCCGGGACACGGCCCCAGGGCCCGCCGTGCGCAGCCCGGGCGAAGCCACGGGCGCGGCGGAAGCGACCGGCGCGGACGTCCCGCTCCTCTTCATCCGCGTACGGGAACCGGCCCAGATCACCGACCTCGTGCGACGCCTCGGCGACTCGGTCCGGATGTTGTCCGGTTTTGTACTTCCTAAATTCACCGAGGAGCGGGGAAGGCACTTCCTGGAGGCGCTCGCCGAGGCCGAGACGGCGTGCGGCCGACGGCTCTTCGCCATGCCGGTCCTCGAATCCCCCGAGCTGCTCCATCTGGAGACGCGCGGCGAAATTCTCCAGGGCATCGCCCGCAGCGTCGACAAGTACCGGGACCGGGTGCTCGCCCTGCGGCTCGGCGTCACCGACTTCTGCTCGGCCTACGGACTGCGCCGCGCGCCCGACATGACGGCGTACGACGTCCATATCGTCGCCTCCGTGATCGCCGACGTGGTCAACGTGCTCGGCCGGGCCGACGGCACCGGCTTCACCATCACCGGTCCGGTCTGGGAGTACTTCCGCCGCCAGGAGCGCATGTTCAAGCCCCAGCTGCGCCGCAGCCCCTTCATGGAGGGCCGGGCCGAGGAACTGCGCACGGCCCTCATCGAGCACGACATGGACGGCCTGCTGCGGGAGATCGAGCTCGACCGGGCCAACGGCCTGCTCGGCAAGACCTGCATCCACCCCTCGCACGTGGCGCCCGTCCACGCACTGTCCGTGGTCAGCCACGAGGAGTTCACCGACGCCCAGGACATCCTGAGCCCCGAGCGAGGGGGCGGCGGGGTGCTGCGCTCGGCGTACACGAACAAGATGAATGAAGTGAAGCCCCACCGGGCCTGGGCCGAGCGCACGCTCCAGCGGGCTGAGGTCTTCGGGGTGGCGCGGGAAGAGGTCGGCTTCGTGGACCTGCTGGCCGCCGGCCTGACGAACTGAGCGCGCATCGATGAGCGAGCGTGCGACGAGAGAAGAGATCGTGGACGTGGTGTGGTCGGGCGAGTGGGTGGCCGAGCGGCTCGGAGTCGCCCTCGAAGGCGACGGAGAGCTCCAGGAGCTGCTGGGCCTGGCCCTGCGCCGCAATCCCAAGCGGGCGCATCTGCTGGTGTCCAACGTGCTGGGCAAGCATGTGCCCCAGCGGCCCTCCGTCGTGCACGGGGCCGGGTTCGAGCTCGGTGAGCGGGTACGGGCGCTGCTCGGCGCGCAGGGAGCCCGCCGCGCGGTGGTCCTCGGGTACGCGGAGACGGCCACCGGCCTCGGCCACGCTGTCGCGGACGGCCTGCGGGACGCCCCGTACCTGCACTCCACCCGGCGTCCCGTGCCGGGCGTGAAGCAGGCGGGCGGCTTCGAGGAGGCCCACTCGCACGCCACCTCGCACCTGCTGCTGCCGGAGGACCCCGCGCTGCTGGCGGGGGGCGCGGACGCCTCCACGCTGGTCCTGGTCGACGACGAGTTCTCCACCGGCAACACGGTCCTCAACACCATCCGCGCGCTGCACGCCCTGCACCCGCGCGAGCGGTACGTCATCGTCGCCCTGGTCGACATGCGCTCGGCCGCCGACCGGGACCGGCTGTCCGTCGTCGCCGCCGAGATCGGCGCCCGCGTCGACCTGGTGACGCGCAGCACCGGGACGGTCGCCCTGCCGGACGGCGTGCTGGAGCGCGGCCAGGCTCTGGTGGCGCAGCAGGAGGCGGAACAGGCGAGGCAGGCCGAACAGGCGGAGCGCGCGGAAGCGGCCGCCGAAGGCGCTGCCCCTGCCCCGGCTCCCGCCCCCGTCACCCGCGTCGACCTCCCCTGGCCGGCCGGCGTCCCCGACGGCGGCCGGCACGGCTTCACCCCCGCCCACCGGGCGGCCCTGGAAGCGGCCCTCCCGCTCATGGCGCGCCGGATCGCGGCCGCGCTGGGCGACGAGGCGGCGGAGCCCCGAGGCCACGGCCCCCGCCGGATCCTCGTCCTCGGCTTCGAAGAGCTGATGTACGCCCCACTGCGCCTCGGCACCGCGCTCGAAGCCGCGCTGGGAGCCGACGCCGAGGTCCGCTACTCCACCACCACCCGCTCGCCCGTCCTGGCCGTCGACGACCCCGGCTACGCGATACGCACCCGCCTCGTCTTCCCGGCCCACGACGACCCGGCGGACGGCC
Source organism: Streptomyces sp. NPDC058576 (assembly GCF_042718715.1). Classification (NCBI taxonomy): domain Bacteria; kingdom Bacillati; phylum Actinomycetota; class Actinomycetes; order Kitasatosporales; family Streptomycetaceae; genus Streptomyces; species Streptomyces sp. NPDC058576. The sequence continues at coordinate 205,880 of NZ_JBHXPF010000001.1, read as the reverse complement.
CCGGCGACCGGTTCGCGTACAACGTGGCGGGCGCCGGCTTCGACGCCGTGCTCGCCGTCGTCGACTCCACCGCCGACACCCCCGAACTGCACGCCCCCGACGGACTGCTGGCCCGCCTCGCCGAGCACACGCGCCACGTCCTCCTCGCGGTCGTCCCCGCGTATACCCCCACACCTGTCCAGGAGTCCACCGTGCTGCCCGAGCCCCTCCGAGGCCCCGACTTCTCCAGTTACGCGGCGGAGGACGTCGGCTGGCTGCTCCAGGACCTCTCGGACACCGAGCTGGAAGCGCCCACCGAGGAGCGCGAGGAGGCGATCCAGAGCGGTGGCGCGCACTACGCCGAGTCGCTGCCCGTGGAGTACCAGCCGAGCGCCGAGTACCAGGCGCTGTTCACCGCCGCCCTGGAGACCTCCGCCGCGCGCATCGCCCGCGCGGTCGGCACCGTCACCGAGACGGTCCTCGCCGAGCGCGGTCCGCGCCCGGTGCTCGTCTCGCTCGCCCGGGCCGGAACCCCGGTCGGGGTGCTGATGCGCCGCTGGGCCCAGCACCGGCACGGCCTGGACCTGCCGCACTACGCCATTTCCATCGTGCGGGGCCGGGGCATCGACGCCACCGCCCTGCGCTGGCTGGCCGCCCATCACGACCCGGCCGACGTGGTGTTCGTCGACGGCTGGACGGGGAAGGGCGCGATCACCCGCGAACTGGCCGCGGCGATAGTCGAGTTCGAGGCCTCGGGCGGACCCGCCGGCTTCGATCCGGAGATCGCGGTGCTCGCGGACCCGGGCGGCTGTGTGCGGACGTACGGCACCCGCGAGGACTTCCTCATCCCCTCCGCCTGCCTCAACTCCACGGTCTCCGGCCTGATTTCCCGTACGGTGCTCCGCGCCGACCTGGTCGGACCCGACGACTTCCACGGCGGGAAGTTCTACCGGGAGCTGGCCGAGTCCGACGTCTCGGGCCACTTCCTCGACACGATCGCCGCCCGCTTCGACGAGGTGGCGGGTTTGGTCGAGGCCGAGGCCAAGGAACTGCTCGCCGCCGACCGGGCCCCGACCTGGGAGGGCTGGGCGGCCGTCGAGCGGATCAGCGAGGAGTACGGCATCCACGACGTCAACCTGGTCAAGCCGGGCGTCGGCGAGACCACCCGGGTCCTGCTCCGCCGGGTCCCCTGGAAGATCCTCGCCCAGCGCGGAGCGGGCGCGGACCTGGAGCACATCCGGCTGCTGGCCCAGCAGCGCGGCGTCCCGGTCGAGGAGGTCGACGACCTCCCGTACAGCTGTGTCGGCCTGATCCACCCCCGGTTCACGCGGGGCGCGACGGGCGCGGACGGCAAGGCGGTGCAGGGCGCATGAGCGTGACCTCGTCCTCCCCGGCCACGCTGGTGGCGAGCGACCTCGACCGTACGCTGATCTACTCGGCGGCCTCGCTCGACCTGTCCATGCCGGACGCGGAGGCCCCCCGGCTCCTCTGCGTCGAGGTGTACGGCCACAAGCCCCTCTCGTACCTGACGGAGACGGCCGCCGCGCTGCTCACCGAGGTGGCGGCCGCCACCGTCTTCGTGCCGACCACCACCCGCACCCGCGAGCAGTACCACCGCATCCATCTCCCCGGCCCCGCCCCCCGGTACGCGATCTGCGCCAACGGCGGCCACATCCTCGTCGACGGCGTCTCCGACCGTGACTGGCAGCAGCAGGTGGAGACCCGCATCGCCGACGCGTGCGCACCGCTCACCGAGATCCGCGCCCACCTCGCCACCACCGCCGACCCGGCCTGGCTCCTCAAGGAACGGGTCGCCGAGGACCTCTTCGCCTACCTCGTCGTCGAACGTGCTCTCCTGCCCGAGGAGTGGGTGAAGGAGCTGGCCGCCTGGGCGCGGCCGCGCGGCTGGACGGTCTCCCTCCAGGGCCGCAAGATCTACGTCGTCCCGGCGCCGCTCACCAAGAGCGCCGCGATGTACGAGGTCGCCCGCCGCACCGGAGCCACGCGGACGCTCGCCGCCGGGGACTCCCTCCTCGACGCCGACCTGCTGCTCGCCGCCGACCTCGGCTGGCGCCCCGGCCACGGCGAACTGGCCGACGAGGGCTGGCTGGCCCCGCACGTGGTCGCCCTGGAGGAGCGGGGCGGGGCGGCGGGGGAGGAGATCCTGCGGCGTTTCCTGGCGGCTTCGGCCGCGTGATTTCCCCTGCGGGAGGGCGTGGATTGCGCGAGGCTGGGGGCATGACCAAGGGCAACGACACAACGATCACGGACGAGCTGTATGCGTACATGCTGGCCCACAACCCGCCGCTGGACCCGGTCCAGCGGGAGCTGGTGGACACCACGTACGCACGGTTCCCCGACCACGCGGGCATGCAGTCGGCCGAGGAGCAGGCCCCGCTGCTCGCCTTCCTCGTCCGGCTGGTCAGCGCCCGGCACGTGGTGGAGGTCGGCACGTTCACCGGGTTCAGCGCCCTGGCGATGGCCCAGGCGCTGCCCGCCGACGGCACGCTGATCGCCTGCGACATCTCGGAGGAGTGGACGGCGTACGGCCGGGAGGCCTGGGAGAAGGCGGGCGTCGCGGACCGGATCGACCTGCGCATCGCCCCCGCCCTGGACACGCTGCGCGCGATGCCCGCCGAGCCGCACATCGACTTCGCCTACCTGGACGCGGACAAGGGCGGCTACATCGCGTACTGGGAGGAGCTGGTGCCCAGGATGCGGCAGGGCGGGGTCATCGCCACGGACAACGTGCTCTTCCACGGCGGGGTCACGGACCCGGAGGCGACGGGCCCCACGGCGGCGATCAAGGAGTTCAACGACCACGTGAGCGCCGACGCCCGGATGGACAGCGTCCTGCTGACGGTCTCGGACGGCCTGACGCTGTCCCGCAAGAGGTAGCCGGGCGGGCGGCCGCGGCGCCCCGGGCGGCGGGGCCGGCGGGGCTCAGCCGCAGCGGCCGGGGCGGCGGGGCTCAGCCGCAGCACCCGCCCCCGCAGCAGCCGCCGCCACCCCCACCGCCGCCGGACGGCGCGGGAGCGGAACCGGCAGCACCGCCCACGGCCACGGCGGACAGCAGCTTGACGGTGTCGTCGTGGCCCGCGGGGCAGGAGGCGGGGTCCGAGGACCGCGCCATGGGACGGCTGATTTCGAACGTGTCTCCGCAGGTGCGGCAGCGGAATTCGTAACGAGGCATGGGCTCAGGCTAGAGCCATCACGGGCGGGAGACCACGCCCCCTGGAGCGCGCCCTAGCCTTGGGCGCCGCCACGCTCCTCGCGGATGTCGGAGACGACCCGGGCGGCGGTCTGCCGCACGGCCTCGGTCTCGGTCAGGAAATGCCAGTAATCGGGGTGGCGCCCTTCGAGCCCGGCGATGGCCCGCTCCAGCCGGGCGACCGAGTCGTCGAGCGGCCGTGCGTGCCGGGGGTCGGGCGTGTGCCGGCCGGCCATGGCGAGGCGCTGGGCGTCCCGCACCGCGAACCGGGTCCGCTCGATCTCCTGCTGCGGGTCCTTCGCCACGGCGTTCAACTGCTGCAACCGGTCCCCGGCGGCGGAGACCGCCTCGTCCGTGGCGTTGAGCAGGGCGCGGACCGTGGACAGCCGGGACGTGGCGTCCGCCCAGCGCTGCTCGTCGCGCGCCTTCGCCGCCTCGGCGAGCTTGTCCTCGGCCTGCCGCACGTTCACCGCGGCCTGCTCCGGGACGGGCTGGAGGTCCTGCCAGCAGGCGGCCGAGAAACGCCGCCGCAACTCGCTGAGCACCGGCTCCACCGAGCCCGCACGCGTCGTCAGCGCCTGGGCGCGGGTCCGCAGGGACACCAGCCGCCGGTCGATCTCGGCGGCCCGCTCGGGCAGCCGCTCCGCCTCGGTGCGTACGGCCTCGGCATCGCGGAGCACCACGTCGGCGCGCTGGAGGGTCTCCGGGACGCCGTGCTTTCCCGCGCCCTGGTTCAGCTTGGTCAGCTCCGGGGCGAGCGCGGCGAGCCGGGCGGCGAGCTCGTCGGCCCGGAGCCCCGAGGCCCGGACGGTGTCGAGGGCGTTGCTCGCCGCCAGGAGCGCCTGCCGGGCCCGCTCGACGGCGGGGGCGAGCCGGGCGAGCTGTGTCTCCGCGCTGCCCAGCAGGGGCCCGAGCCCCTGGGCGAAGCGGTCCAGCTCGCCCTTGACCCGTACGAGGTCGTCCTTGGCCCGGGTCAGTTCGGTGCGGGCCCGGGAGGCGACGGCGGGCTCCAGGTCGTCCCGGTCCAGGTCATGGCTGTCGACGGCGGTGATGTAGCCGTGGCTGACCTCGTCGATGCGCCGGCCGAGCGCGGCGAAGTCCTCGGCGGCCTTGCGGCCGCGCGAGGAGCTGTCCACGGCGTTGATGGTCTCGATGGAGATCCTGAGATCGCGCTGGGCGCTGTCCAGCTCGTAGAAGGCCTCGGCCGCGGCATCCTTCGCGGCCTGCGCCTCGGCCCGCTCGTTCTCCCCGCCGCGCCCGCCGAACCACCGGCGCGTACCGCCACCGGCGAAGGCGGCGGGCAGCACGGCGAGCACGAGGGGCACGGGCAGCAACACCAGCGCGAGGAGGTCCCGAGCGCCGGAGCCATCCCGAACCCCACGACCGCCCGGCCTGCCGGAACCGCCCCGGCCGTCACCACTGTGGACGGCGGAACTCCCACCCGCTCCTGCCTCCGGCCGCGCGTGTGTCGCCGTCACATCCCTCTCCCGTGCCGATTCGCCCTGCCCGGTACATTCTCCCACCAGGTAAGGACGAACACACGGGTCGGTTAGTTCGCACTTCGCACGGTGACTTGCCCGTTGTCGCTGCGCGCCTTCACCACATGGGCGCTGTCGTCGCCGCGCGGCACCCCGACGGAGACGTCCCCGTTGTCTGCGGAGGCGTTCACCGCGTACTTCTGCCCGCCCGGCGGCAGATCGATGGTGATGCCCCCGTTGTCGCTCACGGTGTCCACGAGGTCGGGCACGGAGCTGAAGCCCAGCCGGATCTCCCCGTTGTCGGCGCGGGCCGTCACGGAGGAGGCGGTGATCCGGTCGGCCCGCACCTCCCCGTTGTCGCTCTTCAGCTTCAGCGCGCCGCTCACGTCCCGGACATCGATCTCTCCGTTGTCGGACGACAGATCCAGCGCGCGGTCGAAGCCGGTGGCGCTGATCGCCCCGTTGTCCGACACGGCCGTCACATCGACCCCGCGGGGCACCTTCACCCGGTGCAGGGAGTCGCAGTTGTTGGCCATCCCCTCGCACGTCACCCGGAGCGTGAGGGTGTCGCCCTCCATCTTCCAGACGGGGTCCGGCCCGCTGCCGAACACCACCCACCCGTCTACCTGCCGCTCCACCTCGACCTGCGCGACGTCGGCCGGCACGAGGTCGACGACGCCGTTCTCCGCGCTGATGGTCAGCGTCTTCCCCTCCAGGGCGAACGATGTGCGCTCGATGGGTGCGCCGTCGACGTCCGTGCTCCCGCACCCGGTGAGAGCGAGCGCCAGCAACGCCACCCCGCCCCCGAGAGCGAGGGCCCGTCCCGGGGCCCCGGGACGAGCCCCGGGGCGGGTGCGGGGCGGTGCGCTCGTAACGATGTCCACGGTGATCGTTCCCCCAGATACGTGCTGCCGGACGGTGCCACCGGACGTCGCTGCCGGTGCACTGGAACGGTATGCGCCGACAGCCCCCGGCGGGATCCGGACGGCTACCGTCTCCGGGTGGGGTTAACCCCCGTAACCGTCCCCGCCGAGGGGCTTCGGCGGACGCCCGGGCCCGCCGGGGAACGGTTTATGAGCAGGGGCCCGGTCCATGTACGCTGTTGCCTCATCCACGGGTGCGTAGCTCAGGGGTAGAGCGCTGCTCTTACAAAGCAGATGTCGGCGGTTCGAAACCGTCCGCGCCCACCAGTACGAAGGCCCCCGACCGGTCACGGTCGGGGGCCTTCGGCGTACCTACCGCGTCCGCGATCAGTGGGTGCGGTCACTCACTGCCTGGGCGATCGACAGGCTGTTCTCGTAGAGGTGGTGCCGGGTGATCCGGCCGTCCTCGACCGTGAGGCGCAGCGCGAACGGGCCCTCGAAGGGCCTGCCCGTCGCGCGCACGGTTCCCGACACGTGACCTGTCAGGACGGCGTCAGCGCCGTCCACGAGGAAGGCGTCGACGGAGGCGCGTGCGTCCTCGGGGACGGTGTGCTCCATCAACTCCGTGAACTGGGCGGCACATTCGGCGGCAGTGGACCGGGGACGGATCCACGGTACGGCCGGGTTCTCGGCGAGCAGCCAGTCGACCTTGTCGGCGAAGAGTGCCGTGAGCCGCGCGGTGTCCCCGGCCAGCCGGGCGGCCAGGAAATCCTCGACGACGGCCCGGGTCGCCTCGGCGAGGGGAGGCGCGGTGGCGGTCGGGTGTGCCTCGGGGGTGGGGGACGTGCCGGACATGGCGCTCTCCTCGCTGCTGGGGGCGGGGCCCCTGAGGGCTTCCCGTCGATGGGACCGATCCTGCCAGGGCGCGCGGACGCGGTCGATTACACCGCAGGTAATGATCGGTCGGCCGCATCGAGAGAGTCTCCTGCGGGCGCGTGTGCCGGGGGCGGTGCCGGCCTCGCGGGGGACCGGCTTACCCTGGGCCGGTGCGCCGCGGGAGACGTCCGAAGCCGCCCGCGCGCCTACGCGTACAGACGGCTGAACGCTTCGTCGGCGCTCACCCGTGCGGTGACATGGCGAGACGGCCGCCGGATCGAACGACGAGGAACACGGGGGCAGTTCATGGGGCAGACGCTGGCGGAGATCCTGGACGGGGCGGCGTGCGGGCGCTTTCCGGAGACTGATGGGCGAACGACCGTGGTCGCCGCGCCCAGTGGCCGCGACACGGGAGTGATCGCCTTTACCGCGCACTCGGTCGTGTTCACCGATGAGGACCCCGAGTGGGTCCGTGCGAGGCTCGCCGCCCTGGACTGCGATGCGTTGGCCGCGACGATGCATCCGCGCTTCCTGACGGCCTTCCTGGAACGCACCGGGCGGACCACCGACACGATCGACCTCCTGACCGTGGCGTCCTCGCTGCCCGGTGAACCCGGCCTGGAGCTGCGGGAGGTCACCGATCCCGTGCACCCGCGGGTGGTGAGTGCCCGCCGGCGGCGGGACGGGGTGCGGATGTGGGAGGTCGACGGGGGAGTGCTGGTGCTCGGGCGTGGCGTGGCCGGTCGTTGGGAGGTGGCCGTCGAACTGGACGAGGACGCCCGGCACCGGGGGCTCGGCCGGGCCCTCGCCACCGCGGCGCGGCACCTGGTGCCCCCGGGCGAATCGCTCTGGTCGCAGCAGGCCGCAGGCAACGCGCGCAGCATCCGGGCGTTCCAGGCGGCCGGATTCCGGCCGGTCGGCTCGGAGGCGCTGCTGCTCGGCGGCCCGGCGGGGCGTGACGCCTGGGGAGCCTGACGGGACGCCCCGCCGGGCCCGTACGGGGGAAGTCCCCTCCCGCTACTCTGCTTGTCATGATCGACTCACCCGAAAGCCCGACGGACACCGAGGTGGCGGCAGCCGCGGCGCTGGCCGGGGCGGAGGTCGTGAGGGCCCGGTACGGGCGGCTCCATTCCCGTATCGACAAGGGCTCCGGCGACTTCGCCACCGACGCCGACCTGGCCGCCGAGGAGGCGATCCTCGACGTCCTTCGTGCCGCCCGGCCCGGGGACACGGTGCACGGTGAGGAGGGCGGCCGGCGAGGAGCGGTCGGTGCCGTGCGGGAGTGGTTGGTGGACCCCTTGTGCGGGACGCTCAACTACGCCGTCGGCTCCCAACTCGTCGCCGTCAACGTGGCTTTGCGCAACGGCCCGGCCGCCGTGGCCGATCCGTTCAGCGGCGAGGTCTTCCTCACCGACGGGGTGAGCGCCCGCGTCCGGTCCGGTGCGGAGGGCGACGAGCGGCCGTTGGCGCCGACGGCGGACACCCGGCTGGTGGACGTGAACCTCGATCCGCCCTTCCCGGGCGCGCCCGGATTCCGGGCCCTCGACCTGCTCGCCCACCCCGGGTTCGTCGAGAACTTCCGCCCGCGCGTCGTCTCCACCTCGCTGGCACTGGCCTGGGTCGCGGCGGGCAGGCGGGCCGCCTATGTCACCGACGGCGGCGACCTGAGCGGGAGCGTGCACTTCGCGGCGGGCATCGCCCTGTGCCGGGCCGCCGGCTGTGTCCTCACCGGGGTCGACGGCGCCCCGGTCGGAGGTGGCGGCCGCGGGCTCGTCGTGGCCGCGGACACCCGGACGCACGAGTCGCTCCTGTCGATGATCGGCGGTCACGGGCGGAGCGACTGAACCCCACAAGCGGCTCAACCCCCTCAGACGTGCAGCTCGGGCGGGAGGCCGGTCCAGCGCAGTCCGACGGGCAGATGGCCGGTGTCGTTGTACAGGAGGAGGGCCGGCGGACGCCCCGGTGCGTAACGGATGACGGTGAGCCCGGCGTTGGTGTGGTTGAGGCCCAGCCAGCGGTGGGCCGGGGCGTCCAGCGCGGCGCGGACGAGCCAGCCGACGAGGAAGTTGTGGGTCACGAGGAGCTCATGGCGGGGCTCGTCACCCACGACCGTTCCCGTGAACCGTTCCAGCGCCTCCCGGGCCAGCCCGGGGCCCTGCTCACGCTCCGCCGCCGGGAAGCCGGCCAGCCGGGCGAGTGTCTCGTCGGCCGTCTCCGCCGGCAGTTCCTCCCGGCGCGGTAGGTACGGGATGTAGTCGCCGGCCGGTTCGGACCGCAGCAGCGGAACTCCCGCCAGCTGCTCGCCGACCAGCCGCGCCGTCTGCTCGGCGCGGGCGAGCGGGCCGTGGTGGATCGCCGTGATCCGGGCCCCGCGGAGCCGCTCCCCGAGCAGGGTGGCCTGGCGGCGGCCGTCGTCCGTCAGCGCGCTCTCGTCGGCGGAGGCCTGACCGTGACGCGTCAGGTAGAGGTAGCGGGCAGCCGTTGCCGTCATGGGCGGGTCCTCCGTCGCGGTTCATGATCGTGGAGACGTCTGCGGGGACGCCCGGGCGCGCTCGGGCGGTTCCGCCGAGGGGGAGTGTCCGGGGGCTCGCCTCCGGGATGCGCGGGGGCAGCGCTCGGGGCACCGTGGAGGCATGGCCGAGCACCCGCCCGTGATCGTCTACCCGCCGTCCGCGACCGGAGGACGGCGGGTCACCGTGCACGGGCAGATCGTGGGTCTGGCCCACGGGCGGGGCGAAGTGGCCGCGCTGCTGCGGGCCGCGGGGTTCGCCGCGGGGCCCGACAAGATCGTCGAGCTGGACCGGCCCGGGCTGATCGAATGGCGCGGCGGCGACCTCGACACCTGGGGGTGATCCCGTGAAGCGTCGTCGAACGGTACGGGAGAGCGCCTCGATCGAGCCGCCTCCCGGCTGCTACGTGGCCGGGGTCGCCGGCCACGGGCCTCCCGACGCCTTCTCGTGCCCGGCACGGGGGACGGTGTGGGCCGGCCCGGCCCTGGTCGACCGCGCCGAGAGCGTGGCGCTCACCGTCGACGCCCCAGGGCGCGTCGGCACGGTCAGAGCGCCCTGACACGTCACCCGAACGGGTGCGTCCGGGTGGCTGTCCCCGGAGGCCGCGAGGAACGTCGGAGCTGATCTGCACGCACCACCAGGGCAGGTCAGCAGTGACAACAGGCGCCAGGCGCCTCTTCCGGCCGAGGAGTCCTCATGTCGCAGCCCAGCACGCCCGCACCCGGCGCCTCGTGCCCCGCTGACCCCCGTCCGGGCAGCGACCCCGGCAGCCCGTGGGCGGCCGGGGGAGCGGTGTTCGCCGGTGTCCTGCTCTTCGTGGACGGTGTCCTCGGAGTGCTGAAGGGCATCGCGGGGATCGCCTCCAACGACGTGTACACACGGATCAACGACTACGTCTTCAAGTTCAGCGTGACCTCGTGGGGATGGATCCACCTCATCCTCGGAGTGATCCTCATCCTGGTCGGCTGGGGCATCCTCTCGGGCGCCGCCTGGGCCCGCGGCGCGGGCATCGCCCTCGCCGCGCTGAACCTGATCGTCAACTTCATGTGGCTCCCGTACACGCCGGTCTGGGCCATCGTCACCATCGCCATCGACGTCTTCGTCATCTGGGCGCTGTGCACGGACCGGTCCAACCCCGGCGATCGGGCGCGGAGCGCCTGAATCCGTCCGGGCACGGGTAGGGCGGGGCGGAAGCGGGCGACGGGTGTCCGTTGTCAGTGGGGCGGTCCACACTGGAGACATGTGCCGCAGCATCAAGACGCTCCGTCCGCCCGCTCTCCCCGAAGAGGCCACCGAGGAGGACATGCGGGCCGCCGCCCTTCAGTACGTCCGCAAGGTCTCCGGGTTCCGCGCGCCCGCCGCGCACAACCGGGAGGTGTTCGACCAGGCCGTCGACGAGATCACCGCAGCCACGATGAAGCTGCTCGACGGCCTGGAGATACGGGGCGCGGCCCGGAGCTGAGGCCGGCCGCCGAGGACGCGGCCGGTTGCCGACCGGATCGTCGGGCAGCCGGTCCGGCCGTCGTTCGTCGTGGGCGACGGCCGTGGTCGTTCAGGGGATGACAGGCGCTGCCGTGGTCTCCGGCGTCTTCAGCGCCTGCGACGTCTTCAGCGGCTGCGACGTTTTCAGCTCCTGCTTGGCCTTCGGCGGCTGTGGGGACCCCGGTTCTTCCGTCGCCTCCAGCACTGCCGCCGCCGACGCCCGCGCCGCCCCCGGGCGCTTCACCACGAACGCGGCCAGCGCGCCCGCCACGAACAGGGCCAGGACCGAAACGGCCGTGCCGAACCACGTCGAGCCCAGCCACCGGCCGCCGAAGTAGCCGAGCCCCACGCTGTAGCCGGCCCAGGCCAGGCCCGCCAGCGCGGACCAGGGAAGGAAGTCCCGCTTCCTGCGGTGGGCGGCGCCCGCGCCGAGGGAGACCACGGAGCGGCCCGCCGGAGCGAACCGGGCGATGATCACCAGCGCACCGCCGCCCCGGTTCAGCGCCGCGCCGAGACGTTCCTGCGCCGTGGACAGGCGCCGGGACCGGGCGATGGCCCGGTCCAGCCGGTCGCCCCCGCGCCAGGCGAGCCGGTACGCGACGAGGTCGCCCAGCACCGAGGCGGTCGCCGCGCACAGGATCAGCACGACGAGTGACGGGACCTGCCCGCCGCTGCCCTCACCGGCGCCGCTGACGGTGGTGGAGCCCGCTGCCGCCGCCGTGGCGGCCGTGATGACGAGAACGCCGCTGGGCAGCAGGGGCAGGAAGACATCCAGGAGAACGGAGAGGGCGACCACCACGTAGATCCATGGGCTGCTGGTCAGCGCGCCCACACTCTCCAACACCGTCGACTACTCCCCGATCGTGTCAACGCCGCGACGTCGCAGGGGAGCGGCAGGGGCGGCAGGTTCAGCTGTACAGCGTACGCGTGGGGCTTCGCCGGAGATCGCCCAGGGCGGGTGATGTTGTGCAGGTCACGTACACCTGGAGGCCTTGTGTCCGTTAGGCGGGGAGAACGACCGGCACGAGCGAGGAGAGCAGCGCATGACGGCATGGATGGTACGGACGGGACAGGGTCCGGCGCACCCGAATTCTGGGCTGCGGGGCACGGCGGGACATGAGACGCCGGGGCATGAGGGCGGTACGAGGTCACGGGGCAGCGGGATCTCACGCGTTCCGGGCGTGCTGGCGGGCGCGGCGGCCCTGCTGACGCTGGCCTGCGGCGTCGGCGTCGCCCAGGAAACGGCAACGGGACCGGTGACGGGCATGGGCGCCGGCACGGCTGCGGGCGGCGGTGTGTCCGACGCCCCCGGTGGCCACGGCGCGCACGGCGCCCCGGCCGGCCACGGGGCTCCCGCGGCGGGGCCCCCGGCGCAGGGGCCGGGCGGTGGCGGAGACCTGATCCGCACCGATGACGTCGCCGCCGTGGGAGGCAGCTCGTGGATGCGGGCCCCGGGGGTGTTCTCCCCGCCCGGTTCGTTCGTCGCGTCCGACGCGCTGACGTACGACACCCGGCTGGTACCGGCCGGCGCGCGGATCGAGATCACGCAGTTCACGGGCCCGTCCGGCACCCGGGTCGGGACCCGGCTGCGGGGGCTCGTGCCCGACCGCGCGTACGGGATGCACGTGCACACCTCGCCCTGTGGCGCCGATCCCGCCGCCGCGGGGCCCCACTACCAGCACCGCCCGGCGGCGACGGCGGACCCGGTCAACGAGGTGTGGCTGGACTTCCGGACGGACGCGGACGGCCGCGGGCGGGCGGAGGCGGTGCACGACTGGAACTTCCGGGAGGGTGGAGCGCGGTCGGTGATCATCCACGACCGGCAGGGTGGTGCGGGGGAGCGGGCGGCCTGCTTCACGGTGCCGTTCGGGCCCCACGGGCGGGAGTGACAGGGCTTCACACCCCGGCCGGATCGCGGAGTACGGCGGTGTCCCGGTCCCTCCGCCCATCAGGGGGACCGGGACGCCGCCCCGTACGCTCCGCGCTCTCCACCGGCGTCTCACGGCACGCGGGACGGCGCCGGGACGCGGGGGGCCCGGGGTCGGGCCCCTGCGTCCCGGGGCAGCCGGGCGCCGGTCAGACCGAGACGGCCGGGGCCTTCTCGTGCCGCGTCGTGCTCTCGGCGGTGTCCGCCGCGCTCCGCGAACCGAAGAAGCGGTCCAGGGCGACGGCCCCCGGGCCGGCGAAGACCAGCAGCAGGAACGCCCAGCAGAACATCGCCGATGCCTCGCCGCCGTTCTGGAGCGGCAGAAGCGCGTCCGGCTGGTGCGCCGTGAAGTACGCGTAGGCCATCGAGCCCGACGCGAGGAAGGCCGCGGCACGGGTGCCGAGGCCGAGGGCGACCAGAGATCCGCAGACCAGCTGGATGAGAGCCGCGTACCAGCCGGGCCAGGCTCCGCTCTCCGCCTGGTTGCCGCCGAACACCCCGAAGAGGGTGGCGGCGCCGTGGCAGGCGAAGAGCAGGCCGACGACGAAGCGGAAGAGGCTGAGGACGTAGGGCTGTGCCTGGTTCAAGCGGATGAGCATGGGGGGTGCTCCTTCGGTCGTGGTGGGGACGAGAACCGACTGAGCGCATCAGGTTAGGGAAACCTCACCAGTGCTTGCAACTTCAACATTCTGTCGCGTGGCTGAAAATCGCCTAATCCTCAGGGGCGAGTGAACGCTCAAGAACCGCTTCGAGCTGGTCCCCTTCCTTGCTCGCTCTGGCCTGGACCAATGTCAGCGCAGACTTCCGGCCAAGCAACGTGAGCGTCATGAGCTGGTTACCGAACCAGGGGCCGCCCGACCTGCCCCAGGTCACCGGTGATGCTCCGGTGCGGCCGTGGCGCGTCAGCATCCGGCCGATCCGCCGGCCCGCCCGGCTCCAGCCGAAACGGAATCCCGTCCGGATCGCTCGGGGGATCGAGTTGTGCACGGGTGAGCAGGTCAGCTGGAGGATGCGGGACGCGGGGGCGCCCCCGGGATCGGTCCCGGGCCGGGCGTCCGGCCACCGGGGCTCGGTGATGTAGGCATGGTGCACATCGCCCGAGAGGACGCATACCGTCGCCGGGGCGTCCGGACCGCTTCCGGCCTCCCGCAGCAGCTCCGTGAACCGGTCGAAGGATTCCGGGAAGGCGGCCCAGTGCTCCAGGTCGGCGGCGCGGCGCAGCTTCTCGCCGAAGCGTGCCCAGCGGTCCCCGCGTGCGCCCGCGCACAGGGCCGCGTTCCAGTGCTCCACGTCGTGGACGAGCGGGGGCAGCAGCCAGGGCAGGGAGCTGCCGATGAGCAGATGATCATACGAAGCGGGGTCGTCGAGGACCGCTTCGCGCAGCCACTCGGCCTCCTCGGGGTCGAGCATCGCCCGCTGGTCCTCGGCCAGGACGCGGGCCGCGCGGGTGTCGACCATCACCAGCCGCACTCGGCCGAAAACACGTCGGTAGCTCCACCGGGTGCGAGCGGGGTCCGCGTCGGTCTCGGCCGCGAAGCGGCGCAGCGCCTCGGTGCCGTCGGCCGAGGCCCGGACCGCCGTGTACACGGGGTCGGCGGCCAGTTCGGCGGGGGAGAGGTTGCCCAGATGCTGGTGGACCCAGTACGACATCAGCCCGCTGACGATCCGTTCGTGCCACCAGGGCGTGGCGCGCATCTCCCGCTGCCAGGCGGCGCTGGTGTTCCAGTCGTCGATGACGTCGTGATCGTCGAAGATCATGCAGCTGGGAACCGTGGAGAGCAGCCAGCGGACCTCCGGGTCGCGCCACGATTCGTCGTAGAGGTAGGTGTACTCCTCGTAGTCCGCGATCTCCGCGCCCGGCGGCTCGCCCAGATCCCGGCGGGCGGCGAGCCTGCGCCGGGTCGCCGCGGAGGTCTCGTCCGCGTACACCTGGTCGCCGAGGAGCAGCAGGACGTCGGGCCGCTCGGCCGCCGGGTCCGCGGCGAGGTGGGCGGCCAGGGTGACCAGGGCGTCCGGCCCCACGGGGTCGTGCCCGCCGCCGGGGGCGGCCGCCCAGCGGCACGACCCGAACGAGATCCGCACGCCGTCCGACGTGGCCCCGGCGCCTTCCGGCGTGCCGTCCGCCGTGCCCTCGGCGGTGGGCGAGGGCCTCGCCGCCGAGGGCGTGGTGATGGTGCTCGGCGGCAGACGGGTGTCGTCGGGCGGCCAGACGCGCCGGGAGCCGAGCAGCACCTCGTACGCCGTGGTGGAGCCGGGGGTCAGCCCCTCCACCACGACCAGGGCGTAGTGATGCCCGGCCACCGCGAAGGTGGGCGACGCGCCCGACGCGCCGTCCGCGCACCTGACCTCCACGGTGCACGGACGGCTCGCCTCGACCCAGACGGTCGCGGTGGACCCGGACTCCCAGTCGACGTACCGCAGCAGTGGTCCCAGGCGCAGCCCGGCCATGTGTTGTCTCCTCGCGACGGCGTCACGGATGGGCTCCGTAACGTACAGAACGCGCGGGGAGGGTGCACGGGTTCCTGCGGGCGCTCGGCGTTGCTCGGGCGGGGCCGGCTTTCCCGGGGTCCCGGCGGGTCGGCGGCCCCGCGAGGGGGTCAGCAGCCGTTCAGGGCCGACTGCAGGGCGCTCTTCTCGGCGGAGTCCACGCTCAGGTTGTAGTGCTTCTTCACGTGGACCCAGGCGCGGACGTAGGTGCACGTGTACGAGGAGCTCGGCGGCATCCACTCGGCCGGGTCCTGGTCGCCCTTGGACTGGTTCACGTTGTCGGTGACCGCGATGAGCTGGGGGCGGGTCAGGTCGTTGGCGAACGACTGGCGCTGGGCGGTGGTCCAGCTGCTGGCGCCGGAGCGCCAGGCCTCGGCGAGCGGGACCATGTGGTCGATGTCCACGTCGGACGCGGCGCTCCAGGTGGCGCCGTCGTAGGTCGAGTACCAACTGCCGCTGACCGCGGCGCAGGAGGCGTCCTGCTGGACGTTCGTGCCGTCGCGCTTGAGGACGACCTCGCGGGTGTTGCAGGCCCCCGACTGGGTGGTCCAGTGCGGGAACTTGTCGCGGCTGTAGCCGCTGGACGAGCCCTCGGCGCCGACGGTGAGCTGGCCGAGGTAGGTCCGTGCGGTCGCCGCGCTGACCGGGGTGGGCATGGCGGCCTGCGCGCTCGGCGCGGTGAACAGGGCGGACGTGGCGGCGAGTGCGGCGGTTGCGGCGACGACGGAGAGGCGACGCGCGTAGACACCGGACATGCGAACTCCCTTGATGTGGGGGGCGGCTTGGGCGGGCGGTGAGCGGGCTTCGAGTGGCGCCCGGCCATCGTGGCGACGCCAGGTTTCTGTGGGGTGGGCGTCAGGTAACAGAGTGGCGACATGTGCACGTCACATCAAGGGGTGTGCAAGGGGAGTGACGGATCGCGGGAGCGCGTTGGACCGCCACGGACGGTTTGTCCGGGCGGTGTTGGGCGCCCCGTCGCAGGGCCGGGGGCGCTCGGGCTCCGGGGGCACGCCCCCTCGGGCCGGCGTGCGGGAGCCGGGCTGCCGCGTGAGTCGGATGCCGGGGGTGGTGCGGGGGAGCCGGGCGGCCCGCGTGCGGTGTACGGGAGTTGGGCGCCCGGAGTCGGTGTGGGGGAGCCGGTGATGGGTGGGGTTCTACCGTTGCCGCGTGCTGCTCCCTGTCTCCGTCACCCTCGGTGTCGTCCTCGCTGTCCTGTTGGTCCTCGCCGCCGCCGTCGCCGCGTGGGCTTCAGTGGGCCGGTCGCGCGAGATCCTCGTCGCCGGGGTGCGGGCGGCGGCCCAACTCGCCGCCGTCTCCCTGCTCATCGGCTGGGTGGTCCGTTCCCTGGCGCCGTTTCTCGGGTTCGTGGCGCTGATGTTCGCCGTGGCGGTATGGACCGCCGGCCGCCGGATCACCGGCAATCGCACCTGGCGCTGGGCGGCCGTGCCGATCGGGGCGGGCGTGCTGCCCGTGGTGGGGGCGTTGCTGATCACGGGGCTCGTGCCGGTACGGGGCCTGGCGGCCCTCATTCCGGTGGCGGGCATCCTCATCGGCGGGGCGCTCACCGCGACCGTGCTCGGCGGGCGGCGCGCCCTGGACGAACTCACCGCCCGGCGCGGGGAGGTGGAGGCGGGCATGGCCCTCGGGCTGCTCGACCGGGACGCCCGGCTGGAGATCGTACGGCCCGCCGCCTCGGACGCGTTGCTGCCCGGGCTCGACCAGACCCGGACCGTCGGGCTCGTCACCCTGCCGGGGGCGTTCGTGGGCATGCTGCTGGGCGGCGCCTCACCCGTGGAGGCGGGCGCCGTGCAGCTGTTCGTCCTGGTGGCGCTGATGGCGGTGCAGGTGGTGGCCGTCGCGACGGTCCTGGAGCTGATCGCGCGCGGGCTGCTGTACCGGGACTGAGCCGGGGGTCCGGGGGCGGGGCGGGAGGCTGCCCGAGGTCGCGATGGGGCGGGCCCGGGGCCGCCATGGGGCGGTCCCGAAGCCCCGGGGGTGCCTCAGGCCCGGGGGTGCCTCAGGCTTCGGGCCCCCTCAGGCCTCGTCGATGTGCAGGCGGATCGAGCCGTCCTCGGCCGCCTCCACGCGCACCTGCGTCAGGTCCGTGACATGGGCGTCCGGCGCGAGGGCCGCGGCACGCGGGCCGACGCCCACGACGCGCATGCCCGCCGCACGCCCCGCCGCGATGCCCGCCTCGGAGTCCTCGAACACGATGCAGTCCGCCGCGTCGAAGCCCAGCTCCGCCGCGCCCTTGAGGAAGCCCTCGGGGTCCGGCTTGCTGGCGCCGACCTGCTCCGCGGTGACGCGGACGACGGGCATCGGCAGTTCGGCCGCGCCCATCCGGGCCGTCGCGAGCGCGGTGTCGGCGGAGGTCACCAGCGCGTGCGGCAGCTCGGCGATCGCGGCCATGAACGCGGGCGCGCCGCCGATCGGCACGACGCCCTCGACGTCGGCGGTCTCCTCGGCGAGCATCACCCGGTTGTCCGCGTAGTTCTCCTCCACCGGGCGGTCCGGGAGCAGGACGGCCATCGTGGCGTACCCCTGACGGCCGTGCACCACCTTGAGTGCGGCCTCGGGGTCCAGTCCGTGCTCGATCGCCCAGCGCCGCCAGCAGCGCTCCACCACCGCGTCGGAGTTCACGAGAGTGCCGTCCATGTCGAGCAGGAGGGCGTGTGCGGTGAGGACGGTGGCCGGCATCGGCTGCTCCAGAAACGCGGGGAGGTAGGCGAACCGCCCGGGCGCGCGTGCCGCGGGGCGGTAACCAGAGCAACCCCCGCCCGCCGGTCAGGGAGTGCGGGCGGGAGCTACTTTGTTCCATCACGATACAAAAACCGGGACCGGAACGCCAATCCCCCGCCCTCGGCCCCTTGTCCTGTCCTCTCCGCCCCTCGTCTTCCGCAGGGCGTCCGGGGCTCAGTGGCGCCCGTCTCCGCTCGTCTCCGCCTCCAGCGCGCGCCGGGTGTTCGGCCCGTACACGCCCATCGGGTCGCCCTGGATCGCCTTGTACGACTGGTAGATCGCCACCGCGTTCTCCACCCGGTCGTCGTAGTTCCCGTCGGAGGGCCCCGAGTAGAGCCAGACCTCCCGGAGCCGGTTCTGCAGTACGCCGACCTCGGGGCCGCGGTCGCCCGGCCGCAGCGACGGCCCGGCGAACTCCGCGGGCGGGGCGGCGGACGGCGAGGACGTGGGTGCGCCGCCGTCCGGGGCGGGCGACGCGCTCGCCGTCGGCGAGGCCGACGCGGTGGCGGTCGGCGTGGGCTCCCGGCTCTTCGACGGCGAGGCGGACGCGGACGGCGAGGCCGGCGGTGCGGCCGAGCGGGAGGGCGTACGGGACGGAGCAGCCGACGCGGAGGGGGACGGGGCCACCGACGCGGCCGGTTCGTCCTCGGCGTCCGGGACGCTCGTCGTGGCCTCCGGCAGCGCCTCGTCCCTGCTGTCGTCGCCGCCGAACAGCCCGCCGGCGAAAGCCGCCGTACCGACCACCGCGGCCACGGCCGCCCCCACGGCGAGGGCCCCGAAGGGACGCCTGCGGCGCGGCTGCACGGGGTCGGGGCCGAAGGCGGGGCCGCCCGCGCCGGCGGTACGCCTGCGGTCCCGGTTCCCGTCCGGCCCGGGGTGCGGCGCGCCGGCCGGGCTGCCCGCGCCCGCGCGCGCCCCCGCGCCCACGCCCGCTTCTGTCCCCGTACCTCTACCTGCCTCCGTGCTGTCGCCGTCGCCGTCGCCGACGAACAGCGGCATCGTGGTGGCCGCCGCCCCCGGAACGCCGAGCCCCGGAAGCTCGTCCCCCCGCACGCCGGGCCCCGGAAGCTCGTCTCCCGGAACGCCGGACCCCGCCGCACCGGTTCGGGAACCCGCGCCCTCCCACGTACCGGTACCGGACGGGGCGTCCACCCGCCTACCGGGCTCCGGGCTCCCGGCTCCGTCCCCGTAACCGCCCCTGTCCCCGGGCGTCACGACATGGTCCGCCAGCGTCACGTACGGCCGGATGCGCAGCGGGTCGAAGTCCTCGGCCGCGGCGATCTCCGCCGTACGGGCGGCGCGCTGTTCGTCCTCCGTCAGCGGCGCCGAACGCGCGCTCGCGCCGCACCGGCACGGCACCCGGTGCTCCGTGCCGGCCTCCCCGGCCGTCCGTCTTCCGCACTCCCGGCATGCGTGTCCGGTCATCGTGGGTCCCCTCCCCTTGAACTGCCTGCGATTATGCAGCCCGCTCCGGGGAAGCCCAACGACCCGCCGCGGCTCGGCCGGCCGTCGGCAGGCCATAAAGGGGCAGAACGGCCAGGATGGGGGTGTAGTGGATCAGCGGACCGAGGAGACGCCCATGGCCCGGCAATCGAGGAGACGCCCATGGCCCAGCAGCTGAGCCCGCCGCCCCCGGCCCCCGGTGAGGGCCACTCCCACCGGAGCGTCCTGGTGGCGATCGGAGCGCTGCTCCTCGGCATGCTGCTCGCGGCACTCGACCAGACCATCGTCTCCACGGCGCTTCCGACGATCGTCAGCGAGCTCGGCGGTCTCGACCATCTGTCCTGGGTGGTCACCGCCTACCTGCTGGCTGCCACCGCGGCGACCCCGTTGTGGGGCAAGCTCGGCGACCAGTACGGCCGCAAGAAGCTCTTCCAGACCGCGATCGTCATCTTCCTGATCGGCTCCGCGCTCTGCGGAGTCGCCCAGAACATGCCCCAGCTGATCGGATTCCGGGCCCTCCAGGGGCTCGGCGGCGGCGGGCTCATGGTGCTGTCGATGGCGATCGTCGGCGACCTCGTCACCCCGCGCGAACGGGGCAAGTACCAAGGCCTCTTCGGCGCGGTCTTCGGGGTGACGAGCGTCCTCGGACCGCTCCTCGGCGGCTTCTTCACCGAACACCTCAGCTGGCGCTGGGTCTTCTACATCAACCTGCCGATCGGCGTCGTCGCGCTGGGCGTCATCGCGGCCGTCCTGCACATCCCGGTCCGCCGCGAGAAGCACACCATCGACTACCTCGGCACCTTCCTCATCGCGGCCGTCGCGACCAGCCTGGTGCTCATCGCCTCCCTCGGCGGTACGACCTGGGCCTGGACCTCCCCGCAGATCATCGCGCTCGCGGTGCTCGCCGTCGTCCTGCTCGTGGCCTTCATCGCCGCCGAACGGCGTGCGGTCGAACCCGTGCTGCCGCTGAAACTGTTCAAGATCCGCACCTTCACGCTCGTCGCCGTGATCAGTTTCGTCATCGGCTTCGCGATGTTCGGCGCGATGACCTACCTGCCGACGTTCCTCCAGGTGGTCCACGGCATCACCCCGACGATGTCCGGTGTGCACATGCTGCCGATGGTGTTCGGTCTGCTGATCACCTCGACCGCCTCCGGCCAGATCGTCAGCCGCACCGGCCGCTGGAGGGTCTTCCCGGTCCTCGGCACGGCCCTCACCACCGCCGGTCTCCTGCTGCTCCACCGCCTCGACGAGTCCAGCTCCACCTGGCTGATGAGCGTCTACTTCTTCGTGTTCGGCGCCGGCCTCGGCCTGGTGATGCAGGTCCTGGTCCTGGTCGCCCAGAACTCCGTCTCGTACCAGGACCTCGGGGTCGCCACCTCCGGCGCGACGTTCTTCCGGTCCATCGGCGCGGCGTTCGGCGTGGCCGTCTTCGGGACCGTCTTCACCAACCGGCTGACCGGCCAGCTGACGGACGCGCTGGCCGGAGCGCCGCTGCCGCCGGGCATCGACGCGGGGAGCCTGTCCGCCGACCCCCGGGCCATCGGGCAGCTCCCCGCCGACCTGCGGCCCGGCGTCCTCAGCGCGTACTCCACCTCCATCACGGACGTGTTCCTGTACGCGGCCCCGGTGGTCCTCCTGGCCTTCGTCCTCGCCTGGTTCCTCCGCGAGGACAGGCTCCGGGGCTCGGTGACCGCCCCGGACACCAGCCAGACCCTCGCCTCCAACCCCGTCGAGCGCTCCTCGTACGACGAGTGCGCCCGCGCCCTGTCGGTGCTCGCCACCCGGGAGGGACGCCGCGAGATCTACGAGAAGATCACCGCGCGGGCGGGGTACGACCTGCTGCCCGCTGCCAGCTGGCTGCTCCTGCGGATCAGACGCCACGGCACCGTCGAACCCGCCCGGCTCGCCGAGACCGCTCCCGTACCGCTGCACGTGATCACCGACGCGGCCCGGCAGGTCGAGGAGCGCGGACTGGCCCGCCGGGAGGGCCTGCAGATGATCCTCACCGACAGCGGGGCCGAAGCAGTCGTCCGGCTCTCGCAGGCCCGCGAGGACTCCCTCGCCGAACTCCTCGGCGACTGGTGGGGCCCCGAGCGCCCCACCGACCTGGTCAGACTCGTCAGCGAACTGACCGCCGAGGTCAGTGGCTCGACCAAGGAGCGCCCCCACTCCCCGGCGCCTCCCCGCGACCACGAGGCCCACCTGCGCCACGACGAGCGCGAGGCCCGCAGCCGGATCCGGGACGGCCACGACGACCACGGCCACGACCACCGCCACCCCTCCGCCTGACCCACCGGAACGCCCGGCCCGCCGCGGATCGCCCGAAGCGTCGCCCGCCAGGTCACAGCTCCTTGGCGAACCAGCGCTCCGCGTACGGATTACGGCGGTGGAACGCCGGCACCTCCCGGTACCCGTGCTTCGCGTACAGCGACCGTGCCTCGACCAGGTCGTCGCGGGTGTCCAGCCGCAGCAGCCGTACGCCGTACGCCCGCGCCGCCTCCTCCACCGCGGCCAGCAGCACCCCGCCGCCGCCCGTCCCCCGGAACGCCGGCCGCACGTAGACCCGGGTCAGCTCCGCCGTACCCGGTCCCGCGGCCTCCGTCAGCACCAGCCCGGCGCAGCTCGCCGCCTTGCTCCCGTACCGGCCCACGACGAACTGGCCGGTCGGCGGTACGAGCAGGTCGGCCCCGTCGTCGTCGAGTCCGGCGGCGATCTCCTCGGCGGTCGCGGGCCGCTGCCAGTAGCGGCTCGCGACCTCGTCGTAGTAGTCACGGCGCAGTGCGCTCGCGTCGGGGGAGTCGAATCGTTCGGCGGCCACGGTCCAGGTCATGTGGGGCATTCTTGCTGCCGCACGGCCTGACGACGACGCAGTTTTCCTGTGGAGGGGGCAGTAGTGACTGAAGTGTCCGCGAGCGTGTCCGAGACCGACGCCACGACCACGACCGTGACGACGACCCGAACGATCCAACACCTCGCCGAACGCTGGATACGGGACGGTATGACCACCGCCGCCGCCGCACCAGCAGCGGGCCGGGGCGGGGGCGGTACGGAGGCGGGCCCGGGTTTCGTCTGCTCGCCCGCCGGACTGTGGCTCGCCCTCGCCGCCGTCGCCGCGGGCGCACGCGGCGCGACCGCCGCCGAGTTGCGGACCCTCCTCGGCGCCGCGGACCGGGAGGCCGCCCCGGCCGTCACGGCGGTGGCCCGCGAGCTGGCGGCGACCGGGGCGCTCGGCGTGGCCACCCGGGTCTGGAGCCGGGTGCCCGTGCTGCGGGCGTACCGCGAAGCGCTGCCGGACGTCCGCTTCGGCCCGATGGACCCGGCGGCCGTCGACGCCTGGGTGCGCGAGACGACCGGCGGGCTGATCGAGCGGCTGCCGCTGGAGATCACCGACGAGACCCTGCTCGCCCTGGTCAACGTGTTGGCGCTGAAGGCCCGCTGGGAGGATCCGTTCGAGGGCGCGCGGACGCAGAACCTGCTGTTCACCGACGCGGCCGGAGCGGTCGGCCCGGTGCCGACCATGATCAAGGACGTGCCGTCGGCCGACGCCTGGACGGTCGGCGGCACGTCCGTCGTCGAGCTGCGCTGCGAGCGGGAACCCGGCGGCGGGCCCGGGGCCCGGGTCCGCTTCGTCCTGGGGGAGCCGGGGGCCGGGCCGGAGCGGGTGCTGCCCGTGGGCTGGGCGTCCCGGACCACGGGCGCCCCGCTGGACGCCGACCGGGTCACCATCGGGCTGCCGCGGCTCGCCCTGCGGACGCGGGTGCCGGTCACCGAGCAACTGCCCGCTCTGGGCGTACGGCTGGCCACCTCCGACGACGCGGACTTCTCCGGCCTCTCACCCGAACGCCTCGCCCTCTCCGACGTGGTCCAGGAAGCCGTCCTGAAGATCGCCGAGGAGGGCGTGGAGGCCGCGGCCGTGACGGTGGTCGCGATGCGGGCGGGCTCCGCCCCCGGGCCGCGGCGGGTGCACCACATCGCCTTCGACCGCCCCTTCGGCATCGTCGTGCTGGCCGGAGCCGACGACGTACCCCTGTTCACCGCCTGGCAGGCGGACGCCCCCGCCGGCCCGGACGCCTGAGGCCCGCCGGGAGGGGGAGTGAGGGGCCCAACGGAGGCTCTCCGCCATCCGCCGCCGGCCGTTGTCATCCGCACGGACGACCTCTTCCGGCCCCAAGCAGGATGACAGTCAGGCAAAGAGGGGGTTGATTGTGTCTACCTCGTAGGGCAATGCGAGGCTTCATCCTGCATGGCCCCCACTCGAAGGGGCGGTGCATGGAACGGTGGGAGGGTCGGCGCAGCGTGGTGAATGCGGATCACAGTGTGCGCGGTGACGCGGCGGCGGACACGGGAGCGGGGGCCGGGCTGACCAGAGTCCTGCTCTGGCTGGTCGTGGCCGTGCTGGCGGTACGGCAGGTGGCGGTGGTGCTCCGGCAGCCACCGGGGGAACGGCTCCTCGATCTGGAGACCTGGATCGGGGAGAACGGCGTCCTGCACATGACGGGCTCGCTGTACGACAGCGGCCGGTTCACCGGGACGCCCTTCGCCGGCCTCGTCCTGAAACCGCTCACCGCAACGGCCCAGCAGACCCTGGGCGTCGCGTGGACGTTCGGGTCCCTGCTGCTCGTCGTGGCTCTCGGCCTCGTCGCGGCCCGGGCCCTGCCCTCGCCGATGGGCCGCCGGACGGCCCTGCTCGCGGCCCCCGTGGCGATCAGCCTGTTCATGCTGTCGCTGCCGGTCCGCAACGCCCTGCACCTCGGCCAGACCAGCATCCTGCCCGTCCTGCTGGTGCTCCTGGCCTGGTTCGTCGTCCGGGAGCACCGGGCGGCGGGCGTCCTCGTCGGCGTCGCCGCCGCCTTCCAGCCGGTGCTGCTGCTCTTCGCCGCCCTGCTCTGGCTGACCGGCAGGCGGCAGGC
Organism: Streptomyces sp. NPDC058576; assembly: GCF_042718715.1. Taxonomy (NCBI): domain Bacteria; kingdom Bacillati; phylum Actinomycetota; class Actinomycetes; order Kitasatosporales; family Streptomycetaceae; genus Streptomyces; species Streptomyces sp. NPDC058576. The sequence continues at coordinate 181,972 of NZ_JBHXPF010000001.1, read as the reverse complement.
GTCGGTGAGCGCGGGCGTGACCTTCGCCCTCGCCACGGCCGCCGCCTGGGCCGCCGCGCCGAAGGACTCGTGGACGTACTGGGTGCACCACCTCGCGGGCGCCGGGCTGGGGGAGCGGCCGGACAGCCTGGCCAACCAGTCCCTGCACGGGGCGCTGCTCCGGCTCGGCCTCGAAGGGCCGCTGGAGATCGCCCTGTTCCTGGTGCTCTCCGCCGCCGTCGTGTTCTTCGGGCTGCGGCGCGCGGTGCGGTACGCCCAGGACGGGCAGCTGCTCCTCGCGGTGGCCGTGACCGGCTGCGTCGTGGTCGCCGTCTCGCCGACCGCCTGGCAGCACCAGCTCCTCTGGGTGCTCCTCGCGGTCGTCGGGAGGGTCGGCAAGCGGGCCTCCGACCGGCTGGTCTGGCCGTCCGTGGTGGTGCTGGTCGTCACCCTGCCGGGCACGATGCTGCTGCCGAACATCGAGGCGCTCTTCCCCGTACGCGACAACGTGCTGCTCCTCGTGGCGCTCGGCGCCGCCTGCCTCGCCCCGTTCCTGCCCCGCACCTCGCCGTACTGGCAGCACCCGGTCCCCACCGACTACGCGAAACCGGTCGCGGCGCGCTGGAGACGCGTGCCGCTCCTGCCGTTCTGGCGCCGGGTCCTCACCCGCCCCAACCTGCTGCTGGAACTCCTGCTCATCCGGGTCGTCTACGACGCCTACGCCCAGGTCCGCCTCGCCGCCCGGGCGGGCCGCCCGCTCGCCGAGGAGCACGGCCGGCAGATCCACGCCATCGAGCAGTGGCTGCACATCGACATCGAGCACTGGGTCAACCACACGGTCGTCCAGATCACCTGGCTGCGTGAGTTCTTCGACTACTACTACTCCACGTTCCACTTCATCGTCCCGCTGACGATCCTCGGCGTGCTGTACGCGCGCCGCCCCGCCGACTACCGCTGGGTCCGCTCCTCCATCGGATTCGCCACGCTGCTCGCGCTCGTCGGCTTCTGGCTCTACCCGCTCGCACCGCCCCGGCTCATGCCCGGGCTCGGCTTCATCGACACCGTCCACGGGGTGCAGGACTTCGCGAAGCCCGACTACGGGACGCTGACCACCGTCACCAACCAGTACGCGGCGATGCCGTCGCTGCACTTCGGCTGGTCGCTGTGGTGCGGTGTGGTGATCGTGATGCTGGCCCCGAAGCTGTGGATGAAGGCGCTCGGCCTGCTGCACCCGCTCTTCACGATCGCCGCGATCGTGGCCACCGCCAACCACTGGGTGCTCGACGCGGCCGGCGGCGCCCTGGTCGTGGCGATGGGCTTCGGGCTGACGTATGTGCTGTCGGGGCCGCGGAAGCTGGTGACCGACGAGGAGCGGGCGACCGACGCGCCACCGGTGGTCGCGGAACCCGCCGAGCCCGCGGCGACGGAACCGAAGCAGTCTCCCGAACCCGCCCTCGTACCGGAACGCCAACCGGCCGAGAAGGTCTCGGGCACCTAGGGCACGCCCCGGCGAACACCGGAGCAGGCCGAAGGGGTGCCGGGACGACGTTCACCGTCCCGGCACCCCTTCGGCATGGATCGCCGCAGCTCCATCGTCCGCCCGCGCGGCCGCGGCCGCCACTCGGGACCGTGTCAGGATTCCGCCGCCGTGGTCACCTGGAGCTGCTTGATCCCGTTGAGCCAGGCCGAACGCAGCCGGCGCGGGTCCTGAAGCAGCCGCAGATCCGGCAGCACGTCCGCGACGGCGTTGAAGATCAGGTCGATCTCCATCACGGCCAGCGACTTGCCCAGGCAGAAGTGCGGCCCGCCGCCCCCGAAGCCGAGGTGCGGGTTGGGGTCGCGGGTGATGTCGAAGGCCTCCGGGGCGTCGAAGACCTCGGGGTCGTTGTTGGCCGAGGAGTAGAACAGCCCGACCCGCTCGCCCTTCCTGATCCGCTGACCGCCCAGCTCCAGATCCTGGGTGGCGGTCCGCTGGAAGGAGACCACGGGGGTCGCCCAGCGCACGATCTCCTCGGCCGTGGTCTTCGGCCGGTCCCGCTTGTACAGCTCCCACTGCTCGGGGTGGGTGAGGAAGGCGTGCATGCCGTGGCTGATCGCGTTACGCGTCGTCTCGTTCCCGGCCACCGCGAGCAGGATCACGAAGAACCCGAACTCGTCGGAGGACAGGTTCCCCTCGCCCTCCGCCGCGACGAGCTGACTCACGATGTCCTCGGCCGGGCACTCCTTGCGGGCCGCCGCCAGGTTCATCGAGTACGCCACGATCTCCATCGCCGCCTCGGCGCCGACCTCCTCGGTGATCGCGTACTCCGGATCGTCGTACGCGGCCATCTTGTTGGACCAGTCGAAGATCTTGGACCTGTCCTCCTGCGGTACGCCGATGAGTTCGGCGATGGCCTGGAGCGGGAGCTCGACCGCGATGTTCGTCACGAAGTCGAAGGAACCGTCGGCGTCCGCCGAGGCGAGGGCCGTCTCGACGATGGAGCGGGCCCTGCTGCGCAGCGCCGCCTCCAGCGAGCGCACCGCGCGCGGGGTGAAGCCGCGCTGGACGATCTGGCGGACCCGGGTGTGCTCCGGCGGGTCCATGTTCAGCATGATCAGCTTCTGGACGTCGATCTGGTCGCGGCTGATCGTCTCGTTGAAGCGGATGACGGCGGTGTTGGTGTTCGAGGAGAACAACTCCGGATGCGTGGAAACGTACTTGACGTCCGCATGCCGGGTGACGACCCAGTAGCCCTTGTCGCCGAACCCGGAGATGTTGGTCGGCTGGGTGCACCACCAGACCGGTGCGGTCTCCCGCATGAGGGCGAACTCCGGTTGCGGGACACGGTCTTGGAGGAGGTCGGGATCGGTGAAGTCGAACCCGTCGGGCAGATGGGGGCAGCGCATGGGCACCTCTTCCACTTCCACTCCGGCATCGGGCGGCGAACCGTCGTCGTCCGATGGGCTGTTCGATTACCTGACGACCCATCAGGAGTTGCCCGCAAGGTAGTAACGAGTTCTACAAGTGGCAAGGGCCACGGGCCGATCCGTTGCCCCGCGCGGGCGTGCGGGAGTGCGCGGGAGTACTTTCGCGCCGGAGTCGTGCGGGTGCGGCGCGTGCACGCCTCTTGCGCAGCCGGGCCGCCGTCACGAGACTGCTTGCAGAACTAGAACGCGTACTAGTTCCTTCCGCGGGCGCCGGGACGCCCCCTGCGGAAGCGCGAGGAGAGGACGAGCTCATGGCCGCGGAACCCGTCATCGTCGAAGCCGTACGCACCCCCATCGGCAAGCGTGGAGGCGCACTCGCCAATCTGCACCCCGCCTATCTGCTGGGCGAGACCTACCGAGAACTTCTCGGCCGCACCGGCATCCAGGCCGACTGCGTCGAGCAGATCGTCGGCGGCACCGTCACCCACGCCGGCGAGCAGTCCATGAACCCGGCCCGCACCGCCTGGCTGACCGTCGGCCTGCCCTACGAGACCGCCGCCACCACCGTGGACTGTCAGTGCGGCTCCTCGCAGCAGGCCTCCCACATGGTCGCCAACATGGTCGCCGCCGGGGTCATCGACGTCGGGATCAGCTGCGGCGTCGAGGCGATGTCCCGGGTGCCGCTGGGCAGCGGCTCCAAGCACGGCCCGGGGAAGCCCTGGCCCGACGAGTGGAACGTCGACCTGCCCAATCAGTTCGAGGCCGCCGAGCGCATCGCCCGCAAGCGCGGCCTGACCCGGGAGAGGGTCGACGCGCTCGGCCTGCTCTCCCAGGAGCGGGCCGCCGCCGCCTGGGCCGAGGAGCGGTTCAAGCGCGAGACGTACGCCGTCCAGGTCCCGACCACCGAGGAGGAGCAGGCGGCGGGCCAGGGCATGTGGCGGCTCGTCGACCGGGACGAGGGGCTGCGCGACACCTCGATGGAGGCGCTCGCCGGGCTGAAGGCCGTCATGCCGAGCGCGATCCACACCGCCGGGAACTCCTCGCAGATATCGGACGGGGCCTGCGCGATCATGTGGTCCTCCAAGCGCATGGCCCGGGCCCTGAAGCTCAAGCCCCGGGCCCGGATCGTGGCCCAGGCCCTCGTCGGCTCCGACCCGCACTTCCACCTCGACGGCCCGATCGACGCGACCCGGGCGGTGCTCGGCAAGGCGGGCATGTCGCTGCGGGACATCGATCTCGTCGAGATCAACGAGGCGTTCGCCTCGGTGGTGCTGAGCTGGGCGCAGGAGTTCGAGGCGGACCTCGACGGACTGGAGAAGGTCAACGTCAACGGCGGCGCGATCGCGCTGGGTCACCCGGTCGGCGCGACGGGCGCCCGGCTGATCACCACGGCCCTGCACGAACTGGAACGCCGTGACAAGGAGTTCGCGCTGATCACGATGTGCGCGGGAGGAGCCCTGGCGACGGGCACGATCATCCAGCGGCTCTGACCCCGGCGCCCCCGTTCGGGGAAGCCGGGGCACTCAGGCCTTGGGCTCCCCGGACGCCTCCGGCTCCCCGAACGCGGCCCGCGCGTCGAAGGCGGCGCGGCGGGTGGCCCGGCGCAGCGCCTTCAGCAGCGTCGGGCCGAGCGTGAGGGTCAGCACCACCGTCAGCACGGCCCGCCCCAGGTCCCAGCCCAGCGAGGTCGCCGCGCAGTAGGCGAGGAACCGCACCAGGTTCTCGTGCAACGGGTCGTTCCCGTCGAACGAGATCCCCGAACCGGCCCCGGTGAGGAGCGGCCAGCCCTGCAGATTCATCACCGTGCCGTACGCGAACGCCGCCACGCACCCGTACACCGCCAGCATCGCCAGCTCGGCCCGCCCGCGCAGCCGGTCCGCCCCCGGCAGCAGCCCCGCGCCCATCGTGAACCAGCCCATCGACAGCATCTGGAACGGCATCCACGGCCCGACCCCGCCCGTCAGCAGCGCCGAGGCGAACATGGTCACCGAGCCGAGCACGAAACCGAAACCGGGGCCGAGCACCCGGCCGCTCAGCACCATCAGGAAGAACATCGGCTCCAGGCCCGCTGTCCCCGCCCCGAGCGGGCGCAACGCCGCCCCGACCGCCGCCAGCACGCCGAGCATCGCGACGGCCTTCGCGTCCATCCCGGACTCGGAGATCGTCGCCACGACCACCGCGACGAGCAGCGGCAGCAGCGCCGCGAACAGCCAGGGCGCGTCCCGCGCGTGGGCGAGCCCGGACTCGGCGTCCGCCAGCAACGGCCACCCGAAGGCGACCACGCCGACGGCCCCGGTCAGCAGCAGAACGGCGACCGACTTCGGCCCGAGGCGCACCGGCCGGGGCGCCCGTTCCCGTACGTCCGTCATTCCCTTCACGCTCCCGCCTCCAGCGCGCCGCGCACCTGGGACACGGTCAGCCACTCCTGCGGAGCCAGGATCTTCGCCGTCTGCGGGGCGAACGCGGGGGAGGAGACGACCACCCGCCCGGTCGGGCCGTCCGCGACGACCTCCCCGTCGGCGAGGATCACCACCCGGTGCGCCAGCTCCGCCGCCAGCTCCACGTCGTGCGTCGCCAGGACGATGGCATGCCCCTCGGCAGCCAGCCCGCGCAGGACGCCGACGAGCCGGGCCTTCGCCGCGTAGTCCAGGCCCCGCGTCGGCTCGTCCAGCAGCAACAGCGGCGGCCGGCCCGTCAGCACGAGCGCCAGGGCCAGGGCGAGCCGCTGACCCTCGGAGAGGTCCCGGGGGTGGGTGTCGTCCCCGACCCCCGGCAGCAGCTCCGACACCAGCGCCCGGCAGGCGCCCTCCGCCGCGCCCGCGTCCCGGTCGGCGGCCGCGCACTCGGCGGCCACCGTGTCCGCGTACAGCAGATCGCGCGGCTCCTGCGGTACGAGGCCGACCCGGCGCACCATCGCCCGGGGGTCCGTCCGGGCGGGGGCCAGGCCGCCGACGCGCACGGTGCCCGCGGTGGGCTCGATCATGCCGACGAGCGCCCCGAGCAGGGTGGACTTGCCGGCCCCGTTGCGGCCCATCAGCGCCACCGTCTCGCCCGGGGCCACGGTGAGCGTCACCCGTCGCAGCGCCTCGACCCGGCCGCGCCGCACCCCGAGCCCGTCGACCCGGGTGACCGGATCGGCGGCGGCCGGGGCGGCGGACGCGCCGGAGCTCTCCGCGCGGCCCCGGCCCAGCAGCCGGGCGAGGCGTCCGGGGCGGGAGCCCTCCGCCGCGACCGGTACCGGCACCGACGCCGGGGGGACGTCCGTACGCACGGGTGCCGCGGCCCCCGCCAGTCGCTCCCGCAGCGCTCCCGCCCCGCGCCGGGCGTCCCGTACCGACAGGGGCAGCGGGTCCCAGCCCGCCAGCAGGCCCAGCTCCGCCACCGGCGGCCGGACCGGCGACACCTTCATGACCTCGGCGGGCGGCCCCATCACGGGGGCGGCACCCGGGGCGGGCAGCAGGACGACCTGGTCCGCGTACTGCACCACCCGCTCCAGCCGGTGCTCGGCCATCAGCACGGTCGTCCCCAGGTCGTGCACCAGCCGCTGGAGCACCGCCAGGACCTCCTCGGCCGCCGCCGGGTCCAGCGCGGAGGTCGGCTCGTCCAGCACCAGCACCTTCGGGTGCGGGGTGAGCACCGAACCGATCGCCACGCGCTGCTGCTGGCCGCCCGACAGGGTCGCGATCGGCCGGTCGCGCAGCTCGGCCAGGCCCAGCAGATCAAGGGTCTCCTCGACCCGGCGGCGCATCACGTCCGGGGCCAGGCCGAGCGACTCCATGCCGTACGCGAGCTCGTCCTCGACCGTGTCCGTGACGAAGTGCGCGAGCGGATCCTGGCCCACCGTGCCGACCAGGTCGGCCAGTTCCCGGGGCTTGTGCGTACGGGTGTCGCGACCGCCCACCGTGACCCGGCCCGACAGCAGCCCGCCCGTGAAATGCGGGACGAGCCCGGAGACCGTACCCAGCAAAGTCGACTTACCCACACCGGAGGGGCCGACGAGCAGGACGAGTTCGCCCTCGGGGACCGTGAGGTCGACCCCGGACAGCGTGGGATGCTCCGTGCCCTCGTACCGCACGGAGACCCGCTCGAACCTGATCACGCCTGCTCCTTGCTGCGATGCGCCGGTTTCTCGGTGACCCGGGTCGACGGCGGTACGGGGGCGACCAGCGCGGGCAGCAGTCCGATCAGCACCGCCGCCGCGGGCCACAGCGGCAGCACCGGCGCGGTCAGCGGTACGACACCGGGGCGCAGCGCGTCCGGATCCACCGTGCCCGCCCAGATCATCGCCGCCGCGACGGCCGCACCCGAGCACGCCACCAGCCAGGCCCGCACGCCCCAGCGGTCCGGGCGATAGCGGGTGCGCACCGAGCGCCGCCCGCCGAGCCGCAGCCCGGCCATCGCGGTGACCAGTCCGGCCACCAGCAGCGGCAGCCCGTACACCGCCCCCTGAGCGGCCAGCAGCCCGTACGTACCGGCGCACACCCCGAGCAGCCCGCCCAGGGTGAGGACGTTCGTGGTGTGCCGGACGGCCTCCGGGACCTGGGCGGTACGCCCGTATCCCCGCGCGTCCATCGACGCGGCCACCGCCACGGACCGCTCCAGCGCGCCTTCCAGCACCGGCAGCCCGATCTGCGCCACCGCCCGGACGCCACCGGTCGGCCGGCCCCGCAGCCGGCGCGCGGTGCGCAGCCGGACCACGTCGGCCACCATGTTCGGCGCGAACGTCATCGCGACGACGACGGCGACCCCCGCCTCGTACAGGGCGCCGGGCAGCGACTTCAGCAGCCGCGCCGGGTTGGCCAGCGAGTTCGCCGCGCCGACGCAGATCAGCAGGGCGGCCAGCTTCATCCCGTCGTACAGCGAGAAGACCAGCTGCTCGGCGGTGACGCGGCCGCCGATCCGCACCCCCTGCGCCCAGTCGGGCAGCGGGAGTTCGGGAAGGACGACGACCGTGTGCGAACCGGGGATCGACGAGCCGAGGAAGACGGAGAACAGCAGCCGCAGCCCCACGACGAACAGCCCGAGCTTGACGAACGCGCCGTAGGAGCGGGCCCACGGCGCGTCCGTGCGCCGCGCCGCCACCACATAGCCCGCCACCCCGATCAGCAGCCCGAGCAGCAGCGGGTTCGTCGTCCGGGACGCGGCGGTGGCAAGACCGAGCGCCCACAGCCACCACGCCCCGGCGGGCAGCGCGTTGCCGCGGTCCGCCTCCGGGGCGTGCAGGGCGCGGCGCAGCAGCCGGGCCGGGGCCGGGGAGAGGGTCACCGGCGGCGGCGGGCCTGGACCACGGCGGCGATGCCCAGCAGCAGGACGGCACCGACACCGACGAGCAGCCCGACGGACGGACCGCCGCCGTCACCTCCGTCGTCCGCCTCCTCCTGGCCGTCGGCCGTCTTCGCCGGGTCGGACGGCTTCGCGCCGCTGTCCTCACCGGACACCTGCTCGCCGCAGCCCGACGTCGGATAGCCGGAGATCGCGCAGAGCATGGCGCTGCTGTCGTACCGCAGCGGCTTGGCCACCGCGGCGAGCGCCTCCGCGCTGCTGGCGTCCGGCGCGACCTGCGCGCAGGCGGTGCGCGGGGCGGGCGGCTTCTCCCCGTCCGGGGCGTCCGCCGCCGTACCCGCGTCGATCACCAGCGCCACCCGCTTCCGCCCGTCCTTCGCCGGGGTGTCCGCGCAGATCGCCCCGAAGTCGGGGGCGCGGCGCGGCTGGGCGGCGTCGCCCGAGTTCTCGCTCACGGCGAACCGGAAGCCCTGGACCGTACCGTCGTCCGGGCGCAGGAGGGACGGCCCCTGGGTGGCGTACTCCCAGTTCTTGCCGTTGCCCTCCCAGAAGGACCAGTAGCGGTACCCGGCGGCCTGGGCGCTGCCCGCGCCGAGCAGGACGGCCGAGGCGGCGACCAGGGCGGCCAGCAGCGCGACGAGGGGAACGCGAAGCCGGGCCGAGGCCGGCGTACCGCTCACGGCTGCCGCTGTGGGCGTACCGGTCCGGGCTGTCGGCGCTGCTTCGGGCGTACCGGTCACGGCTGCTGCTTCTTCCGGCGCATGCTGAGCAGGAAGCCGATGCCCGTGCCGGCGAGGAGCCCGATGCCGATCAGCCATCCCAGGCTCAGCCCGCTGTCGTCGCTGTCGGTGCCGCTGGAGGGCTGCGGGCCGGTCGGCGTCGGCGAGGGGAGGGCGGTGGCGGCCGGGGAGGGCCCCATCGTGTTGAGCTGCTTGACGAGGTCGACGCCGCCGAAGCTGCGCGCGTCGGCACCGGTGGCGTGCGCGGCGAGGATCAGCTGCGCGGTGGCTGCCGGGCCGCCCTGCTTCGCCCAGCCCGTGGCGTTCTTCTGCAGCCAGGTGACCGACGCGCCGGCCTTGTCCGCGTGCCCGGAGGCGGCGAGCGCGACGACGGCGTCCGCGGTGTTGCCGTAGTCGGGCTGCGGGGCGGTGTCCTCGGCGCCCGGCATCGGGGCCTGCTCCAGATACGGCGACTTCTTCAGCGTGTCCGTGAGGAAGGAGGCGCCGTTCTGGGCGCTCTGCTCGGGGCTGAGATCGTCGCCCTTCGTGCAGGAGGGGGCCTTGACCGCGTTGGACGTGCCGGAGGCGATGCCCTTGCCCATCAGACCGAGCACGGAGGCCGCGGTGGCGTCCATGTTGGCGGTCAGCTCGTCCTTCTTGCCCGGCTGGTAGGCGAACGCGCCGCCGTCCTTCTCCCCGCAGGCGATCGCCAGGGACTGGAGCGCGGTGTACGGGGTGCTGCCGTCGGGGGTGGTGAGCTCGTTGACCGGGACGCCGGTGCGGGCCAGCGCGCCGATCACGATGGACGTGGAGTTCGCGTCGCTCGGGCTGCCCGGGTTGTAGCCCCAGCCGCCGTCCTTGTTCTGTACGGACTTGAGCCAGTCGGCCCCGTTGTTGGCGTCCTCACGGCGCTGGTCGATCTCGACGAGGGCCTGGACGGCGATGGCGGTGGCGTTGGTGTCCATCACCGTCGACGCGTCGCACGGCTTGGAGGCGTCCCGGTACGAGGTGAACGCCCCGCTGTCGCACTGCTGGCCCACCAGCCAGTCCACCGCCTGCGTCGACGGTGTCACGTACTCGATCTTCTGCGCGAGGAAGGCCAGCGACTGCCGCCACACCCCGTCGTAGGTGGGGTCCGTGGTGCCGTAGAGCCCGGCCGGAAGATCCGCCGACGGTGAAGGGCTCGGCGCGGCGACCGCCACGGGGGCGGCGGCGCCCAGGAGCACGGCGGTGGTCGCGAGCGCGGCTGCGCTGCGGCGTACGGTCATGGCTGGCTGGGCCTCTCCTGCGAGGGCCGGACTCCCCGGGCGCACGAGGGCACCGGGCTCCGGCCCCGTATGCCTCGACGGTGCCGGCCACCGGGGTTCCGGTGGCCCGAGGGCCCCTCGTCGACGTGCCGACGGACCCGAGCCGTTCACGCTCCGCGGACAGGGCGGTCCGGCTGCCGTCGGGCGGACGGGTCACGGCTGGGGCGCTGCGCCGGATTCGCTCCGGCGTCCCCCTGTACGGGCATGATGACGACCTGCCCACTCTACCGGTCCGTAGGGGAGAGGCTCGGGGCTCAGGCCGCGATGTACGTCACCGGGGGCTGCGGGTCGGGCGGGCTCGGACGGCGATGTACGTCACCGGGGGTTCTGGGCCGGGCGGGCTCGGACGGCGATGTAGGTCACCGGGGGCTGCGGGTCGGGCGGGCTCAGGTCGCGATGTACGTCACCGGGGCTGTGCGCCGGGCAAGCTCAGACGGCGCGATGTGCGTCACCGGGGCTGCGGGCCGGACAGGCTCAGGTCGCGATGTACGTCACCGGGGGGCCGCCCGGGACCGCCTCCGCGCGGCCGAGCTTCACCAGCCGCCGCAGATGGGACTCGGCCTCCGACACGGCGATGGACCGCGAACCGTGCGGTATCTGTTCCCAGGGCCGGTTCCACTCCATCCGCTCGGCCAGCTGCCACGGGGTGAGGGGCGTGGCGAGCAGGGCGAGGAGCCCGGTCAGCCGCTCCTCGTGGTGGTCCAGCAGCTCCCGCACCCGCCCGCCCGCATCGGTGAACGCGTGCTGGTGCGCGGGCAGCACCTCGGCCACCCCGAGCCGGCCGATCCGCTCCAGCGAGGCGAGATAGTCGCCGAGGGGATCGGTGACGGCGGTGTCGTCCGGATCCTCGTACAGCCCGATGTGCGGACTGATGCCCGGCAGCAGATGGTCGCCGGAGAACAACCGCCCGTGCCCCGGCAGGTTCGCCGGATGCCGCTCCTCCAGATGAAGGCAGACATGGCCCGGGGTGTGCCCGGGGGTCCAGACAGCACGCAGCTTCCGCCCGGCGAGATCGAGCAGCTCGCCGGGCACGATCTCCCGGTCGGGCAGGGCGGCGCGCAGCCCCGGCAGGGTCCGCAACCGCCCCCCGCCGCGGGCGGCGCGCAGCGGGGCGAGGTGCTCCTCGGGCGCGCCGACGGCCGCGAGCTTGCGGGTGAGGTAGTCGAGCCAGGTGCCGGGCTCGGCGTCCCGGGTGCGGCGGACGATCGCGGTGTCGGCCTCGTGCATCGCGATCCAGGCCCCGGACGCCTCACGGACCTGGCCGGAGAGACCGTGGTGGTCGGGGTGGTGGTGGGTGATCACGACGCCGTGGACGTCGGTGACGGCGGTGCCGAGGGCGTCGAGACCGGCGGCGAGGGTGTCCCAGGAGGCGGGGTCGTCCCAGCCGGTGTCGATGAGGACGGGGCCCCGGTCGGTGTCGACGAGATGGACCAGGGTGTGCCCCAGCGGGTTGTCCGGGATGGGGACCTTGATGCTGTGGACGCCCCCGCCGTGGTCGGTCACCTGCGGTACCTGCGTCATGGGCTCCCCCTCTGCGGTTCGGCCTCCACTGTAACGAGAACTCGTTCCAGTGGTAGCCCAGGTCCACCACTTATTCGCTTCCCGGGTGCGGTCCGCGCCGTGGACTCCTGGAACAGGAACTGGTATCAGTTCTGACGAGCAGTCAGTTGCGGTGCACGGGTTCGCTTCGCGGGAGGCAACGGCCATGACGGAACGTACGGAGCTGGTGGAACACGGACAGCTGTTCATCGGCGGGGAGTTCACCGATCCGCTCTCCACCGAGGTCATCGAGGTGATCTCCCCGCACACCGAACAGGTCATCGGCCGCGTGCCGCACGCCTCCGAGGGCGACGTGGACCGGGCGGTCGCCGCCGCCCGCCACGCTTTCGACGAGGGCCCCTGGCCTCGCATGACGCTGGACGAGCGGATCGCGGTGATCACCCGGATCAAGGACGCCTTCGCCTTACGCCACGAGGAGTTCGCCCGCCTCATCAGCGCGCAGAACGGCACGCCGTACAGCGCGAGCGTCATGGTGCAGGCGCTGGCCGCGATGATGGTCTGGGACTCGGCGATCACGGTGGCGCGGACGTTCCCGTACGAGGAGCACCGGGACGGAGTCCTGGGCCCCCTCCTGGTCCGCCGCGAACCGGTGGGCGTGGTCGCGGCGGTCGTCCCGTGGAACGTCCCGCAGTTCACGGCCGCCGCGAAACTGGCCCCGGCGCTGCTGGCCGGCTGCACGGCGGTCCTGAAGGTCTCCCCGGAAACGCCGCTGGACGCCTACCTCCTGGCGGAGATAGCGGCGGAGGCGGGCCTGCCGCCCGGTGTCCTCTCCATCCTCCCGGCCGACCGTGAGGTCAGCGAGTACCTGGTGGGCCACCGCGACGTGGACAAGGTCTCCTTCACCGGCTCGGTGGCGGCCGGCCGCCGGGTGATGGAGGTGGCCTCCCGCAACCTGACCCGCGTCACCCTCGAACTGGGCGGCAAATCGGCCGCGGTGATCCTCCCGGACGCGGACCTGGAGGCGGCGGTGGCGGGCATCGTCCCGTTCGCCTGGATGATCAACGGCCAGGCGTGCGTGGCCCAGACCCGCATTCTGGCCCCCCGCTCCCGCTACGACGAGATAGCGGAGGCCTTCGCGGCAGCGGCGGGAGCCCTGCGCGTGGGCGACCCCCTGGACCCGACGACGGAACTGGGCCCGCTGGTGGCCCAACGCCAGCAGCAACGCTCGCTGGACTACATCACATTGGGCCAGGAGGAGGGTGCCAAGATCCTGACGGGCGGCAGTCGCCCGGCCTCCCAGGAGCGAGGCTGGTACGTCGAACCGACGCTCTTCGGCTCGGTCGACAACTCCATGCGCATCGCCCGTGAGGAGATCTTCGGCCCGGTGATCTGCCTGATCCCGTACGGAGACGAGGCCGAGGCGGTCCGCATCGCCGACGACTCCCCGTACGGCCTCAGCGGCAGCGTCTGGACGGCGGACACGGAACGCGGCATCGACGTGGCCCGCAGGGTCCGCACGGGCACGTACAGCGTGAACACCTTCAGCCTCGACATGCTCGGCCCGTTCGGCGGCTACAAGAACTCGGGCCTGGGCCGCGAGTTCGGCCCCGAGGGCTACGGCGAGTTCTTCGAGCACAAGATGATCCACCTGCCCGCCGGCTACCGGGAGGCGTGATGGGCGACCGCTGGCACGTGGAGGTCGACCGCTCGGTCTGCATCGGCTCCGGCATGTGCGTCAACCACGCGGCCGACGCCTTCCACCTGGACTCGGCCCGCCAGTCCCACCCGACGACCGAGGACCGCGACGCGTGCGAACACGTCCTGGCGGCGGCGGAGGGCTGCCCGGTGGAGGCGATCACGTTGACGCTGGTGGGGTCGGGGGAGGTGGTGTTTCCGCCGGAGGAGTGAGGGGGGAGCGGCGAAGGACGCGATGCCGCCTGGACGCTGTCTCCCGGCGGCGTCCAGGTGTTCCTACATCCAGTTGAAGTACCGATCGACCCACGCGACGGGCAACGTTCGTTCCGCGTCCTGCGGGGAGTCCTCTGTCGCGAAGGCTGACAGGACCTCATCGGCATAGGCCTCCTCCAGAACAGACGGCCCGTCGTACGGTTGCAGCAGCAGCCCCAACGGGACGAATACGCAGTCTGCGGCCCCGCACGTCGCATCGAGCCACGAAACGAACTGATCCGTCATGCCTTCGGTTGGGCCGGGCTCAGTCCAGGGCCCCGCCCCCGCGGTGACGAAGCCGCCGAAGTTACTCATCTGGACCCACAGGGGCCGGGCTGTCCCGGCAGCCTCCGCCGGAACCTCTACCTCACCGTAGATATGGCGTCCTGGTAAAGACCCCTGTCGCAGGCCGGGCCGAACCGCTTCTCCAGAGCGCCAACAAGTTCCGCGAATCGGTGTTAAGACTTCTGCAGGTCGAAATCGCGGGGTCGTTCGAGGTGGAGCGGGTCGTCGCCACTTTGCAGGAGAGAGCGAAGAGCTTTGTCGGACAGTATGAGATGGCCTCCGTATCCATAGGGCGCGGAAATGCCGCCGGCTCAGCCGAACGAACGCACAAAGATCCAGTACGCATCCTCTTCCTCCGTTACCGCACACAGGTGCGTCCCATCCGCGGACAACGCCACGAATTCGGGAGGCCCGGTCACCGCAGCAATGCGCGACGGCAGACCAGATTTTCCGAGAGGGTCTTCCCGGTTGAGCGGCTGGACTCCGCACGCCAATCTCATCCGACGGCCGCGGACTGCGACGCGGGCGAATATGTCCTCGCGGGTGGTGGAGGGTTGTCTTGGAAGCGACCACGCTGGTGCCTGCCGGTGGGCGAGGAGTGAAGGTGAGCGGCGAGGAGAGCGATAGGCGAGCGGGGGGGGGTCAGACTGAGCCTTGAATGATGGACCCCCGGGTCAATCTAGACACATATCTTCCGGAGAGTTCCACTCTGGCTGTATGGGGAGGGTCGAAAAATTCGACTTCTCTGCTGTAGCGTTCGATTCTGGTCAAAATTAGACTGAAGTCTTCTGGCGTATTCTGGTCGGTTTCCTGAAGTCTGAAGACCTGTCCAACTCGGATGATTCCGCTGATGCATCTGACTACGCAAGTTCCCCCATTTTCACTTACCTCCTCGACTTCATAAATCTGCATCTGGCTACATTCGGCCATACTTGTACGCCTCCGCGACGAAAGTTGATATTTGCTCTGGTGAGAGTTTGGGGACTTGCCATTCTAGCGCATCGGATATTCCGCCGATGCTGTGTATCCTGGGTACTTGTATATCCATTTTTGCAAGAATATCTGTTGCGACGCTGATGGGCAGCTCTACGCTTGCGAATTTTGAAAGTTGAGCCGCCGGCAGCCCGACGGCAACCTCGGCTTCTGCCCGTATGACACCCCGATCTGTGGGTATGCCGTCCAGTGAGCTGCGAGGGAACAGTTGAACGATTCCCTCGCCAAATTGAGCAGAGTGCCTACCGAACAGGGTGGCCACGCCCGGGTCGGTCGTGGTTGGAGTGAAGCCGGATGCCTGGGTTCCTGTGCTGGCATCGTAGCCACGGGTTGTTCCGCGGAACAGGTGCTCCTCGTCAGGGCAACCGAAAAGCCCGAAGGGATCTATCCCCGCATGCGGATTGGGGACGTAGGTTGCTGCGTTGGGTGCTGGGGCGATCCCTAGGGGATCGGGCGATAGGTATCGGGCTGTTTCGGGATCGTAGTAGCGCTGGAAGTTGTAATGAAGATTGGTCTCTGGGTCGAAGTACTGGCCTGGGAAGCGCAGGGGGGTGAATGTGCGACTATTGGCTGCCCATGTGGTAGAGCCCCAGAGTGTGGTGCGCGTGTGCCAGGCCCTGGTGCCGTTATCGTCTACGAGCTCACTCGGGCATCCTACGAGATCGGTGACGATGGCGAAGAATCGCTCATTGATCGTTTCTTTTGGTTCTTCTCTCGAAATGAGGAACTCTTGTTGTGCGGCCGGTCGCAAGCCGTAATGGTGCCATGTAAGTGAGATGGGATTGGGGAATTCTTCATTCTCTGTGTTTTGCTCGCAAAGCGTCACCCCATCCCAGGAGAATGTAATCCTCTCTTGCGTATCCTCTCTGTCGCCTCTCAGGAGCTCCTTGGATATCCGTCGACCGAGAGGGTCATATGAATATATCCACACCATCCCTTCGGGGGTAATCGCCGAGCGCATACGGCTCTCGGCATCCCACGTGTACCGCCAGGTGTCCGGCTTCCGGGAAAGGCGGGTCCTCTGGCGGAGAGTGACGCGGCCGAGGGCGTCGTGTTCGTAGCGGACATTGCCGGCGCGGGTGATGGTTGTGCCCGTGTAGGAGCGGGTTCCGACGGCGTCCTGGCCGGGATGGTAATCAGGCCAGGAAGCGTCCGTCTGGTTGCCCGCCGAGTCGTACGCGTACCGCTCCTTCCAGCTCGCGGCGTGCACAGCTGTGACGCGGCCCGCTGTGTCGACATCGAAGGTCTTCGTTCCGGAGAGTTGGTCGGTGAGGCCGACGAGATGGCCGTCGGCACGGTAGGTGTAGTCGCGGCGCTGGATGCTTCGGCCGGTGCCCGTGACCTGCTGAGTGGTGAGGCGTCCCATCGTGTCGAACTGCGAGGCAATGGTGACATGTTCGCCCAGGCGGCGGGTGACTTCCTGGCCTGCCGCGTCGTGCTCAAACGTCAACGTGCGGCCAGAAGCGGTAAGAGAGGTATGGCGGCCAGTGGCGCCGTAGGTCCACGTGCTGACGACCCCGTTGGGTGTTGTGCGCCCGGTGCGGCGGCCCAGTTCGTCGTAGGTGTACGAAATTTTTCGACCGTTGACGGTCTCCGACTTGAGACGTCCGTACTCGTCGCGGAGCCAGGTGACGGTCGCGTCCGCATTTACCGCTTCGGCTAGTTGGCCGGTGAGGTCGTACGCGAAGGTGGTGACGGCGCCTGCCGCGTCTTTGCGGATGATGCGGTCCAACTCGTCGCGCTCGTAGCGAGTGGTCTGACCGAGAGCATCCGTGCGCGTGGTGAGCCGACCGGCCTCGTCGCGTGTGTAGCTGAGCGTGCGGTTGTCGAAGTCGGTTTCGGATATCAGGCGGCCGGCGGGGTCGTAGGCGTAGTTCCACGTCAGGCCCTGAGGGTTGAGGACCTGAGTGAGGCGGAGTTCGTGATCGTGGGTGAATTCGTAGCGCACTCCGTCGGGACCGATGCGGGTCGCCAACAGGTCGAAGTGTGTGTACTCGAATCGGGACACCGAACCCATGGCGTCGGTATGGGTAAGGCAGTTGCCTTCGCCGTCGTACGTCCAGGATTGGGTGCTTCCATCGGCGTCCGTACGTCGGGCGAGTTTGCCCTCCGGTGTCCAGACAAGGCGGGTGATCGCGCCGAGCGGGTCCGTGACAGCTACCGGACGGCCGAAGGCGTCTCGTTCAAAGCGCGTGGTTGCGCCGAGCGGGTCTGTGATCTCGACAGGCAGCCCGGCCGCGTCGCTACGTATGAGGGTCGCGTTGCCCAGCGCGTCCGTGACGGAGGTCGGGTGTCCTGCCGCGTTGTACGTCGTGCGGGTCACGGCCCCCGAAGGATCGGTCACTGCGATCCGGTTGCCACGGTCGTCGAACTCCTGCCGGACCACCGTCCGGTCCGGGTTGGTGATGCGCGTCGGCAGACCGAGGCTGTTGTACTCGGCGGATATCTCACCGCCGTCCGCGCGGACCGCTGCTGTCAGCTGCCCGGATGCGTCGTACGTGAAGCGGGTGGCCCGGCCCAGCGGGTCTGTACGGGACAGTAGCCGGTTGCGACGGTCTCGTTCGAAGTAGGTCGTCGCGCCGAGTGGGTTCGTCTCCGCGACGATCTGATGGGCTTCGTTGATCAGGTATCGATGGATCGCGCCGCCAGGCGTCGTCGCGGTCGT
Source organism: Streptomyces sp. NPDC058576 (assembly GCF_042718715.1). NCBI lineage: Bacteria > Bacillati > Actinomycetota > Actinomycetes > Kitasatosporales > Streptomycetaceae > Streptomyces > Streptomyces sp. NPDC058576. Next base: position 164,387 of record NZ_JBHXPF010000001.1, on the reverse strand, counting down.
GACGCGGTGGCCTGTGGCCGGGTCCGGGTCGGTGTACTCCAGGCTCAGTGCCATGTGGCCTGCCGCGCCGCCCTCGGACACACACCGGTCCCGTTCGTCGTACGCGTACTGGTAGGTGCTGTCGTTGCTGTCGGTCCAGGACGTGATGCGGCCGCGTTCGTCGTAGGTGAAGCGAAGGGGCAAGCCGGAGGAGTTGGTGACCTCGGTCAGGTTGCCATCGGTGTAGCCGTAGCCGAGGATCTGCTGGTCGTTGCCGTCAGGGCTGCCTCCCAGCAGATGCAGTGCGGTGATTCGTCCGCTCTCGGCTGTGAGCTTCAGGTGATAGCCGCCGTGGTGCACGATCGAGGTCGGAGCCCCGTAGGCGTCGTACTCGAAAGCGATCCAGTTGCCGTTGCGGTCGTCCAGCTGGGCGAGCAGGGCCTCGGTGCCGTCGTCGAGCGTTGTGAAGTGTCTGACCCGGCCCGATTCCGGATCGCTGATCGTGTAGTCGCCGCTGGTCTCCCTGTCGAGCGGCCACCGCGGGCCGTGGCTGGGCAGGACCGGAACGCCAGGGGCCGGGTGCGGGTAGGACAGCAGCAAGCCGTCCTCGGATATGAAGATGACGCCCTCGGAGTCGATCTCCAGGCGCTGGTCCGCGGTGGAGGACCATGATGGGCCGAACCAGCGCCCCGACCGGTAGTCGGAGGCGACACGGCGGCGGAACACGAGGGGCAGCGTGCCGGGCAGCACGACGTCTGTCTGGGGCAGGTACATCGCCCCGGTCGCCATGTCCACGGGGTCGGACGGGTCCTGCTCCGGTGCGCGTTCCGTACGGGAGGGCTCGGCCGGGTCATGCGCACCCTCGCGCGCCGGCCCCGGCGGCTTCGGCGGGCCCTCGGGCCCGCCACCCTTGCGCAGCCCCGCCCGCAGGCCGCCCTTCAGTGCTCCGGCCCCCTTCGTCCCGGCTGCCTCCGGGAGCAGTCGGCCGACGAATTCGGACGGGTCGCCCTTGAGCGAGTCCCAGGCGCCCTCCAGGGCTCGGTCAGGATTGGCGACCGTCCTGGTCAGGCCGGACAGCGTCATGTTGACGCCCTTGTACATCTCCGCCGGGTGAGTCAGGTTGTACGGATCGATCGGGTTCACCTGGCGGAGGAAGCCCAGTAGAGCGCCGGTGCCCTTGAGTGCTCCGCCGCCGAAGTGGGCCAGCTCAACGCCCTGCGAGAGGCCGTAGTCGTACAGCTCGTTCTTGAGCCGGGCTGCTCCCTCCGGCTCCTTCGGTGCGTGAGCCATTGCCGCTGCGACCGCGCTCTTCGCCTGCTCGGCCGCTTCGTTCCGCGCCCGGCGCGCGTCCTCCAGAACCTCCTGGGCCCGCTTCTGCTTGGCCACCCCCGGGTCGGAGAACGTACCGGGGTGGGGGAGCGGCCGGTCGGTGTTGCGAGCCGTGTTGTACGCGTCGACCTTCTTGTTGAACGCCGAGACGGCCTTCTCGGAGTCCTGCCTGCCCTCCTTGTAGAGGGCGATGGCCTCCCGGGCCTTGCCCTGGGCACTCGTGACCGTGGAGGAGTACGTCTCCAGGGCCTTGGCCGCGTCCTCGAAGGCGTCCGCCGCGCGCAGCCAGTCCGTGGGAAGTGTCTGGAACTTCCCCCGGAACGTGTCGGCGGCCTCCCCGCGCCAGTGCGCCGAGTCCAGCTTCTTCATCCCGCCGCCGACGAGGTCGAACGCTCTCTGGAAGTCGCGCAGGTCCTTGATCGTCGCGGTGATCTTCTCGGGGCGCCCGTGGATCAGCTCGTCGGCCTCCTCACTCTGGCCGAGCTGCTGTTCGCCGACCTCGGCGCCCAGCGTGGACGCGGTCTCGTCCCCCCAGTCCTCGACCTTGTCGGCCCAGTCGTGCGCACCGACCTTGTCCAGTCCCGCGCCGACCTTGTCCGTCGCCGCGTCGACTCCCTTGCCCAGGAGTTCCTTGCCCTTGTCGAGGCCCCGAACGGTCCCGTCGACGACGTTGTCGAGCCCCCCTCGCCAGTCCACCATCAGCGGTTCTGCCCCCAGCGCGGTTCCTCGGTCTGCGCCACGGTCTCTTCTGACGGATCGAGGTGCTCCTCAGCCCACGCGTCGATTCCATCGCGCTGTTCCGCGTCGACCCCCGAAGCGTCCAGCAGCGCGTCGCCGACGTCGTACCCGGTGTCCTTCCACTGCTGCTTCACCTCGCCGTGGGCCTCGGTGAACGAGTCCGCGCTCCAGTCCGGGTTGTCCCAGGCGTGCTGTTTGCTGATCGTGTCCCAGCTCATGCCCTTGACTTCGTCCTCGGACAGATAGGGGTTGCCGTTGGTCGAGTTCATGGCGATCTTGAACGAGTCCTTGATGTACCGCTCCTGTTCCGCGAACGAGCCGGCGGACAACCCGACCCCCCGCGCGAAGGTGTTGCCGCGCTGCGTGAGTGCCCGCACTCCCCACTGCCACCGGTTGCAGAACGTCTCGAACTGCGATGCCAGCCCGGCGTGCCCCAGCTCCAAGCCGGACAGGGCGAGATCGGAGAAGCCCCGGCCGGCCGTTGCCTGCCCGATCATGCCGAGTTCCTTCAACTCGGCGTGCGCCAGGTCGATGCCCTTCGCGATCTGTGCCAACGCCGCCGGCGGCACGTTCAGATCCGCGTTCTCCCCGCTCATCCCGTCTCCCCCAGATCGACAGCCACGTGGTCGGGCACGATGCCCGCGACCGGCGGAAACAGCACGCCGTCCGTACTCCCCGCGTCCAGCGCGACTCCCGCCGGGCCCGGCAGCATCGGCACCATCACGTCCAGGTTCCCGCCAGCAACGACGAAAGCAGCCAGCAAGAACCGCCGGTGAGTGAACAAGCCGCTGCACCGTGAGAGCTTGGCCGGATTGCGCCGGATCGCCGACGAGGCCCGCGAGAAGTGCGCCTTCCGGTCCAGCCGCCCGGAGGTGGACGGATGGTCCGCCGGCACCGCGGGTGTTCAGCTGTCGCCGGATGCGTCGACGAAGGTGGCGCCGATCTCCGCCAACCGCCCTGCCGCATAGGCCGGGTCGAGCACGGTTTCAGGCGTGTGGATGCCCGGTGGGACGGCTTCGCCGCGCAGGCCGAGCTGCCGCTCGACGCCGAGGGCGATGCCGAGTGCGGTCAGGGGACGCTGTCCCGCCGGGTGGACGAGGTAACGGCTCGTGCTGAGCGGTGCACCTGTCGTGCCTGCTCCTTCGAGGTCGATCCGGATCTCGATGGAAGCGGGGTCGCCACGGCGCCGGGCCGCGGATTCGCCGACGGCCATGTCGAAGCGGACGTTCGGCGCGCCTGTCGCGAGGGCGAGGCTCGGTACGTCGAGGATGGCGATGCTCTGGCCGGGCAGGGCGACGCCGTCGGAACGGGACACATCCGCCTGAGCGTCGGGGCCGTTGACCCAGGTGAAGACGCCGTCACGGCGCACCGTCCCCGCCGTGGTGGCGGTGGCCCACCGCTCCAGATCCGCAGTCCCCGCCGGCCCACCGGTGTCCGACTCGTCCAGTACGGCGCCGATCCGGATGGTGTCGACCCGGCGGAACTCCCGGGCCAGTTCCAACGTAGCGAGGACGACGACACCGGCGCAGAAGTGGCTGGCCAACAGGATCGACGAGGCGCTTGCCCGCCGTGCGCCCGCGACGACTTCCGGTGCGATCTCCACCAGGCCGCTGGAGATGCTGAGGTAGGGCAACCCGTGGTCCTGCGCGTAGTGCAGTCCGTTCAGGTGGTCGTCCCACAGTGCGGCGACCACCGCCGCGTAGCTGTGTTCGGCCGGGAGGCCGAGATCGCCGCGTCGCAGGTCGATGGTCACGGCTGTCGCGGCGCCGAGTCCGTCGGCCACCCCCTGCGCGCGGTCGAGGTCGCGACCCGCGATCGTCAGGGGCAGTTCCGGGTGCCACTGCCGCAGGAGAGCGGCGGTCCCCGAGCCCGCTTGTCCCGAACCACCCAGGATCAGTACTGGTTTTGACCGGTTCACTTGGGTCCTCGCCTCCATGAAGCTACATTTTGTAGCCTACGTTTTGTAACATAGTCTGGAGTGCGACACAACGGAGGACCATGGCCACCACTTCGACCCGCCTGTCCAAGCAGGCCAGGCGGGAGCAACTGCTCGACACCGCCGTGGCGATCGTGCGACGCGAGGGCACCGACGGCCTGACTCTGGTCACCCTCGCGGAGGCGGCCGGGGTGAGCAGGCCGATCGCGTACGACCACTTCGGCACGCGCCCCGGCCTGCTGCTAGCGCTCTACCGGCGCCTCGACGAGCGTCACCGAGCCGGAATCGCGCAGGCGGTGCAGGAGGCCGCGACGACCGCCGACGAGGTCGCCCGTGTCATCAGCCGCGCCTATTTCGCGTGCGCCACGGACATGCCGGAACTCAGCGCCGTTTCCGCCGCGCTGAAAGGAAATCCGGAGATGGAGGCGGTCCAGCGCGAGATGCTCGACCGCTACACGGACCTGACGGCCGCCGCGCTGCTGCCGCAGTGCGGCCTCGCGCACGAGGCCCTTCGGCTTCGGTGCGTCGGCGTGCTGGGCGCGGCCGAGACCATCGCCGCCGAGCTGAACCAAGGACGGGCATCCGCCGACGACGCGGTCGCCGCACTGACCGACCTGATCATCGGCGGCCTCAACACCCGGACCGGCCGCTAGCGAGGTGTCCGGGCGGATCAGGGCCGGACCGGCCGTGCCAGGCGTCGCGGACCCGGTCAAGATCCGCCGGACGCGCCCCAGCCTCGCCGTGATGCTCGCCGAAGGGGTCAGGCCATCGTGGACCTGGCCGTGCCGCGTGACCAGCCGACGTGCTCGGCGCCACCAGCGGGCCGTCCCCGGGACGGTCAGGTCGCCGGTTCGGCCTCCACCTTCCGGAGCACGCCCTCCGGCGCCCGCCGCAGCGCCCGGATCGCCGGCACACTGAGCATCACGGCCAGCAGGGCGAACGACATCACCGACGAGAAGACCAGCACCTCGTTCGCGCCGAACGCGTCCGCCGCCGGGCCCGCCAGGGCGCGGCCGAGCGGGATGACCATGATGGAACCCGCGACGTCGTACGCCGAGACGCGGCTCAGGACCGTCAGCGGGATGTGCGACTGGACGCTCGTCGCCCACATCACCCCCCAGAACGCGAAGCCGTAACCCGCGATGACATGGGCGATCGCCGTGGCCGCGAAGGACCATTCCAGCGCCGGGGCCAGGGGGTTGAGCGCGAAACAGAGCATGGCCAGAGCGCCCGCGACGAGGGGGCGGCGGGGGCGGACCCGCATGCCGATCAGGCCGCCGATGATCGTGCCCGCGCCGTCCGCCGAGGCGATCCAGCCGTACCCGCTCGCCCCGTGCTGCTCGATCATCAGCGCCGCGCCCAGCGGCAGCGCGGGGCCGAACACGAACAGGCCGTACACGGACCAGACCGCGATGACGCCCCACAGCCACTGGCGGGACCGGAACTCCTGCCAGCCCGTCGCCAGCCTGCGCCACATCGCGGCGTCGCCCTCGTCGCGTTCCGTGTGCAGCTTCCGCAGGGGGAGCAGGACCAGCGCGCTCAGCGCGTACGCCGCCGCGATGACCACGTACGAGCCCGACACCTGCCAGTACGCGACGAGGATGCCCGCCAGGCCGGGGCCCAGCAGGGTGCTCAGCGCCTCGGAGATCCGCAGCAGCGCGTTGGCCTTCTGGATGTCCTCCGCGACCCGGGGGACCATGCTCGCCATCCCGGGCTGGAACATCGCCGTCGCGGCCCCGCTGAGCGCCATCAGCCCCATGATCTGCCACAGCGGGACGCTGTTGGAGGAGAAGAGAAGCGTGGCCAGCGTGAGCATGGCCAGCATGCGGGCCACGTCCGCGCAGATCATCATCAGTTGGGGGGTGAAGCGGTCGGCCAGCACCCCGCCGAACAGCACCAGCAGCACGATCGGGGTCATCCACGCGGCCAGCGCGTACCCGACGCCGCTCGCCCCGTGGCCCGCCCCCAGCACCGCCGTGGTCAGGGAGACCATCAGCATGCCGTCGGCCAGCAGCGACGCGCTGCGGGCTGTGAAGAACAGCCGGAACCGGGTCGACCGCCAAGGGCTCGGCAGCGTGTCCGACTGCTGCGGGAGGGTCGTGTCGTCAACGCTCATGTCACACCTGCCGGCTTCTGCCGGTCCCTTCCTCGATGATCTCCAGTCGACGCCACGCGTCGCTCCGGTCCGACTCGGTGGGCGGGTCCTCGACGAGTACGTAGCGGTGGGGCGCCAGGACCCCCGAACCGGCGGCCGGGATGAGCGGGGTCAGCGCCCGGTGGGCCTCCTCGGGCGTCAACGAGGTGTCGCCGCGGGCGATGTACGCCGTGAGGTGCGGGGCCGCGCCGGGCGCACCCGCTACTGAGCCGTCCGCCCCGGCCGCACCCGCCCCGGCCGCACCCGCTGCTGAGCCGTCCGCCCCGGCCGCACCCGTCCCGGCCGCACCCGCCCCGGCCGCACCCGTCCCGGTCCCGTCCGCCGTCCCGCCCCGTCCCGGCTCCGCGGCCACCCGCACCGGCAGTCCGCCCACCGCCTGGCCGAGGGTCTCGCGCACGGCGTCGGGCGAGACCCAGCAGCCGTCCACCCGGAGCCAGTCGGGCCCGCGCTCGGCGGGACGTACTCCCGTCACCTCGGCCAGTGCCTCCATCGGCACAACCCCGGCGGCGGCCGCCTCCAGAAGCAGGACCAGCCCGGAGAGGAACCCCTCAGCCTCCTCGGGGGTGAAGACCGAGGGGGCTGCCCACAGGGAGATGTGGAGCTGGGGCGCCGTCCGGTACGTGAAGGCGAGCAGCCGGGTCGGCAGTGCCTGGGGCGGCCCCCAGGTCAGCTCCTGCTCGGCGTCGTCGCGGTCCTCCGTGTCCGTGCCCAGGAGCGGGGCGGGCAGGGCGCTCACGTCGTTGAACACCACGTCCCGGCCGAAGTGGCTGCCGCGTTCGGCGGTGACCCGGTCGATCATCTCCCACAGCCGTACGGAGTCGAACTGGCTGTGCCGGTAGGCGTCGAGCACCGCCCCCCAGGTCCGCGCGACCAGCGCGTCGAATGTCTCCACCCGGACATCCAGGTGGAGCAGCGCGTCCTGGGACGTGGTCGTCACCGAACGGGCGACCCGGGCGTGGAACCGGTTGGCGCTCGGGACGGCTGTGACACAGCTGTCCTGGCCCGCCCGGTGGGCCACCAGAGCGCACCAGGCGGCCATCAGCACGGTGGCCTCGGGGTGCCCGGTGCGGCGGGCCGCCCCGGCGAGCGCCCGGCCGCCTTGGCGGGAACGGAGCGTCAGCTGCCGGGCCTCCTCGTCGGTCCCCGGCCTCCTGCCGCGCGGCTCCGCGAACATCTCCTGCGGCCCGGTGCGGAGGATCCGCTCCCAGTACCGCAGGGACGCCTCCGACTTCCGCAGCCCGGCCGGGGATGCCTCCACGGCGGCCAGGTCGACCGGGGGCAGGGACGTGAGCCCCGGCAGCTCCTTGCCCGCCAGCAGTTCGGCGAACTCCTCGCGCAGGATGGCCATCGCGCTGCCGTCCGCCACCGCGTGGCTGAACGCAAGGGCCACGTAAGCCGGTTGTCCGGCCACGGTGAGCAGGGTGATCCGCACCGGGAACTCCCGCTCCAGGGCGAAGCGCCCGGCCCGGGCCGCCCGCGACACCGACTCCGCGTACTCCGCCGGATCGCCGGGGAGTTCGGTGTGGTCGAGCACGGTCACCGTGAAAGTGCCGTCCGACGCGACGACTTGGCCGACCGGTGCGGCCCCCGGCGGATGCGGGAAGGTGGTGCGCAGCCCCTCGTGCCGTACGGCCAGGGCGCGCAGGGCGTCGATGACGGTCGCCGAGGTGGTGCCCTCGGGGACGGGCCACACATCGTGGATGTTGATGTGGGTCGGGTCGTCCCGCAGGATGCAGCGGATCATGTTGGCCTGGCCCATGGTGAGGGGGCCCCGGCGCTCTTCGCCGCCCGCATAGGCGACGGTGACCGTGGTGGTGTGCGCGGAGTTCTGGTGCATGGTGTCCTTGCCGACAGCGGAGTTCATCGGTTCACGGCCCGGACCTGCCCCAGGCCCGAATCGGCGCTCGCACCTGCCAGCGCCTCCCAGTGGTCCATCAGGAGCGCGAAGTCGGCCATGTCGTCCCGGGCCTCGTCGAGGAGCCGGGAGCGGTGGTCGGTGAGCGCGTCCGCGACCGTCGAGTAGCGGCCGCCGAGCCGCCGGTAGGCCCGGTCGATGACGTCGAGGCGGCGGGCGGCGTCCACGCGGTCGAGGCCGACGCTGTCCCGGACGAAACCGGCGACCACGGACGCCTGGATGTGGCCCTCGGCGTCGAGCAGCGCGTCACCGGCCGCCGCCGTCCTCGCGAACACGGCGTTCAGGTACGTCTTCGCCAGCAGGAACTTCACGAAGCGGACCTGGTACGCGAGGAACCCGGCGTCCGTACGCCGCTCCTGCGTATGGAAGTTGACGATGTGCCGGTTGTGCTGGACGCCGGGCAGCTTGGCGTCGTGGACGAGATGGAGCAGGAAGTAGTCGCTGCCGATGGTGTCGGTGGCGGGCGGCAGCGGGACCCTGCGGTAGACCTCGTGGTCGAGTCCGATGTTGCACATGTCCACCCGCATCGGGCTGATGGGGGCGAGGGTGGTGCGGTCGCCGTCGAACGACGTGGTTCCGGCGCCCCGGAACGACTCGTCGATCAGATGGCCGCGCCAGATCTCCGGGTAGCCCTCGGGCAGCGACAGACCGACCAGTTCGCGGTACGTGTCCGGGTCGAGGTCGCGGATCTCCGCGACGTCCACCGACATCTCGCCCACGAAGGAGCCGCCGGTCATCGCCACCCGCCGGTCCCCGGAGCCCGGCGCGAGCTTGCTTCGGGTCGTTGACTGCCTTACGTCGTGGGCCCGTTGACCCAGGTAGCTCAGCTCCTGGTGGAGAGGGTAGACCGGCTCGCCGTCAAGGTGCTGGTAGCGGCTGTCGGAGTCCCGGCGGTGGACGGAGGTGCAGCCGAGGGCCTGGGCGATGAGGAACGCCCGGTTGGTGCAGGCGCCGTAGGAGACCCGGGACGGCAGCATCAGTTCCAGCAGCCGGTCCGCCGCTGCTCCGGCCGACCGGTCGGCCACCTCGCGCAGGAAAGCGCGCTGCTCGTCCTCGTCGAGGTGGTGGACGGCCACGCCGGGCGAGGCGGGCAGTGCTGCCACCGCCTTCCGGTGCTCCGCGAGGACCGGCGCGGGGGAGGAGTCCAGGATCAGCAGGTGTACCTCGACACCGAACTGCCGCGCCCCGTAAGCCGCTTCCTCGCCGATGGCGGCGATGGTGCCGGGGCAGGCCCGGTGGGTGGGCAGGGTCAGGCAGACGCGGCGCACGAAGGCTCCCCGCTCCGGGCGGCGGGTGCCGTGTTCTCGGAGTCCTCGACCGGGTCCTGCCAGGAGGCGAGCCCGAGGAGCCGGCTGCCCAGGGGGTTCAGCTCGGCCGTCGGGTAGCGCTTCGACTCGGGGCGCACCGGGTCGCCGACCAGGGTGCGGTTCCAGCGCGGGGTACGCAGATGGCGCCAGGACTCCACCCGGGACCTGCGCAGCCGCTCGTGCTCCTCCAGCGCGGGCATCATCGACAGGTACTGCACGGCCCGCACCCCGTTCTCGGAGAGGTTGCGCGCCACACCGTGGGCCAGCAGGCCGTTCCAGATGAGCAGGTCGCCGGGGCGCAGATCCGGTCGTACGACGGGGAGTTCGTCCCGGTCGATGTCGGGCCGCAGAGGATCGCGGTCCCCGGGCTGACCGACCTTCCAGGTGTCGAACCGCCGGAACAGTTCCGGGCAGCACTGGAAGCCGCCCGTCTCCGGCCGGGTGTCGTTGAGCGCGATGATGCCCTGCACCCGCTGCGGCGGCACGGCGAGCGTGGTGTCGATGTCCCAGTGCAGCTCGATGTCGAAGCCCCGGTCCGTCGGCTCGATCAGCGCGCGGTCGCGGTTGCCCCGGTTCGGCGGGTTGAGGTTGAGCCGGTCCAGGGTGACCCACAGCTCCTCGCAGTCCCATACGTCGACGAAGGCGTCGTACACGCGCTGCGACTGCCGGTTGTCCCAGAGGAGTTGGTGGTGGTAGGCCTCGACGAAGCCGTAGATGTGCAGCTGCTGGTCCAGCTCAGAGCGCAGCGGCCGGTCCTCGTACCAGCTCTCCGGCCGCTCGGGGTCCAGCCCCTGGAAGTCCCAGGTGAAGTCCAGCAGTTGACCTGCCACCGAGGCCGGGACCGCTTCCCGGACGATCACGTAGCCGTACCTCTGCCAGTGGGCGAAGTCCTCCTCGGACAGCACCCGCAGCGGACGGGACTTGTCGAGCTCCCGCAGGGCGGTCTGCGCGAGGTACGCCTCGCCGTCCGCGCTGAAGTACGGGATGTCCGAGGCCGCGCGGTGCAGGCGGGGCCGACGGCGAGGGGCGGGTGTCGTCATGAGGTTCATGGCAGGTCCTTCTCCTCGGCCGGCCGCGCGGCGACCCCGGGGGAGCGGGGTCGCCGCGGACGGCGGGACGGATGGCAGCGCCGTGGTGGGAGGAGCCGTGACCACGTCGATCAGCAGGATTGGTCCAGACCGCATGGACTGTCAAGTGCCCGGCACATATGGGGATATGGGATGCGGTCCTGTGCCTGGCGGCCACGGAAGCGATACCTGGCGTTCGGTATTTTTGGTCTAGACAACAAGCGAGCTACGGGCCTAATGTCCAAGGGCGCGGTCGGGTTCGTGGCGGGCTGTCAACCCGTTTTCCCGGCTGTGCTCCGGCCGGTGACGGCCCTGTCGACGGCCCTGTTCGGGACCGCCGCCGTCACGGCGATGCGGCCCGTACATCCGGTGGGTTCTCCGATGGCCGGCCCAACCGAGAAAGACGCGATTCGATGAACACATCCAGCATCACGGCCCTGCCGGGTATCGAGCTGAGGAGTCCCGGTGCCGGGCTGATCACGCTGGACCCGGTCCGCACCGCTCTGCTGCGGGGCCTGGACGACCTGCTGACCGGCCTGGCCGCACGGCTCTCCGCTCCCGAGGTCGTGGGGCCGCCCCTGCTGTCCGTCGACGGGCTGGCGCGGCTGGACTTCTTCCGCAACTTCCCCCATCTCGGCGTTTCCGCAGGGCGGTTCGGCCCGGAGGTGCTCGACGGCCTGGCCTCCGGCGGCTCGCCCCAGGACCTCCCGCTCCACCCGACCGGTCATGTCCTGCCGTCCGCGACCTGCTACGGCCTGCTGCTCTCCCTGGAGGGCGAGGACGTCGGCGAGGGCGGGCTGCGGCTCTCGGCGGTCGGCCGCTGCTTCCGCAACGAGACCCACTACGACGGCCTGCGCCGCCTGTGGGGCTTTCATATGCGCGAGGTGATCTACCTCGGCACCAAGGACGGGGCCACCGAACACCAGGCGCGTGGAGGGGAGTTCGTCCAGGAGGTGGCCGGGCGGCTCGGCCTGGCCCTGACCCGGGCGGCGGCCGACGACCCGTTCTACGACAACGGTGGCTCACGGGCCCGTCTGATGGCGCTGGACCCGGTCAAGTACGAGTACAGCGCCCCCGACGGCACGGCCATCGCCTCCGTCAACCGGCACCGCAACTTCTTCGGCGAGCGACTCGGCATCCGCGCCGGATCGCACGGGCCCGCCTACAGCTCCTGCGTCGCCTTCGGCGTCGAGCGCTGGGTGCACGCGATGATCCTCGCCCACGGTACGGCCGAGCAGGCCCTGGAGCGCCTCCGGGCCGCCGGCTCCTGACCATCACCCCGTACGGCAGTCGCCGGGACAGCTGCGCCCGGCAGTCGCCGGATCAGCTACGCCTCGCAGTCACCGGAACAGCAAGAGGAGCGATCTCCCCCATGGAACAAGTCGTCGCGTGGCTCCACGAGAAGAATCCCGGCCTCGACAGCCCGATCGGCGTCGACGAGGACCTCATCGAGGCCCGTCTCATCGACTCGATGGACTTCCTGGAGTTCATCGATCTCCTGGAGGAGATCTCGGGCAGCAGCATCGATCTGCAGGAGGTCACCATCGATGACTTCCGCACCCTCGCGCGCGTCCAGGAGCGTTTCCTCGACTCCGCCGGCCGCGCGGAGGTCACGGCCGGGTGAGCGCGCGCCGAACGTGACCCGTCACTCGCCCGCGCACGGGAAGGGCGCGGCCGCCGTCGCACTGGTGGCCACCACCGCCGAGGTGCTGGCCCACCCGGAGCTGGACGAGGGCCTGCTCGCCCCGTGGGAGCGGCTCCGGCTCACGGGCATCCGGGTGCCGGGGCGGCGGGACGACGTGGTGGCGGCCCGGCTGCTGCTGCGGCTGTGCGTCTCCCGGATCACCGGGCTGGAGCCGAGGGGCGTGGAGCCGGCCCAGCGCTGCCCCGGCTGCGGGCGGGACGGGCACGGACGGCCGTACCTTCCGGACCGCCCCGGGCTGGGCGTCAGCTTCAGTCACGCCGACGGCCTGGCCGCCGCGGCGGTCGGACCGGGCCCGGTCGGCATCGATGTGGAGCCCCTGGCGCGCCGGCCTGGGCCCGTCTCCGTACTGCGGCGGCTGCTGCCGGAGGACGAGGTCGACGCCGCCTGCGCCGAGCCGGACCCCGGTCCGGCGCTGCTGCGGTTGTGGGTCCGGCGGGAGGCGCTGTTCAAGGCCGGGAGGGAAGATCTCCCGCTGACCGAGTGGACGGACCAGGGCCGTGCGGCGGTGGTGGCGCTCGCCGGAGCCGCCGGGGCCGACGGAGCCGCCGGAGCCGCCGGGGCCGACGGAGCCGACGGAGCCGCCGGAGTCGACGGGGCCTTCGCGCCGCCCCTCAGCCCCGCCCCGGCTCCGCGGTCAGGTCGATGAGGCGGCAGACCGTCTCGATGTCGATCTTCACCTGGGCGATCGAGGCCCGGCCCGACAGCCAGGTGATCAGCGCCGAGTGCCAGGTGTGCTCGATGACCCGGACCGCCGACAGCTGCTCCGGGGTCGGGTTCTCCAGGCCCATCGCGTCCAGGATGATCGTCGTGGTGAGCCGCGAGACGGTGTCCACCTCGGGGCTCACGCTGCGGTCCGCGAAGGTGAGCGCGCGGACCATGGCGTCCGCGAGGTGCGGTTCGCGTTGCAGGGCGCGGAAGGCGCGCATCAGCGTCTCGGCCACCCGCTGGGCCGCGTCGTCGCCGGCCGGGGGGCGCTTGCGGAGCGTCGTGTGCAGATGCTGGAGCTGGTCCTGCATGGTCGCGACCAGCAGATGGATCTTGGACGGGAAATAGCGGTAGAGGGTGCCCAGCGCGACCCCGGCGGCCTCGGCCACCTCCCGCATCTGCACCGCCTCGAACCCGCCCCGGCTCGCCAGTTGGGCGCTGGCGTGCAGGATGCGGCGGCGGCGGGCCTCCTGGCGTTCGGTCAGCGGAGGCGCTGCCGGTCTGGCGTCCGCGGTCATGCTGTCCCCGTTCCACGATCCATGATCCATGGCTTGATCCACCCGGACGGTCGAAGCGGGCCGTCCCGGGCGCGCACAGCATGCCAGTGCGTCCGTCGTGGCGCGAATCACCTGATCCGGCCGTTCCGGCGACGCTACCTGCCGGTAGATTCGATGCACGTCGAGCGATCAAGTATGAAACTTGTTCTAGCAAGTCTGAAACTTGTTCTAGATTAGCGCGACCGGTTACGCTCCGGCGAACACGCAGTCAGAAGGGGGCCGAGTGTGACCGCTGAGGCCATAGAGACAGGCCCCCGCACGGGCGACGGCAGCACCGCCGGGACCGGCGGCCGGCCGTTGCGCATCGCACTCCTCACCTACAAGGGCAATCCTTTCTGCGGCGGCCAGGGCGTGTACGTCCGCCACCTCGGCCGGGAGCTCGCCCGCCTCGGCCACAGCGTCGAGGTGATCGGCGCGCAGCCCTACCCGGTGCTCGACGAGGGCGTCCCGCTGACCGAGCTGCCCAGCCTCGACCTCTACCGGCATCCCGACCCCTTCCGCACGCCGAAGCCCGGCGAGTACCGCGACTGGATCGACTTCGCCGAGGTCGCCACCATGTGGACCGGCGGCTTTCCCGAGCCGCTCACCTTCAGCCTGCGCGCCCGCCGCCATCTCCTGGCCCGGCGCGGCGAGTTCGACGTCGTCCACGACAACCAGACCCTCGGTTACGGGCTCCTCGGCGACCTCGGCGCCCCGCTCGTGACGACGATCCACCACCCCATCACCGTGGACCGCAGGCTCGACCTGGCGGCCGCGGCCACCCGCCGCCGACGTGCCTCCGTACGCCGCTGGTACGCCTTCACCCGGATGCAGAAGCGGGTCGCCCGCAAGCTGGACACCGTCCTCACCGTCTCCGGCTCCTCCCGCGACGAGATCGTCGAGGACCTCGGCGTACGCGCGGACCGGATCAGCGTCGTCCACATCGGCGCCGACACCGACCTGTGGTCGCCCGACCCCGCCGTCCCCGAGGTGCCCGGCCGCATCGTCACCACCTCCAGCGCCGACGTCCCGCTCAAGGGCCTAGTCCACCTCGTCGACGCGCTCGCCAAGCTCCGTACCGAGAACCCCGCCGCCCACCTCGTCGTCGTCGGCAAGCGCGCCGAGGACGGGCCGGTCGCCCGCGCGATCGAGCGGCACGGGCTCGCGGACGCCGTCGAGTTCGTCAAGGGCATCAGCGACGCCGAGCTGGTCGACCTCGTCCGCAGTGCCCAGGTCTCCTGCGTGCCGTCGCTGTACGAGGGGTTCTCGCTGCCCGCCGCCGAGGCCATGGCCACCGGCACACCGCTCGTCGCCACCACCGGCGGCGCGATCCCCGAGGTCTCCGGCCGCGACGGGGAGACCTGCCTCGCCGTGGCGCCCGGCGACGCGGACGCGCTGGCCGGGGCGCTGGCCCGGCTGCTGGCCGACCCGGAGCTGCGCGCCCGGCTCGGCGCGGCGGGCCGCGCGCGGGTGCTGGCCAACTTCACCTGGGCCAGGGCGGCCGCCGGAACGGCCGAGCTGTACCGTCAGGCGATCACCGCCCGCGGGGTCCGCAGGTGACCGCGGACTCCCGGGCGGCCGCGCGCCCCCGGGCGACCGCGGATCCGATCGTCACCACCCGTACCTCCGACCTCGAAGGCAGGCCCTCGTGCTGACCGTCGACTTCACCCGCTTCCCGCTCGCCGCCGGCGACCGAGTGCTCGACCTGGGCTGCGGTGCCGGCCGGCATGCCTTCGAGTGCTACCGGCGCGGAGCGCAGGTCGTCGCCCTCGACCAGAACGCCGAGGAGATCCGCGAGGTCGCCAAGTGGTTCGCCGCGATGAAGGAGGCCGGTGAGGCCCCCGAGGGCGCCACCGCCACCGCGATGGAGGGCGACGCCCTCAACCTGCCCTTCCCCGACGACTCCTTCGACGTCGTGATCATCTCCGAGGTCATGGAGCACATCCCGGACGACAAGGGCGTCCTCGCCGAGATGGTCCGGGTCCTCAAGCCGGGCGGCCGGATAGCCGTCACCGTCCCGCGCTACGGCCCCGAGAAGATCTGCTGGACCCTCTCCGACGCCTACCACGAGGTCGAGGGCGGCCACATCCGCATCTACAAGGCCGACCAGCTCCTCGCCCGGATCCGGGAGGCCGGACTCAAGCCGTACGGCACCCACCACGCCCATGCCCTGCACTCGCCGTACTGGTGGCTGAAGTGCGCCTTCGGCGTGGACAACGACAAGGCCCTGCCGGTGCGGGCGTACCACAAGCTGCTGGTCTGGGACATCATGAAGAAGCCGCTCGCGACCCGGGTCGCCGAGCAGCTCCTCAACCCGGTCGTCGGCAAGAGCTTCGTCGCGTACGCCACCAAGCCGCACCTTCCGAAGGCCGAGGCGTGAGCACTCCCGAACAGACCGAACACCTCGTTCTGCCGGGCGTCCTGACGGCGGCTCAGGCCGCCGACACGGTCGCCGCGATCGCCGCCGTACAGCGGGAGGACGGTGCGCTGCCCTGGTTCCGGGGGCATCACCTCGACCCGTGGGACCACACCGAGGCCGCGATGGCCCTGGACGCGGCCGGCGAGCACGAGGCCGCCGCCCGCGCCTACGAGTGGCTCGCCCGCAACCAGAACGCCGACGGGTCCTGGTACGCCGCCTACCACGACGGCGACCCGCTCCGGCCGACGGACCGGGGCCTGGAGAGCAACTTCGTCGCGTACGTGGCCGTCGGCGTCTGGCACCACTACCTCGCCACCGGCGACGACGCGTTCGTCGACCGGATGTGGCCCACGGTCTTCGCGGCGGTCGAGTTCGTGCTCCGGCTCCAGCAGCCCGGAGGCCAGATCGGCTGGAAGCGGGAGCCCGACGGCACCCCGGTGAACGACGCGCTGCTGACCGGTTCGTCCTCGATCCACCAGGCGCTGCGCTGCGCGCTGGCCATCGCGGAGCGGCGCGAGGAGCCGCAGCCCGACTGGGAGTTGGCCACCGGGGCGCTGGCCCACGCGATCCGCAGCCACCCCGAGCGCTTCCTCGACAAGAACCGCTACTCGATGGACTGGTACTACCCGGTTCTCGGCGGCGCGGTCACCGGGGCCGAGGCCACCGCCCGCATCCAGGAGGGCTGGGACCGCTTCGTCGTGCCCGGCCTCGGGGTGCGCTGCGTGCTGCCCAACCCCTGGGTGACCGGCGGCGAGAGCTGCGAACTCGCCCTGGCCCTCTGGGTGACGGGGGAGTCGGACCGGGCGCTGGAGATCCTCCAGTCGATCCAGCACCTGCGCGCCGAGGGCGGACTGTACTGGACGGGGTACGTCTTCGAGGGCGAACGGGCCGTCTGGCCCGAGGAGTTGACCACCTGGACGGCGGGCTCGCTGCTCCTGGCGGTGGCCGCACTCGGGGGGGACGAGGCGACCACCGCGGTCTTCGCGGGCGAGCGGCTGCCGGTCGGACTGGAGCCGGACTGCTGCCGCTGAACACCGCCCGGGGCGGAGCCGGTCAGCGACGGATGCGGCCCGCCACGGCGTGCCCGATGAAGAGATAGACCACGGCCGCGAGACCGTAACCGGCGACGACGTTCGCCCACGTCCTGTCGAACGTGAACAGGTCGTACGACCAGCCGGCGAGCCAGCGGGCCGCGTCGTGCAGCCACTGCACGAAGTCGTTGCCACGGTTGGCGTCCAGCAGGTACATCAGGATCCAGAGGATGATGATGAAGGCCAGGATGTCGGCCACGACGGCAATCACGCGTGCCGCTGAACTGCTGCCTGAACGGGTTCTGGGAGACATGGAACTCTGGTTGCCGCTTTACGCAGGGTGAAACCCGGACGGCCCGCATTGAGTGGCGACCGGCGTGGGAACGGGCGAGGCTGAGCCGGAGTGCCGAGGTCCGTCACTCGCTGTGACATGCCCGGATTGGCCCGTTCGTCCTGGGTCCGGTCCGGTCAGGAGGCCCGCCGTGTCCCGTTCCGTACCGCTGTGCCGCACCCTGGCGGCGCTGCTGCTGTCCTGCTCCCTGCTGGCGGGCGCCACCGCGTGCGGCGACTCCGGGGACTCCGCCGGCGGCAACGCGGCGAGCGCCTCGGCGTCCGCCACCCCCTCCGGGGCCAGCCCCTCGGCGTCCGCCGAGAAGCAGCGGCTCGCCAAGACCCGGTTTGTCGCCAACGCGGGGCTCGCGGCGGGGGCGACGTACCAGTGGATCGTGAAGCCGTACCGCGCCGGGACGTTCAAGAAGGGGGCGGAGGGGCGGCGCTTCGCCCTCGTCAAGGCGGGCCTGGCGGGCGGGTTCGCCTACAACCGGCTCAAGGCCGCGGCGGAGAACGCCAAGGGCGACCCGCTGCTGTCGAAGGCCGTCGCCCCGCTCACCGCCGGGATCGAATCCCTCAAGGACCTGGGGACGAAGCTCCGCAAGGGCGACGCGGGGGAGGGCGACGTGGGCGCGTTCGAGAGCGTCATCGACAGCATCAAGAACGCGGGCAAGGACGCGGGCGCCGAGGTGCAGGACAAGGTTCCCTCCACGTCCCAGCTGACCGGATAGCTTCCACGTCCCCGGTCGGCCGGGGAGCCTCCTCCGGTCCCGGCCGGCCGGAGAGCACCGGCGGTAATCCGGATGATCAGCCCCGTTCCGCCGGTTAGGGTGCGCCGCATGACGTCTCTCTCCCACGACCGGTACTGCGACGAGATCCTGGCCCAGACCGATGCCCTGCGCGCGGTACTGACCGGCGCCGACCTCACCGCGACCGTCCCCACCTGCCCCGACTGGACCCTCCGCGAGCTCGCCGTGCATGTCGGCGGCGCGCACCGCTGGGTCGGCGAGACCGTCCGCACCCGGGCCGCCGACGAGTTCCCGGAGGACGAGGTGCCCGGCTTCGCGGGACCCGAGAGCGAGGATCCGGCCGCGTTGGACGCCTGGCTCGCCGAAGGCGCGGCCGCGACCGTCGAGGCGCTGCGGGAAGCCGGGCCGGACACCGCGGTGTGGACGTGGGTGACCGAGCAGCGTTCGGCCTTCTGGGCGCGGCGCATGACGCACGAGACGGCCGTGCACCGGGCGGACGCGGCGCTCGCCGCCCGCGCCCCGTACGAGGTCGACGCCGAGGTGGCCGCCGACACCATCGAGGAGTGGCTGGGCATCGTCTCCCTGGCCCAGGAGGAAGGCGACCCGGAGGCGGCGGAACTGCGGGGCGGCGGGCGCTCGTTGCATCTGCACGCCACCGATGTGCCCGGCGCGGAATGGTTGATCGAGTTCGGCGACGACCGCTTCACCTGGCGGCACGCGCACGAGAAGGCGACCGTCGCGCTGCGCGGCTCGCTCACCGATCTGATGCTCGTCTTCAACCGCCGCCTGGCGCCCACCGGTCCGCGCGTGGAGGTGCTCGGCGACGCGGCCCTGCTGGACTTCTGGCTGGACCGGTCCTCCTTCGGCTGAGCGCCCTGTCTAGGAGCTGAGCTCCGCGAGGACCCGCAGTGTGTGCGGGTCCGGGGCGGTGACCAGCAGATCCGTCACCGGACCCGTGCGCCACAGCTCCAGCCGCTCCGCGATCCGGGCGCGCGGCCCGATCAGCGAGATCTCGTCCGCGAACGCGTCGGGCACCGCCCGCACCGCCTCCTCCTTGCGGCCCTGGAGGAACAGCTCCTGGACCCGCCGGGCCTCTTCCTCGAAGCCCATGCGGGCCATCAGGTCGGCGTGGAAGTTGCGGGCCGCGTGTCCCATCCCGCCGATGTAGAAGCCGAGCATCGCCTTCACCGGCCACAGCCCCTCGGCCACGTCGTCGCAGACGTGCGCACGGGCCATCGGCGCGACCATGAAACCGTCCCGGAGCCCGGCGAGCGAGGCCTCGTACACGTCCGTGCGCAGCGGCGACCAGTACAGCGGCAGCCAGCCGTCCGCGATCCGAACCGTCTGCGCGATGTTCTTCGGGCCCTCCGCCCCCAGCAGGACCGGCAGCGAGGCGCGCAGCGGATGCGTGATCGGCTTCAGCGGCTTCCCGAGACCGGTGGCGTCCGGGCCGTCGTACGGGTGGGGGTGGAAGCGGCCCGCCAGCTCCACCGGTCCCTCCCGTGCGAGCACCTGCCGGATCACCTCGACGTACTCGCGGGTCGCGGTCAGCGGGCTCTTCGGGAACGGCCGCCCGTACCACCCCTCCACCACCTGCGGCCCCGACAGGCCGAGGCCGAGCAGCATCCGGCCGCCGGAGAGATGGTCCAGGGTCAGCGCGTGCATGGCCGTCGCGGTGGGCGTACGGGCCGCCATCTGGACGATGCCGGTGCCCAGCCGGATCCGCGAGGTGTGGGCGGCGATCCAGGTCAGCGGCGTGAAGGCGTCCGAGCCCCAGGCCTCCGCCGTCCACACCGAGTCGTAGCCGAGCCGCTCGGCCTCCTGGACCAGGGCGAGCTGGTCGGGGTCCGGGCCGCGGCCCCAGTATCCGAGCGCGAGTCCGAGCCGCATGCCGTTCCCTCCAGCCTTAGCTGACGAAGTGTCAGAAGCGTGGTCGGCTTGGACTGTACGACAACGGCCCCCCGCCCGGAAGGGCGAGGGGCCGCGGTGTGCGTCGGGGATCAGCCGCGCTGGATGCCCGTGGTGTCCTGGAGGACGCCGCGACGGCCGTCCTGCGTCTGGGCGATCAGGCTCTGGCCGCGCTGCTCCACCGCGAGGTACCAGGTGCCCGGCGCCAGTTCGGCGATCGGGTTCGGCGAACCGTCCTCGCCGTACAACGGGCGCGCCACCGGAACGGCGAACCAGAACGGGGTGAAGTCGTCCGCCGGTGCCGCGCCGCCCTGTGCGGGCTGCTGGGCCTGGGCCTGCTGGGCCTGCGCCTGCGCGTGAGCCGGGTCGGCCTGCGCGGGCTGGCCCTGCTGGGCGCCCGGGTAGCCGTAACCCTGGTTCGGCTGGGCGCCGTACGGCTGCTGCTGCTGCTGGCCGCCCGGGAAGCCGTAGCCCTGGCCGGGCTGCACGCCGTACGGGGCCTGGCCGCCCTGCACGCCCTGCGCCGGGGAGGGCGGGCTGAGGAGCGGGGCCTTGAGGAAGGGCACCAGCGGTCCGGCGATCGCGGCGCCGGCGAGCACGATGGTGGCGAGCAGACCGAGGATCAGGCCGGCCCCGGCGTTGCTGATGTCGAGGATCGTCCAGAAGGCGGTCCACACGGCGAAGACGGTGAGCGCCACGCCGAACTGGCCGAGGTCGAGCCCGACGACCTTACGGCCCGGCATCGCACGGCTGACGATCACCAGCGCCGCGGCGATGACGCCGGCGAGGAAGACGCTCATCAGGAGCCCGAGTGCGTCCCACGCGTTCGGGTTGTCGACCCGGGAGCAGTCGATGCCCTGCGGGCAGAAGCTGGTGTAGTCGAGGAAAGAGGCGATGAACAGCACGACCGCTGCTCCGATCACCACGCCGTCGCCTCGAGTGAGGGATCGGATATTCACGTGAAGGTCCTTAGTCGGTCGTCTCGTCGGGGCGGTCGTCGCTGCCGCCGGTGCGGCTCGAAGCTGGGAGCGGCTCCCCATCGTACGGATGAATCTATCGTCTGCCCGGGCGGGTTGCGCCCGAGCCCGGATCATGAGCGGTTATCCCCCCAATTTCACCGCAGAACTACCCCTTCAGGTAGCTACTGATGCCGTCGGCCAGGCCCTGGGCCGCCTTCTGCCGCCAACTCGCGCTGGTGAGCAGGGCGGCGTCCTTCGGGTCACGCATATTGCCGCATTCGACGAACACCTTGGGCACGGTCGACAGATTCAGTCCGCCGAGATCATTACGCGTGTCCAGACCGGTATTTCCGCCGATGTAATTGGAAGGTGCGCTTCCGGTCGTGCGGACGAAGTGTCCCGCGATCCTCGCGCCGAGATCGGCCGAACTCTTCACGATCTTCGAGGTGTCGGCCCCGCCGCCCTTCACCGCGGCGGGCAGGATCACATGGAAGCCCCGGTTGCCCACCGTCGATCCGTCCGCGTGTACCGAGACCACGGCATCGGCTTTCGCCTCGTTCCCGATCCGGGCCCGCTCGTCGATGCATGGTCCGAACGGCCGGTCCGCGTCGTGCGTCAGCCGGACCCGGGCGCCCTCGGCCTCCAGCAGGGTGCGCAGCCGGTGGGACACGTCGAGGGTGAACCGGGCCTCCGCGTAACCGTCGTTCGTGGAGGTACCGGTCGTATCGCATTCCTTGCGGCCGGTGCCGATGTCGACCTGCTCGTTGATCTCCCGGGTGTGGTCGCGGTTACCCGGATTGTGTCCCGGGTCGATCACCACGGTCCGGCCGGTCAGCGGACCCTTCGGCAGCGGCTTCGCGGAAGCGGAACCGGAAGGAGAAGCGGAGGGAGCGGCGGAACCGGCCGGCTCGGAGGGGGCGGGGGAGGCAGCGCCCGCGTCGGGCCGGGGCGGGGCTCCGTCGGCCCGGCCCGCTTCCGGACCGCCGCCGCATCCGGCGGCGGTCAGGCATACGGCGGCCAGGGCGGCGGCCACGGACAGGGGCCGGGCGCGGCGGGTGGGGGGAGGGCTGTCGTCGTACGGCACGCGGCGATGCTACCCACCCGGCTGTCCGGACGGCCCGGACCGCGTCCCGTGCGGCCCGGACGCGGTCCCGTACGGCTCAGATCCCGCCCCCCGTGCGGCGCAGCACGCGCAGCGAGTCCGTCACCGAGACCTCGGTGAACGCCCCCGAGGCCAGCGCCCGCTGGTGGATCCGGTACGGGGCCTGCCCGCCGTCGGCCGGGTCGGGGAACACGTCGTGGATCACCAGCAGGCCGCCCTCGGCGACGTGCGGGGCCCAGCCCTCGTAGTCGGCACTCGCGTGCTCGTCGGTGTGCCCGCCGTCGATGAAGACCAGCCCGAGCGGCCCGTTCCATACGGCGGCCACCCGCGGGGAACGCCCGACGAGCGCCACCACGTGGTCCTCCAGGCCGCCCCGGCGCAGGGTGCGGCGGAACGTCGGCAGGGTGTCCATCAGCCCGACCTCCGGGTCCACCACGCTCGGGTCGTGGTACTCCCAGCCGGGCTGCTGCTCCTCGCTGCCCCGGTGGTGGTCGACGGTGAGCGCGCTCACCCCGGCCGCCCGTGCCGCGTCCGCGAGCAGGATGGCGGAGCGCCCGCAGTACGTGCCCACCTCCAGCAGCGGCAGCCCGAGCGCGCCGGCCTCGGTGGCGGCGGCGTACAGGGCGAGGCCCTCGTGGACCGGCATGAAGCCCTTGGCGGCCTCGAACGCGGCGAGGATCTCCGGCTCGGGTCCGGGGGGTCCGGCGGCGGAAGCGGAAGCCGCGGACGCGGCGGCGGACTCGGCGGTCACGGGGTTCCTCCAGGTGGGGCGGGGTGCCGACGACGGGCGGCTCGGCTGGGACGGCGACCCATCGTGCCGTACGCCCCCGCCGGAAGGATCGGCGGGGGCGTACGTGGGGTGAGCCCGGGTCCGGGCGGTCCCCGGCAGAACGGCGCGCTCGGGTCAGCAGCTCTGCCAGAGTCGGGTCATGACGCGGACGCCGAAGCGCAGGCCCTCCAGCGGGACGCGCTCGTCCACGCCGTGGAAGAGGCGGCCGTAGTCCAGGTCGTGCGGGAGCTTCAGGCCCTTGAAGCCGAAGCAGCGGATGCCCAGGTGGGTGAAGGCCTTGGCGTCGGTGCCGCCCGGGTTGCAGTACGGGACGGGGTGGCCGTCCGGGTCCTCGGCGCGGACGGCGTCGCACATCGCGTCGACCAGCGGGCCGTCGAACGTCGTCTCCATCGCGATGTCGTGGTTGACCCACTCGCGGCTGACGGAGGGGAGCAGGAGCCGGTCGATCGTGTCGATCAGTTCCTGTTCGTGACCGGGGAGGAACCGGCCGTCCACGCGGGCGGTGGCCTTCCCGGGGATGACGTTGGTCTGGTAGCCGGCGGTGAACATGGTGGGGTTCGCCGAGTTGCGGAGCACCACCTGCATGAAGTCCGCGACCGGGCCCAGGCGGGCGAGGCTCGACTCGATGTCGTTCTCGTCGAACTCGACGCCGTAGAGCCGGGCGGCCTCCTCCAGCAGGGCGCGGACCGGTTCGATCAGCCGGATGGGGAAGGTCTCGCGGCCGATCCGGGTGAGGGACTCGGCGAGGTCGGTGACCGCGTTCTCGTCGTTGGGCGACGAGCCGTGCCCGGCCCGGCCGTTCGCGGTGAGCTCCATCCAGGCCATACCGCGCTGGGCGTTCTCGATCGGGTACAGCCGGCGCGTGTCGTCGAGGGCGAAGGAGAAGCCGCCGCCCTCACCGATCGCCTCGGTGACCCCGGAGAAGAGGTCCGGGCGGTGCTCGACCAGCCAGTGCGCGCCGAACTTTCCGCCCGCCTCCTCGTCCGCGAGGAAGGCGAGCACCACGTCGCGGGCCGGCCGCGTGCCGGTGCGGGCGAAGTGCCGGGCGGTGGCGAGCATGACCGCCACCGTGTCCTTCATGTCGATCGCGCCCCGGCCCCAGAGGTAGCCGTCGCGGATCTCGCCCGAGAACGGCGGGACCTGCCATTCGGAGGCGTCGGCGGGCACGACATCCAGGTGGCCGTGGACCAGCAGGGCGCCGCGGGTGGGGTCGCTCCCGGCGATCCGGGCGATGACGCTGGCCCGGCCCGGGGCGGACTCGACCAGTTCGGACGCGATGCCCACGTCGGCGAGGCGGTCCACCACCCAGTCGGCCGCGGCGCGTTCGTCGCTGGTCGGGTTGGAGGTGTCGAACCGGATCAGTGCGGCGCAGAGGTCCACGACCTCGGTCTGGGCCTGCTCGGAGGCGGGGGTGAGGGTCATGCTGCTCCTGCCGGAGTGGTCGCGCGGGCGGCGGGGGCGGGGCTGCTGCCGTCCTCGTCGTCCAGGGTGGAGGTGCCGTACGGCCTGACCCAGCCCAGCAGGCCGAGGACGCAGTACAGCAGGAAGGCGGTGGCCAGCGAGTTGAGGGCCGGGATGCCGCCGTCGTAGAACTTGCCGACACAGAAGGCCACGACCCAGATGACCAGGGACATCGGCACCCAGGTGGGCGAGGTCGACGGCAGGGTCTCCGCCGCACGGGTGTCGTCCAGCGGCTTGCGCATCCGCTTCACGACCCAGTACTCGGCCACGATGATCCCGCCGATCGGCGGGATCATCACTCCCAGCAGGGAGAGGAACTCCGTGAAGTGGGTCATGATGCCGACCGCGGACAGGAGCGTGCCGGCGATGCCGAGGACGACGGTGACCACGCCGCGGTGCAGCCGCTTGCGGAAGACGACCTGGAAGAAGTTGACGACGCCGAGCGAGGAGCCGTACAGGTTCCAGTCGTTGATCTTCGCGGTGGACATCAGGACCACCATCACACCGAAGGCGCCCGAGGTGGAGAGCACGATGTGGGACACATCGCTCGACTTCACCAGGTGACCGAGCAGCACACCGACCATGCCGACGATGTACTCGGACAGGATCATCGAGGAGGCGCTCTGCACGAAGACGTGCGAGCCCTTCCTGTTGTAGCGGGTCATCTCCGGGGAGACGATCGCGCCGGTCATGTAACCGCCCGCGATGGCGGTGGCGGCGACGGCCAGCGGGATCGCCTCGCCGGGCGGCGGCGAGCTGATCAGCTCACTGATCGAGTGGTCGTTCAGCGTCGTGATGATCGACCAGGCGACCATGCCGAAGAACAGCGGGGTGACGATCTTGGCGAACAGGGCCATGTACCGGAAGCCGAAGATCACCAGGGCGGTGATGGCGATGCCCGCGATCACGCACCACATCCAGGACGGTCCGCCGACCAGCGCCGAGACGCTGTCGCCGAAGATCGTGTTCTGGACGCCGAACCAGCCGACCAGGCTGACCGCGATGACGAAGCTGACCAGCGCCGAACCGTTGCGGCCGAAGCCCGTCCAGCGGGTGAGCATCGGGGTCGCCAGACCCTCGCGCATACCGGCCAGGCCGATCGCGAAGATCACGATCTCCAGGATCACCGCGCCGAGCGTGAAGGCGAGGAAGGCGTCCCCGAAGGTCATGCCGACGCCGATGGTGGCGCCCAGCGTGAACTGGGAGATCGAGCCGGACTGGGCCAGCCACTGCAGGAGCATGGACCAGAAGCCGAAGCGCTTGTCGCGCGGGACCCGCGAGAGCGAGTAGTCGTCGCTGCCGATGCTCTTGGCTTCGGGGGCCGTGGCGTCGGCCTGGGGGGCGGATGCCATCAGGACTCCTGGGTGGTGCGGCCGAGGGTCTGCAGGTGAGCCAGCGACCCGTAGCGGTTGACGAGGTTGTCGAACTCCACCGCGTCGTGGAAGTCCAGATTCCCGGCGCCGAAGCCCTTGGCGACCTCCACGGCGTAGCGGGCGGCGGACGCGATGTCGCTCTCATGACTCGCGCCCGTCTGGCAGCCCGGCACCGCGGCGGCCGAGGTGACCGCGAGACCGACGACCGGAGCCGCGGTCGCGGTGGCGGGCTGGAGAATCGAATTGATGTGGTGTGCACCGTTACCGTACGGCGTGATGTCCTGGGTGGTCACCGGGTATGTGACCAACGGCTCACCGGTCACCACGGCCAGCAGCTCGCCGAGCTGCTCGCTGACCCGGAGCACCCAGCCCTCCTTGACGGTGGGCGACAGGGCCAGGCCCTTGTGGTTGATGATCCGGTTGCCCTTGGTGGTGTCGATGGAGAGCACGGCCTCCATGTCGGCGGTCACCTCGTGCCGGTTCATGGTGGCGATGTCCACGGGCGAGCCCATGAACGGCACCGGGTCGTGCGGCTCGGTCGGCGCGTCCGGGCAGATGTGGGTGGCGACGATCACGTCACCGGGCAGCACATCGCCGCGACGGCGCATGTCGAGCAGCTTGGCCGCCGTGGCGATGGCACAGGCCGCGCCGTCGGCGTCGGAGACCAGACCGGTCACCTCGGGCCGGGCGCCGAGACCGCCGAGCCGGCCCACCACACCGAGGGTGCGGGCGCTGCCGCCCGCCGTCCGGCCGCGGGAGCCGGGGATGCGGACGAGCACGAAGTCCGTCGAGCCCTGGTCACCCGTGACCGTGGTGACCTGTGCGGACGAGCCCTCGGCCCCCGCCGCGGCGTCGAGGTACTCGACGACCGTCTTGCCAGTGACCTGGGGATCGTCCAGCAGCTCGACGATGTCCAGTACGTACTTCAACATGGGGGCTTTTCTCCTGATCCTGACACCCGCCCGGCGCTCGTCGGGGGAGAGCGCGGGGCGGGGTGCTGAGGCAACATTCGGGATCGGATAGCGTTGAGCGCAACTGTTTCCCGTTATCTGCAATCGCGGTCTGAATGGTGAGATGACGATGGCCGAATTCGATCTGGACCGGCGCACGCCCGCCGGGGCGCTGCAAACCGTCGACCGGGCACTCCTGGTGCTGCTCGCCTTCGAGCGCACCCGGCCCGACTGGGGCGTCACGGAGGTGGCCGAGGAGTTCGGCTGGGACACCTCCGTCGCCCAGCGGCTGCTCGCCACCCTGGCCGGCCGGGGCTTCCTGGTCTCCGACCCCGCCACCCGCCGCTACCGCATCGGCCCCGCCGTGCTGCGGCTCGGCCGGCTCTGGGAGCGCTCGGGCTCTCTGGAGCTGCTGGCCGGTCCGGTCCTGGAGGAGCTGCGCCGGACCACCGGCGACACGGCCCTGTTCTGCCTGCCGGACAACTTCCACATGCGCTGCGTGGCCGCCGAGGAGGGCGAGACCGGACCGCTGCGCTACTACCCGCTGGTCGGCGAGCTCTACCCGGCGCACGCGGGGGCGACCAGTAAGTCGTACTACGCCTGTCTGCCCGACGAGCAGCGCCACCGGCTCTTCCGGGGCCGCCCCATGGCGCGCTTCACGGACCGCACCGTCACCGATCCGGACCTCCTGGAGCGGGAGTTCCTGAAGATCCGGGCCCAGGGCTACGCCTGGACGGTCGGCGAGTACGACACCGGGATCGCCACCGTCGCCGTACCGGTCTTCCTGGGGCGCGAGCCGTACGGAAGTCTCAGCCTCGGGGGCGGAGAGGACCGGTTCCAGGGGGCTCCCGAGGACCGGCTCGACGCGCTGCGCCACGCGGCCCAGCTGCTGGAGCAGCGCCTCACCCACCCGCCGCAGCGGCCGAAGTCCCGCGCCCGGCGGCCCCGCACCACCTGACCGACCCGATCCGCCCGACGTACCCGAGGAACCCCGTGAATCTCCTTCTGCTCTCCAACTCCACCCAGTACGGCTGCGGTTACCTGGAACACGCCCTGGACACCGTCACCGCGTTCCTCCCCGCGAACGCGCGACTCGCCTTCGTCCCGTACGCGCTCGCCGACCACACCGCGTACACCGCCCGGGTCCGCGAGGCCCTGGAGCCGGCCGGCATCACCGTGCGCGGCGTGCACGAGAACCCCGACCCGGTCGCCGAACTCGCCGCTTCCGACGCCGTGTTCATCGGCGGCGGCAACTCCTTCCGGCTGCTCGGCGCCCTCTACCGCACCGGGCTGCGCGAGGCCGTGCGGGACGCGGTACGGGACGGGCTGCCCTACATGGGCGCGAGCGCGGGGACCAACATGGCCGCCCCGACCCTGCGCACGTCCAACGACATGCCCATCGTGCAGCCGCCGTCCTTCGAGACGCTGGGCCTGGTCCCGTTCCAGATCAACCCGCACTATCTCGACCCCGACCCGGACAGCACCCACAAGGGCGAGACCCGCGAGGAGCGGCTCACCGAGTTCCTGGAGGAGAACGACGTACCCGTGCTCGGGCTGCGCGAGGGCTCCTGGCTCCGCGTCGACGGTGACCGGGCTAACGTCCAGGGCGCCCGCCCCGCCCGGCTGTTCTCCCGCGCGGCCGAGCCTCAGGAGCTCCTGCCGGGATCCGACGTGTCCCGGCTGCTCAGGACAGCGCCGCGGTTCGACGCTCCGGTGCGCTGACCGCGCCGGCGTCGTCCGCGCTGACCGGGCTCGCGTCGTCCGCGCTGCTCGCCAGGAGCACGGGGTGCGCGGACGGGCGCTGCGAGGGCAGGAAGGCCGCCAGCACCAGGCCGATCAGCACCGCCCCCGTGGCGATCAGGAACGAGATCCGGAAGCCCTCCATGGACGGCACCTGGACCGAGCCCATCGTCACGGAGGTGTTGGCCAGCACCATGCCGATGACCGCGCTCGACACCGACGTGCCGATGGAGCGCATCAGGGTGTTGAGGCCGTTGGCCGCGCCGGTCTCCGACGGGTCGACGGCCCCGATGATCAGGGCCGGCAGCGAGGAGTAGGCGAGGCCGATCCCGGCGCCGAGCACTACCGCGATCAGCACGGTCTGCCAGGCGGCGGAGAGCAGGCCGAGACCGGCCCCGTAACCGACGGCGATGACCAGCATGCCGAGCATCAGCGTGGCCTTGGGGCCGCGGCGGGCCGAGATCCGGGCGTACAGCGGGGCGACGAACATCATCGTCACGCCCAGCGGGGCCACGCAGAGCCCGGCGACCACCATGGACCGGCCGAGGCCGTAACCGGTCGACGTGGGCAGCTGGAGCAGTTGGGGCAGGACCAGGGAGACCGCGTAGAAGGCGACCCCGACCATGATCGAGGCGAGGTTGGTGAGCAGCACCTCACGGCGGGCCGTGGTGCGCAGATCGACCAGCGGGGCCGGGGTGCGCAGCTCGAACAGGCCCCACAGCACCAGGGTGGCCACGGACGCGCCGAGCAGCCCGAGGGTCGGCGCCGAGGTCCAGCCCCAGTCGCTGCCCTTGGTGACCGGCAGCAGCAGGAGGACCAGACCGAGCGAGAGCCCGAGGGCGCCGATCACGTCGAAGGTGCCGGGCGCGCGCAGCGGCGGCTCGGGGACGAGGGCGTACGTGAGCGCCATCGCGAGCAGGCCGAGCCCGGCCGACCCGAGGAACAGCGCGTGCCAGTCGGCGTGCTGGGCGACCAGCGCGGCGGCGGGCAGCGCGAGCCCGCCGCCCACGCCTATGGAGGAGCTCATCAGGGCCATCGCCGAGCCGAGCTTCTCGCGCGGCAGCTCGTCGCGCATGATCCCGATGCCGAGCGGGATGGCGCCCATGGCGAAGCCCTGGAGCGCGCGGCCGGTGATCATCACGACCAGGTCGTCGGTGGAGGCGCAGATCAGCGAGCCGATCACCATGACGGCGAGGGAGGCGAGCAGCATCCGCCGCTTGCCGTAGAGGTCGCCGAGCCGGCCCATGATCGGGGTCGAGACGGCGCCCGCGAGCAGGGTGGCGGTCATCACCCAGGTGGCGTTGGCCGGGTCGGTGCCGAGCAGGACCGGCAGGTCCTTGATGACCGGGACGAGCAGGGTCTGCATGACCGCGACGGTGATGCCCGCGAAGGCGAGGACGGGCACGATGCGGCTGGAGCGCGCTTTCGGCGGCCCGGGAAGGTGCCCTGCGTGCCGTATCTGTCGCGTTCGTCGCATGCGTGGGGCCTCCCGGGCAGCCGTCGGTCACCCGGGCTCCCCCCAAGTGTGTGCAGGGTGAACGCTTCTGGGCTGCGCCCTTATTCCGGTTCGGACCGACCCGTCTTCCGGCCTTCCGTCAGATTGAAACGTGTTCTACTCTTTCGCCGTTCCAGTGGCTGCGACCGGCGGAGACGCGCATGGGCATCGGCACGGCTATCGGCACCGGCATCGGGATCACCGACGAGCACCGCGCGCTGGCGCACTCCGTACGGGGGTGGCTGGCCCGCGCCGCACCCCCCGGCGAGGTGCGCGAACTCCTCGACGCGGCGACCCCGGCCGCCTGTGGTGTGCGCCCCGCGCACGGGAAGGCGCTCGCCGCGCAGGGGCTCACCGGCATCCATCTGCCCGAGGCGTACGGAGGCGGCGGCGGGGGTCTCCTCGACCTCGCCGTGGTCCTGGAGGAGGCCGCGTACGCCTCGCTGCCCGGCCCGTACCTCGCGACGGTGCTGACCGGCGCGGTGCTGGGGCGGGCGGGCGGTCCGGGGACCGGCGACCTGCTCCGGTCCATCGCCGCCGGGACCCTCACCGCCGCCCTCGCCCTCACTCCCGGCACCCTCACCGCCACCCCCGCCGAGGGCGGCCACCGGCTCGACGGCACCGCCCCGCCCGTCCTGAGCGCCGACGCGGCCGACCTGCTCCTGCTGCCCGCCGCCACGCCCGACGGCGAACTCTGGTTCCTCGTGGACGCCGGGGCCGAGGGCATCGCCGTGCGCCCGCACCGCAGCGTCGACCCGACCCGGCCCACCGCCGAGGTGCGCGCCGACGCGGTCCACGTACCGGCGCACCGGACCGTGCGCACGGGTGACCCCGCGCTCGTCCGCGACCTCGCCGCCGTCCTCCTCGCCGCCGACGCCTGCGGCACCGCCGCCCGGAGCCTGGACACCGCCGTCGAACACGCCGCGACACGCGAACAGTTCGGGCGGCCCATCGGAGCGTTCCAGGCGGTCAAGCACCTCTGCGCCGACATGCTCGTCCGCCTCGAACAGGCCCGCGCCCTGGCCTGGGACGCGGCCCGCGCCGCCGACGAGGGGTTCGACGGGGCGGGCTCCGGCGGCACGGGGTCCGACGGGGCAGGGCCCGCCGACGAGGGCCCCGACGGGGCAGGCTCCGTCGACGAGGGGTCCGGCCGGGCGGGCGCCGAGGCGCGCGGGCTCGCCGCGGCCCTCGCCGCCGCCACCGCACCCGAGGCCGCCTACACCTGTGCCAAGGACGCCATCCAGATCCTCGGCGGCATCGGCTTCACCTGGGAGCACGACGCCCACCTCCGACTGCGCCGGGCCGTCCTCGCCCGGCAGCTCCTCGGCCCCGCCGACGCCCACCGGCTGCGCGCCGCCCGCCTCGCCGAGGCCGGGGTCCGCCGCGAACTCGCCCTGGAGCTTCCCCCCGAGGCCGCCCGCCACCGAGCCGAGGCCCGGCCCCACCTCGCCGCCGCCCGGGGCCTCACGCCCCACGGGGCCCGCCGCGCCCTCGCCGCCACCGGCCATGGGGCCCCGCACCTCCCCGCCCCGTACGGCCTGGACGCCGGACCCGTACAACAGCTGGCGATCCAGCAGGAGTTACGGGAACAGGGCATCCGTCTCAGCGATCTGTCCATCGCCACCTGGGTGGTGCCGTCCCTGATCGCGTACGGGACGAAGGAGCAGCGCGAGCGGTATCTGCCGGCCACCCTGCGCGGCGACCTCCAGTGGTGCCAGCTCTTCTCCGAACCCGACGCCGGATCGGACCTCGCGGCGCTGCGCACCCGTGCCGTACGCACCGACGAGGGGTGGCGGATCACCGGGCAGAAGGTCTGGACGAGCGCCGCCCGCACCGCCGACCACGGCATCCTGCTGGCCCGCACCGACCCGGACGCGCCCAAGCACCGCGGGCTCACCTACTTCCTGGTCGACATGAAGGAGGCCCGGGGCATCGAGATCCGGCCGCTGAAGGAGATCACCGGCGAATCCCTCTTCAACGAGGTGTACTTCGACGACGTCCTGCTGCCCGCCGACGCCGTCGTCGGCGAGGCCGGCGGCGGCTGGCGGGTCGCCCGCCACACGCTCGGCAACGAACGCGTCCACATGGCCGACCAGATGACCTTCGACAGCGGCCTCGAAGCGCTGATCGCCCGCTCGGCCGGGCTCGACGACCCCACCCGGGCCCGCATCGGCGCGCTCGCCGCCGAAGCGCACGCGCTCGCCTGCATCGGGCTGCGCACCACCCTCCAGCAGGTCTCCGGCCTCGAACCGGGCGCCGGAGCCTCCGTACGCAAACTCGTCCAGACCGTCCACCAGCAGAAGGTCGCCGAGCTCACCCTCGAACTCCTCGGCCCGGACGGCGCGGTGGACGAACCGGCGGCGGGGGAGCGGGCCCTGCACGGCTTCCTGATGTCCCGCTGCCTGACCATCGCCGGCGGCACCACCCAGATCCAGCTCAACATCGTCGCCGAACGGATCCTCGGCCTGCCCCGGGACTGACCAACAGACAGGACGGAAGATGAAGGCCTACATCGTCGGCGTCGGCATGACGCGATTCGAGAAGCCCGAGACCCGCGACTGGCAGTACTGGGACATGGTCCGCGAGGCGGGCGCCGCCGCCCTTGACGACGCCGGGATCCGCTACGACCAGGTCCAGCAGGTCCCCGTCGGCTACTGCTTCCAGGCCTCCACGGCCGGACAACGCGCCGTCTACGAGCTGGGACTGACCGGCATACCCGTCTACAACGTCAACAACAACTGCGCCACCGGCTCCACCGCCCTGATGCTGGCCCGGCAGTTCGTCCAGGGCGGCGGCAGCGACTGCGTCCTCGCCGTCGGCTTCGAGAAGATGGCCCGGGGCGCGCTGGGCGGCGGCTCCGACGGCGGCGACTTCGCGACCTCGCCCGTCACCCGGCACTACGGGATCATGGCGGCCGGTCACGGCTTCGCGATGTCCCCGCCCACCGCCCAGATCTTCGGCAACGCGGCCCGTGAGCACATGGAGCGGTACGGGACAACGCCCGCGCAGCTCGCGGCGGTCGGGGCCAAGAACCACCGGCACTCGGTGAACAACCCGTACGCCCAGTTCCAGGACCCGTACACGGTCGAGGAGATCCTCGCCGCCCGTACCGTCCACGACCCCCTCACCAAACTCCAGTGCTCACCCACCTCCGACGGCGCGGCCGCCGCCGTCGTCGTCTCCGAGCGGTTCGTCGACCTCCACGGCCTGGGGGAGCGGGCCGTGGAGATCGCCGCCCAGGCCATGACCACCGACACCGAGGCCTCGTTCGCCTCCGGCCGGTGCATCGACGCCGTCGGCGCCCCGATGTCCCGGGCCGCCGCCCAGCAGGTGTACGCGGCCACCGGCCTCGGCCCGGGCGACCTCGACGTCATCGAGCTGCACGACTGCTTCTCGATCAACGAACTCCTCACCTACGAGGCGCTGGGCCTGTGCGAAGAGGGGGAGTCCGGCAAGCTCGTCGAGTCCGGGGCGACCACCTACGGCGGACGGTGGGTGGTGAACCCGTCCGGCGGGCTGATCTCCAAGGGCCATCCGCTCGGCGCCACCGGCATCGCCCAGGCCGCCGAGCTGACCTGGCAGCTGCGCGGCGAGGCCGGCGCCCGCCAGGTCCCCGGCGCACGGACCGCCCTCGCACACAACATCGGCCTCGGCGGAGCGGCGGTGGTCACGCTGCTGCGGCGCGGCTGAGCCGCCTGCGGCGCGCGGCCCGGGTGTGTAGGACCTCGGTCCCGGTGACCGGGACCCCGGACCTGGATCCGATACCCGATGTACGGGCCACGCGCCGCCTGCGACCATGACCGTCATGCCCGACGTCTCCGCGCCCGCCACCGCCCCGTCCGCCACCGCCCGCATACGGCCCAGCACCTGGGCCGTCGTGCTCGCCGCCTGCACCGGCCAGTTCCTCGTCGTCCTCGATGTCTCCGTCGTCAATGTGGCGCTGCCCTCCATGCGGGCCGACCTGGGGCTGAGCGCGGGGGGCCTCCAGTGGGTCGTCAACGCCTACTCGATCGCGTTCGCCGGGTTCATGCTCCTGGGCGGGCGGGCCGCCGACATCTACGGGCGCAAGCTGATGTTCCTCGTCGGTCTCGGCGTCTTCACCGCCGCCTCCCTCGCGGGCGGCCTCGCCCAGGAGGGCTGGCAGCTCCTCGCCGCCCGCGCCGCACAGGGCCTCGGGGCCGCCGTCCTCGCCCCCGCCACCCTCACCATCCTCACCGCCGCCGTGCCCGAGGGCCCGGCCCGCACCAAGGCGATCGGCACCTGGATGGCGGTCGGGGCGGGCGGCGGCGCGGCCGGCGGGCTGATCGGCGGAGTCCTGACCGACGCCCTCTCCTGGCGCTGGGTCCTCCTGATCAACGTGCCCATCGGCGCGCTCGTCCTGATCGCCGCCGCCCTGCGGATCACCGAGGGCAGCGCGGGCGACCGCCGCCGCGTCGACCTGCTGGGCGCGGTCCTGGTCACCGCGGGCCTCGCCGCCGCCGCGTACGGCATCGTCCAGACCGAGGCCGAGGGCTGGACGGCCGCCGAAACCCTTGTGCCGCTGCTCTCCGGAGTCGCGCTGCTGGCCGCCTTCGTGCTGGTCGAGGCGCGGACCGCCGTCCCGCTGGTCCCGCTGCGCGTCTTCTCCGTGCGGGCCGTTTCCTCGGCCAATGTGTCGATGCTGCTCATGGGGTCGGCGACCTTCTCCATGTGGTACTTCATGACCGTGTACGCCCAGAACGTCCTGGGCTACACACCGTTGGAGGCCGGTCTCGCGCTGATGCCGACCTCGGCCGCCGTCATCATCGGCTCGAAGCTGGCTCCCCGCCTCATGGTCCGCACCGGGGCGAAGAGCCTCGCCGTCGCCGGGGTCCTGATCACCGCGGCGGGCTTCGGCTGGCAGTCCACGATGGGCGTCGAGGGCTCCTACCTCACCGCGATCTGCCTGCCCGGCGTCCTGATGATGGCCGGCGCCGGTCTCGCCTCCACCCCGCTCGCCACCCTCGCCACCTCGGGCGCGGAGCCGGGCGACGCCGGACTCGTCTCGGGCCTGGTCAACACCTCCCGCACCATGGGCGGCGCGCTGGGCCTCGCGGTGCTCTCCACGGTCGCCGCCGCGCGCACCGCGGGCTCCGGCGACCTGGTGGAGGTCACCGCCGGATACGCGACGGCCTTCCGGACGGCGAGCGGGGTGCTGCTGGCCGGGGTGATCGTGATGCTGATCTGGCTGCCGAACCACCGCGGGCCCCGGCGCCGCCCCGCACGCCCACTGATCTGACGGGACGTCAGCAGTCTTCCCAACTTCCGGGGCCTGCGTTATACATGGGCCATCGGCTAGAACGCGTTCTAGAAGGAGCGTGCCCGTTCCGAAAGGGGCGTGCCCTGCCGGTCACCGCACGACCTCGGTGCGGCCGACGGTGCGGACGGCCGTGCCGAGGTCTTGACACCATCAAGGAGCAGCTCCGTCATGCCCATTGATGCCTCAGCGGCTCTCGCCGCCGAACCCCGCCGAGCCGAGATCGGCTGGGACCACAAGGACGTCCAGCTCTACCACCTCGGGCTCGGCGCGGGCATCCCCGCCACCGACCCCGACGAACTGCGCTACACCCTGGAGTCCCGGCTCCAGGTGCTGCCGAGCTTCGCCACCGTCGCGGGCGCGGGCACCGCCGCCTTCGGGGGGATGGGCGCGCCGGGGATCGACGTGGACCTCGCCGCGGTCCTGCACGGCGGCCAGACCGTGCGCGTCCACCGCCCGATCCCGGTGACCGGCAGTGCCGTGCAGACCTCGAAGGTCGCGGCGGTGCACGACAAGGGCAAGGCCGCCGTCATCGTGCTCCGTACCGAGGCGAGCGACGGCGACGGACCGCTGTGGACCAACGACGCCCAGATCTTCGTGCGCGGTGAGGGCGGCTTCGGCGGCGAGCGCGGCCCCTCCGACCGGCTCGCCCCGCCGGAGCGGGCCCCCGACCGCACGGTGGCGCGTCCGATCCGCGAGGACCAGGCGCTGCTCTACCGCCTCTCCGGCGACTGGAACCCGCTCCACGCCGACCCCGCTTTCGCCCAGACGGCCGGCTTCGACCGGCCGATCCTGCACGGCCTGTGCACGTACGGCATGACCCTGAAGGCCGTCACCGACACCCTGCTGGACGGTGACGTCTCCCGGATCACCGCCTACCGCACCCGTTTCGCCGGAGTGGTCTTCCCCGGCGAGACCCTCCGGATCCGGATGTGGACCGGGGACGGCCGGATCCAGGTGACCGTCGCCGCCGCCGAGCGGGACGACGCACCGGTCCTCGCCGACACGCTCGTCGAACACTCCTGAGCACACCAGAGCCCTGCTGTTGATCACGATCTGAGGGGAGCCGCAGCCATGCGCGCAGCCGTACTGCACGAGACAGGCCAGGAGAAGCTCGAAGTCCTCGACGACGTCGAGGCGGTGGGCTTCGGCCCTGGAAAGGTCAAGCTCCGCATCCGCGCCACCGGCCTCTGTCACTCCGACGTCTCCGCGATGAGCGGCGTCCTCCCGCAGCCCGCCCCCTTCATCCCCGGCCACGAGGGCGCGGGCGAGGTCGTCGACGTCGGCGACGGGGTGACCGGTCTGAGCGCCGGCGACCGGGTCCTGGTCTGCTGGCTGCCCGCCTGCGGGGACTGTCCGTCCTGCAAGCGCGGCCAGACCCAGCTGTGCCTGGCGGGCTTCATGAACGCGGGCACCCCCAACTTCAAGCGCCCCGGCGGGGACGTCTTCGGCTTCGCGGGCACCGGTACCTTCGCCGAGGAGGTCGTCGTCGGCGCGGGCTGCGCGGTGCCGATCCCCGACGACGTACCGTTCGAGGTCGCCGCCCTGATCGGCTGCGGGGTCACCACCGGCCTCGGCGCCGCCATCAACACGGCGAAGGTGGAGGCCGGTTCGTCGGTCGCCGTGATCGGCTGCGGCGGCGTGGGCATCTCCACGATCCAGGGCGCCCGGGTCCAGGGGGCTGCCCAGATCATCGCCGTCGATCCGGTCGCCTCCCGCCGCGAGGCCGCCCTCCGCTTCGGCGCCACCGAGGCCGTCGCCCCCGACGAACTGGCCGACGCCAAGGCGCGGATCACCGGCGGCGAGGGCTTCGACTACGTCTTCGAGGTCGTCGGCAAGTCCGCCACCGCCCGCACCGCCTACGAGAACACCCGCCGCGGCGGCACCCTGTGCGTCGTCGGGGCCGGGGCCATGGACGACACCTTCCAGGTCAACATGTTCGAGCTGTTCTTCGACGAGAAGCGCATCCTGCCCTCCATGTTCGGGGGAGGGGACGTCCTGCGCTCGTACGAGAGGGCCATCGCGCTCTGGCGGGCGGGCCGCATCGACCTGGAGTCGATGATCACCCACCGGGTCCGGCTGGACGGGGTCAACGACGCCCTGGACCAGATGCGCACGGGCGAGTCGCTGCGTACCTGCATCGAGCTCTGAACCGCGCCCGCATCCAAGGAAGCCGAGGACCGTGATGTCACTTCCCCTCCCGCTGGACGGACTGTCCGCGATCGTCACCGGCGCGGGCCGCGGCCTCGGCCGGGCCGAAGCCCTCGAACTGGCCCGCCTCGGCGCGGCCGTCGTCGTCAACGACTACGGGCAGCCCGGCCGGGACGGCTCCGGCGAGGCGTCCGCCGCCCCCGCCGAGGAGGTCGCCGCCGAGATCCGCGCGGCCGGCGGCCGGGCCGTCGCGCACCTCGGCGACGTGTCCGACCACGAACAGGCCCGTGAACTGGTCGAGTCGGCCGTATCGACGTACGGCCGGCTCGACATCCTGGTCAACAACGCGGGCATCCTGCGCGACCGGATGGTCTTCTCGATGACCGAGGAGGAATGGGACTCGGTGGTCCGCGTCCACCTCAAGGGCCACTTCAACACCACGCACTTCGCCGCCGTCCACTGGCGCACCCGCGCCAAGGAGACCGGCGGGCCGGTCTACGGGCGGATCGTCAACACCTCCTCGGAGGCGTTCCTCGCGGGCTCGGCGGGCCAGCCCAACTACGCGGCGGCCAAGGGCGGCATCGTCGGCCTCACCACCTCCACCGCACTCGCCCTCGCCAAGTACGGCGTCACCGTCAACGCCATCTGCCCGCGCGCCCGGACCCGGATGACCGAGGACGTGTTCGCGGGCTTCCAGGAACCGGCGGACGGGGCGCTCGACCCGCTGGCGCCCGAGCATGTCTCCCCGCTCGTCGGCTACCTCGCCTCACCGGCGGCGGCCGGGGTCAACGGGCAGCTGCTCGTCGTCCACGGAGGCCTGGTCGCCGTCGTCGAACGGCCCCGGGTGGCAGCACAGTTCGACGCCGGGAAGGAGACCTTCACCTTCGCCGAGCTGGACGAGATGCTCACCCCGTACTACGCGGACCGGCCCCCGAACGAGACCTTCGCCGCCGCCGAAGTGCTGGGGCTGAAGCGGCGGTAACCGGACGCCCGTGAGGGCCCGGACGTGGGGGGGGGGGGGCCGGGCGGCCGGGCGCGGGGCGGGGCCCCCCCGGGGCGGCGCGGGGTGGCGTCGGGGGGGGGGGGGGGGGGGGGGGGGGGGGGCGGGGGGGGGGGGGGCGGGGGGGGGGGGCCCGGGCCGGGGCCGCCGGGGGCCCCGCCCCTCCGCGTGGCACTGCTCGGCGGTTCAGGCCGCCCTGGATTCCTCTTCGGCGGGCCGCCGGTGGCGGCCGTGCGGCTGCACCGACGTGTTCTCCGCCGACGCACCCCCTCGGTGCTTTCCGGAACCGCCGGTTCCGGCTCCCTCGTCCGCCCCCGTCGGGCGCTGCTGGGTCGTGTCGGTCCGTGCTTCGGACATGTGGGAAGTCACCCCGTTGTGATCGCTTACCTGTGTCGCACCTACGTGTGTCGCAAGCCCCGCCACCGCCATCCGACCCGGTCACCGTCGGTACCCGCCCGGTACGGCCGCGTAGCCCAGGCCCCGAATTCAATCAGGTCGAGCGGCTCTGTGCAGAGGCGCCTGCCCCAACGGAACGGGCTTACACACAGCAGGAGCGGCGACGGGCGCGGACGGTTCCGTTCCGTCCTCCATTCCGCCCGCCCCCTCTCCCGTACCGCCGGTCCCGGCGGAGGGTTCCCCGTCCCCGGGGGCGGCCAGCAGCGCCACGCCGCAGGGCGTCGCCCCGTTCGCGTACGGGAGACGCAGCACCCCGTCCCGGCTCCAGTACCCGGCCCCCGGGGCCCAGCCCAGCGGAGCCGCGAACTGGTGCAGCCGTCGGCCCGCCGGGCGCCAGACGCCCACCCAGCTCCCCGGGGCCCCGTCGATCCGCAGCGCCACCGCGCAGCTCTCCGGCATCAGCATCTGGCCCGGCTGCACCGCGAACGGCGTCACCGCCACATCGGCGAGGCGCAGGCACTCCGGGAACCTCACCGGCAGGCAGCTCCCCAGCACCCCCCAGCCGATCCGGTCGTGGCCCGGGGCGTCGGAGCGGAGCAGCAGCAGCCCGCTGTCGGCGTCCGCGAGCAGCAGCCGGTCGTCGCTCCCCGGTGCGATCTGGAGCAGCGGTGTCACCTCGCCCCGCCGGCCCAGGTCGACGGCGACCGCCTTGACCGGTCCACCGCCCGGCTCCTGCCGGTCCA
The DNA here is from genome assembly GCF_042718715.1 of Streptomyces sp. NPDC058576. Classification (NCBI taxonomy): domain Bacteria; kingdom Bacillati; phylum Actinomycetota; class Actinomycetes; order Kitasatosporales; family Streptomycetaceae; genus Streptomyces; species Streptomyces sp. NPDC058576. The sequence goes on along the minus strand of NZ_JBHXPF010000001.1, from coordinate 125,143 downwards.
GCGCCAGTATCCGGCCCGCCCGGTCCAGCCATACCCCGCCCGAGCAGTGCCCGGGGATCCGTGCGACCTCCTCGGGCCCGAACGCTCCGCCCGCCACCAGCCACAGCGCCGAGTGGTGCTCGCCGGCCGCCAGTGCGTACACGGACCGGCCGTCCGGGGACGGCGGCAGCAGGGTCATCCCCGCGCACTCGACCGCGCCCAGCAGGAGTTCGCCTGTCCCGGGCCCGGTCGGGTAGAGCAGCGAGAACATCTGCCGGTCCGCCACCTGCCGCCGGATCAGCACCCGCCCGTCGGCCAGCGGGGCCACCTCGGAGTCCGGCTCCTCCGGCTGGTCGAGGGGGAGGGGTACCGCGTACGGCTCGGGCCCGTCCAGCGTCCACCGCTCCGGGTACCAGGCGCGTTCCCCCGGCGGCCCGGGAGCCGCGGTGAGCCGGGCGGCATAGGCCCCGTCGGCGGTGAGCGTGAAGCCGCCGGGGAGCGGCGCGGCACCGGCCGGCGCCTCCGGCCCGCCCCTGGCGGCGGCCGACGCCGCCTCTTCCGGCCCCCCGGCCGCGGTGGGGCCGGGCGGGCTGTGTTCTTCCGTCCGGGCGGGCTTCCCGGGGTCGCCGGACCTCTCCGGGGCAGGCTCCGCTACGGCCCTTGCCGGGGCCTCCGCTTCCGAGCGGTCCCGATCGGACCTCTCTGGATCGGGCTCCGTTTCCGGATCCGATCCCGGTCGCGTTCCCGGTCGCTTTCCTGGTTCCGTTTCGTGGTCCGCCGTCGCGGCGGTCCCGGCGGATCCACCCTCGATGGCACAGGCAGTCATGGACTCGTCACCTCCGGCTACGAAAGCTAGTTTTCGCACTTCCAGCCGAACAACACGAGCCACCTCACTTCACACATAAGGGTGGCGATGCCCGGATTCTCCTGAAGTGGAGGGGGTCAGTGTGCTGTTGGATGCGGCCGCGTCTATGGTGAGGCGGCCCTGACCAAGAACCCGTGCCCCCATGCACGTGCGCGGACAACTGGAGCAAGCGATGTCCCTTCGGCCCCGCGGTACCGCCGCAGTAGCCCTGGCCGTGGCGGCCGCTCTCTCCCTGTCGGCCTGCGGTGGCGGCGCGGACACGGGCGCGGCCGGGTCCGACGCGGGCGGCGGCGACAAGGCCGCCGTCGCCACGGGCGGCAAGGACTTCGCGGACGCGGCGAAGAAGACCGCGTCGTACGGCACGGACGCCGCGGCCGGTGAGTTCCCCCGTACGGTCACCCACGCCATGGGGAAGACCGAGATCAAGGCCGCGCCGCAGCGCGTGGTCGTGCTGGACGTCGGCGAGTTCGACAACGTCGTGTCGCTGGGCCTGAAGCCGGTCGGCTACGCCCCCAGCGAGGGCGACGCGGCCATCCCCTCGTACCTGGAGAAGGACGCGGGCGAACCGAAGAGCGTCGGCACGATCAACAGCCTCAACCTCGAGGCCATCGCGGGCCTGCGGCCGGACCTGATCCTCGGCAGCCGGCTCCGCGCGGCGGACACGTACGACGAGCTGTCCAAGATCGCCCCCACCGTGTTCTCCATCCGCCCGGGCTTCACCTGGAAGGAGAACTACCTCCTCAACGCCCAGGCACTGGACCGGACGAAGCAGGCCGAGTCGGCGCTCGCCGCGTACCGGGAGAAGGCCCGGAAGCTCGGCGAGGACCTCGGCCCCGACAAGCCGACCGTCTCGATGGTCCGCTACCTGCCCGACCGCCTCCGGCTCTACGCCAAGGCCTCGTTCATCGGCACGATCCTCGAAGACGTCGGCCTGCCGCGTCCGAAGAACCAGCAGATCGACGACCTCGCCGCCGAGATCAGCCCGGAGAGGATCGACGAGGCGGACGCCGACTGGATCTTCACCGGCGTCTACGGCGACGCGAAGGCCACCCAGCGCGACACCGCCCGGTCCAACCCGCTGTGGAAGAACCTGAAGGCCGTCAAGGAGGGCCGGGCCAAAGACGTCTCCGACGAGACCTGGTACCTGGGCCTCGGCGTCACCTCGGCCGGCCTGGTCCTCGACGACCTCCGCGCGGACCTGGTGAAGTAACGATTCGTGCCCGGCCGCCGGTCCTGGCGCACAGGTCCGGCGGCCAGGGGCGACGGACCACGCCGGACAGGTAGCCTTTGACCCGTGCCCCGTCTGTCTGAAGTCATCGCCGCCCTCGACGCCCTGTGGCCACCCGAGCGGGCCGAGGGGTGGGACGCGGTCGGGACGGTCTGCGGCGATCCGGACGCGGAGATCAGCCGGGTGCTGTTCGCCGTCGACCCGGTCCGCGAGATCGCCGACGAGGCCCGGGAGCTGGGCGCCCAGCTGATCGTCACCCACCACCCGCTCTACCTGCGCGGGACGACGACGGTCGCCGCCGACACCTTCAAGGGCCGGGTCGTCCACACCCTGATCAAGCACGACATCGCGCTCCACGTCGCGCACACCAACGCCGACACCGCCGACCCCGGCGTCTCCGACGCCCTCGCCGGCGCCCTCGACCTGCGGGTCACGGGACCTCTCGTCCCCGATCCCACCGACCCCGAGGGCCGGCGCGGACTCGGCCGGATCTGCGAACTGGACCACCCCGAGACCCTCGCCGCCCTCGCCGCCCGGGCCGCCGCCCGGCTCCCCGCCACCGCGCAGGGCATCCGGCTGGCCGGCGACCCGGAGGCGCTCGTACGCACCGTCGCCGTCAGCGGCGGCTCCGGCGACAGCCTCTTCGACGCCGTGCGCGCCGCCGGCGTCGACGCCTTCCTCACCGCGGACCTGCGCCACCACCCGGCGTCCGAGGCCGTGCAGCACTCGCCGCTCGGCCTCGTCGACGCCGCGCACTGGGCCACCGAGTGGCCCTGGTGCGAGCAGGCCGCCGCCCAGCTCGACGCTCTTTCCGACCGCCACGGATGGGACCTGCGGGTCCATGTCTCGAAGCGGGTCACCGACCCCTGGACCACCCACCATTCCTCTGGAGCCCCCAACTGAACGCCGCGCCCGCCGACCAGATCCGACTTCTCGACGTCCAGGCCCTCGACACCCGTCTCGCCCAGCTCTCCCACAAGCGCACCTCGCTGCCGGAGCACGCCGAGATCGAGCAGCTCAGCAGCGACCTCGCCCAGCTGCGTGACCTGCTGGTCGCCTCCACCACCGAGGAGAGCGACACCACCCGCGAGCAGACCAAGGCCGAGCAGGACGTCGACCAGGTGCGCCAGCGCGCCGTCCGCGACCAGCAGCGCCTGGACTCCGGCGCGGTCTCCTCGCCCAAGGACCTGGAGAGCCTCCAGCGCGAGATCACCTCGCTCGCCAAGCGCCAGGGCGACCTGGAGGACGTCGTCCTGGAGATCATGGAGCGCCGCGAGGGCGCCCAGGAGCGGGTCGCCGAACTGACCGAGCGGGTCGCCGCCGTCCAGGCCAAGGTCGACGCCGCCACCGCCCGTCGCGACGCCGCCACCACAGAGCTGGACGCCGAGGCCGCCACGGTCACCAAGGACCGCCAGGTCGTCGCCGAGGTCATCCCCGCCGACCTGCTGAAGCTGTACGACAAGCTCCGCGCCCAGCAGGGCGGGGTCGGCGCCGCCCGCCTCTACCAGCGCCGCTGCGAGGGCTGCCGCCTGGAGCTGAACATGGCCGAGGTGGGCGACGTGAAGGCCGCCTCGCCCGAGACGGTCCTGCGCTGCGAGAACTGCCACCGCATCCTGGTCCGCACCTCGGAGTCGGGTCTGTAATGAGCGTCGCCCGCCAGGTGGTGGTCGAGGCCGACGGCGGCTCCCGGGGCAACCCGGGGCCCGCCGGTTACGGTGCGGTCGTCATCGACCCGGCCACCGGCGAGCCCCTCGCCGAGGCCGCCGAGTACATCGGCGTCGCGACGAACAACGTCGCCGAGTACCGGGGCCTGATCGCCGGTCTGACGGCCGCGAAGGCGTTGTTCCCGGACGCGGGGGACGCGCTGTGGGTCCACGTCCGGATGGACTCCAAGCTGGTGGTCGAGCAGATGTCGGGCCGCTGGAAGATCAAGCACCCCGACATGAAGCCGCTGGCGGCGCGCGCCGCCGCGATCCTGCCGCCGTCCTCGGTGACGTACGAATGGATCCCGCGCGCGCAGAACAAGCACGCGGACCGGCTCGCCAACGAGGCGATGGACGCCGGCCGCGACGGCCGGCAGTGGGAGGCCTCCGCCTCGACGGCCGCCCTGGACACCCCGGCCGCCCGCCCGGTGACCACTCCGCCGCCCGTCCAGGGCCCGCCCGGCGACCAGGTCGCGGGTGCCGCCAGGGCCCGTGCGGCGCTGGCGGCCGCACGCGGCGCGACGGCCCCCGAGGCGGACGCGCTCTTCCCTGTACCGGAGGCCGGGGCGCCGGACCCGACGGTCCCCGCCGCGCCGACGCCCGCCCCGGCCCCGGCGCGGACGGCCGGAGCGACCCCGCAGACCGGCTGGGGATCGGCCCCCGACCTGGGCGCTCCCGCCACGCTCGTCCTGCTCCGGCACGGCGAGACCGCCCTCACGCCCGAGAAGCGGTTCTCCGGCAGCGGCGGCACCGACCCCGAGCTCTCCGCCACGGGTCGGGACCAGGCCGAGCGGGCCGCCGGGCACTTCACCGCGCTCGGCACCGTCCAGGAGATCGTCAGCTCCCCGCTGCGCCGCTGCCGCGAGACCGCCGCCGCCGTCGCCGCCCGCCTCGGCCTGGACGTCCGGATCGACGAGGGCCTGCGCGAGACGGACTTCGGCGCGTGGGAGGGCCTGACCTTCGGGGAGGTACGGGAGCGGTACGGCGACGACCTCACCGCCTGGCTTGCCTCCCCGGACACCGCCCCGACCGGCGGCGGCGAGAGCTTCGCGGAGGTGGCCGAGCGGGTCGCGGCCGCCCGGGACCGGATCGTCGCCCGGTACGCGGGGCGCACGGTCCTGCTCGTCACCCATGTGACGCCGATCAAGACGCTGGTCCGGCTCGCTCTGGGAGCCCCGCCGGAGGCGCTGTTCAGGATGGAGCTGTCGGCGGCCTCGATCTCCACGGTCGCCTACTACAGCGACGGCAACCCCTCCGTACGCCTGCTCAACGACACCTCGCACCTGCGCTGACAGCGGCGCGCATGAGCTGGTCGACGGGGCTGCTCGGGTTCGCCGCCGGGCTGCTGATCTCCGTGGCCACCGCGCCGGTGGGCGTCTCGGGCGCGGTGTTCCTGCTGCCGGTCCAGGTCAGCGTGCTCGGGGTGCCCAGCCCGGCGGTCACCCCGACCAACCTGCTCTACAACGTGGTGGCGGGCCCCGGGGCCCTGCTGCGGCACCACCGGGCCGGGACCCTGCGGGGACCGCTGACCCGGCTGCTCGTCCTGGGCACCGTTCCCGGGGTCGTCGTCGGTGCGGTGATCCGGGTGTTCGCGGTGCCGGGCCCGTCGGTGTTCCGGCTGCTCATCGCCGTCCTGCTGCTGCCGTTGGGCGGCTGGCTCTGCCTGCGCACCCTGCGCCGTGCCGCCCGCCCGTCCCCGGCGCGGGAGCCCTCGTCCCGTGCCGTCACCCGGCTGGCCGTGGCGGTCGGCGTCGCCGGAGGGATCTACGGGATCGGCGGCGGCTCACTCCTCGGCCCGATCCTGGTCGGGCGCGGCATGCCGGTGGCGAAGGTCGCCCCGGCCGCGCTCGCCGCCACCTTCGTGACCTCCGTGGTGGGGGCGGGGACCTACGCGCTGCTGTCCCTGACCACCACCGGCGACATCGCGCCCTTCTGGTCGCTCGGCCTGGCCTGCGGACTCGGCGGACTCTGCGGGGGCTACCTCGGCGCCCGGCTCCAGCCGCGCCTGCCGGAAACGGCGCTGCGGCTGCTGCTGGGGGTGCTGGCCCTGGGCGTCGGAGGGCTCTATGCCGTACAGCTCCTGCGCTGATGCTGCGCTGCTGGATGGTTACGGGGCGAGCGCCGCCGCCTCGGCCGCCAGGCGGGCCACCCGGTCCCAGTCCTTCGCCGCCACCGCGTCGCCCGGGACCATCCAGCTGCCGCCCACGCAGCCGACGTTGGGCAGCGCGAGGTACGACGGCGCCGAGGCGAGCGAGATGCCGCCGGTCGGGCAGAACCGGACCTGGGGGAGCGGTGCGGACAGGGCCTTGAGATAGGCCGTGCCGCCCGCCGCCTCGGCCGGGAAGAACTTCATCTCGGTCACCCCGCGCTCCAGCAGGGCCACCACCTCGGAGGTGGTCGAGACGCCCGGCAGGAACGGCAGCCCGGACGCCTTCATCGCCTCCAGCAGCGTGTCCGTCCACCCCGGGCTGACCAGGAACCGGGCCCCGGCGGCCACCGTCTCCCGGACGTGCTCCGGCGAGATCACCGTGCCCGCGCCGACCACCGCGCCCGGGACCTCGGCGGCGATGGCCCGGATCGACTCCAGCGCGGCGGGGGTCCGCAGCGTCACCTCGATCGCGGGGAGCCCGCCCGCCACCAGCGCCCGCCCCAGCGGCACCGCGTCGGCCGCGTCGTGCAGGACGACGACGGGGACGACGGGCGCGAGATCGAGGACGGAGGCGTCGGACGGGGCGGCGGGCGTGGCGGACGGCACGGAGGAGGTCATGGGGCCATCCTGCCGCGCGCATGGCGTTATGTGCAACGATCGTTGCGTCCTGCGCAACGGTTGCATGCGTCCGCTCAGTGGATCTCCGTCACCACCACGTCCAGCGACCACGGCCGCCCGGCCCGCGCGGGGGCCTCGGCCTCCACCACGTATCCGAGGTCCCGCAGCGCCTCCACCAGGCCGGCCGGGTCCTGGGGACGCGCACCCGCCACCAGCAGGTCGCGCACCATCCGCCCCTTGGTCGCCTTGTTGAAGTGGCTCACCACGGACCGCTTCTCCACCCCGCCGACCAGCTGGGAGTGCAGCACCCGCACGCTCGCCGTGCGCGCGGCCACCTCGCCCTTCGGCTTCCACGCCGCCGTGTACGCGGAGGACCGCAGATCCAGGACGAGCCCGTCCCCGGCGGCCTCGGGCAGCACGGTCTCCATCGGGGCACGCCAGTACGCGCCGAGCGCGCCGAGAGCGGGGAGCTTCACGCCCATCGAGCAGCGGTACGGCGGAATCCGGTCGCCGATCCGGACCGCGCCCCACAGCCCGGAGAAGACCAGCAGCGACTTCGCCGCCCGCCGCCGCGCGTCCGCCTCCAGCGAGGCCAGGTCGAGGGCGTCGTACAGCACACCGGTGTACAGCTCGCCGGCCGGACGGGTTCCGGCGGTGCGCAGCTCGGCGTTCTTGCCGACCTCGCCGCGCAGCCCCACGCTCAGGCCCAGCACCTCACGGGCCTTCTCCTCGTCCGCCTGGCACAGCTCGACCAGCTCGTCCAGCACCGCCGCACGGGCCGGGGCGAGCCCCGGCAGCGACAGCGACTCCGGCTTGAGGGAAGCCCCGCGCCCCGAGGCGGCCTTTCCTTCGGAGGGCGGCAACAGCACGAGCACGGCGGTTCTCCTTCGTACGTACGGCGAGCGCGGATCCGGTGGGCGTGCGGGCTCGCCGGGTCCCCGGCAAGGGTACGGGGACGGGCCGGTGGGTCCCGTACGGCGGCGGGGCCGTTGAAGGGCAGTGGGGGCCCTGGTACGGCGATGGGGCCTCGCGCGGCGGCGGGCCACTGGTACGGCGGCGGGCTCCCCGTTCAGCGTCGGCCGAACCGGGAACGGGGCGCGGGAGTCGCCCCGGATGCCGCCCGCCCCCGCCCGGCCTACGCTCGGTCCATGCCCCGCCGCCACCTGCGTATGACCGGCGCAGCCGACTGCTCGCTCGGGGCCGCCCTGCGGGCGCTGCGCACCGAGCTCGACCTGCCCGCCGCCTTCCCGCCCGAGGTGCTCGCGGAGGCGGAGCAGGCGGCGAGGGATCCGGACCTGTCGGCCCACGAGGACGCCACCGACCTCCCCTTCCTCACCATCGACCCGCCCGCCTCCACCGACCTCGACCAGGCGATGCACCTGGAGCGCCGCGGGCACGGCTACCGGGTCCACTACGCCATCGCGGACGTCGCCGCGTATCTCCGTCCCGGCGGGGCGCTCGACGCGGAGGCCCACCGGCGGGTCACCACCCTCTACTTCCCCGACGACCGGATCCCCCTCCACCCCGCCGTCCTGTCCGAAGGCGCGGCCAGCCTGCTCCCCGGCGAGACCCGCCCGGCCGCGCTGTGGCGGATCGACCTGGACAGCGACGGGCGGGCCGTCGCCACCGACGTACGCCGGGCCCTGGTCCGCAGCCGCGCGAAGCTCGACTACGCGGGCGTCCAGCGGCAGATCGACGCGGGCACGGCCGAGGAACCCCTCGCCCTGCTCCGGGACATCGGACGGCTGCGCGCGGAACAGGAGCTGGCCCGGGGCGGCATCTCGCTCGACGTCCCCGAGCAGGAGATCGTCGAGCACGACGGCTCCTACGGCCTCGCCTACCGGGCCACGCTCCCCGCCGAGGCCTGGAACGCGCAGATCTCGCTCCTCACCGGCATGGCCGCCGCCCGCCTCATGGCCGACACGGGCACCGGCATCCTGCGCACCCTGCCGATCGCCCCGGACGGGGCCGTCGCCCGGCTGCGGCGCTCCGCCCACGCCCTGCGCATCGACTGGCCGCACCACGTCCCGTACGCCGAGGTCGTCCGCTCCCTCGACCCGAGGAAGGGCAACCACGCGGCGTTCCTCCAGGAGTGCACCACCCTGCTGCGCGGCGCGGGCTACACCGCCTTCGAGAACGGCGCACTCCCCGACCCCGCCGCGCACGCCGCGGTCGCCGACCTCTACACGCACTGCACCGCACCGCTGCGCCGCCTGGTCGACCGGTACGCCTCCGAGCTCTGCCTCGCCGCGACCGGCGGGACGGAACCGCCCGAGTGGGTACGGGAAGCCCTCCCCGCCCTCCCGAAGGAGATGGCCGAGGGCACGCGCCGCGCGGGCACCGTGGAGCGGGCCTGCGTCGACCTGGTCGAGGCGGCCCTGCTGGAGGGCCGGGTGGGCGAGCTCTTCGACGCGTACGTCATCGACGTCCAGGAGCGGGACCCCCTCGTCGGCACGGTCCACCTCCGGGACCCCGCGGTCGTCGGCCGGATCGAGGGCGGCACGGCCCCGCTCCCGCTGGGGGAGCCGCTACGGGTCCGGCTCACCCGGGCGGGTCCGGCGGCGAGGACGGTGCTGTTCGCTCCGGCGTGACCGGCTTCCGCCCGAGCGCGGCGACGGCCGCCGGCGCGTCGTCCGCGTGGAACCGGAGCGTCCGCGCGCTCCCTCGCCGCCCGAGCGGCCGGACGAATTCCACCGGCTCGGCCAGCTCCACGGTCACCGTCGTCCCGCTCCCCACGGCCAGGTCGAGGACCCCGTCCTCATCGACCCGCACGAGCCCGCCGCCGTCGTAGCGCCGCTCCACCCGGGCGGAGGCGATGACGGCGGCGGGCACCCGGAGGTCGAACAGGGCGCCGTAGCGCAGCCGCAGCGATCCGTCGGCCGCCACGAGATGCGGCCGCGTCACACAGGCGGCGTGCAGGGCGAGGATGATCACGATCCCGTACACGTCCACCACGAGCAGGATCGCGTGGACCAGCGGCCAGGGGATCACCAGGGCCAGCACCACGGTCTCGACCACGGAGACGAAGAGAAACGTCCACATGATCCCGGTCTGCGGTTCGGTGTACGAGAAGGGCCGGGCCCCTTCCGGAATCCGGTGGCGGCGGCGTACGGCCCACAGCCCGAGGCTGTGCAGTGCCCGGAACTCGTGCACGATCAGCCGCCGCACGGCCACCGGCACCACCGCGCGCACCGCCGCGAGCCCGGCCTCCCGCCGCCCGTCGCCGGCCCGCCGCCGGGCGGCGTACAGCGGCCACATCACGTACGCCTCCAGCGCGAGCATCCCCACGACCAGCGCCTCGGCCCCCAGCAGAACGGCGCCGGGTATCCGCACCCCGGCCACCAGGCAGACCAGCAGCGCCACTTCCCCGGGCAGCACCGCCCACACCGCGACCCGAGCCGCCCGCAGCCCCATCGTTCTTCCCGCGCTCATGACGTCCCCCTCCTCCGCACCCGCTCGGCCAGCCCCTCCATCACCCGGCGCACCACCGCACGCTGCGCGGGCGGGTAGTCGTCGAGCAGCACCCGCCCGAGCCCTGTCGCCGACGGCTCCCCGTCGGGGATCACCGCCAGGACCTCGTCCGGTACGGCGGCGACCAGTTCGGCGGCCAGCGGGGTGATGCGCGGGTCGTCCTCCGCGGCGCCGGCCAGCTCGTCGAGCCGCTCGTACAGCGCGAGTACGCCCGGATCCTCGGCCAGCGGCCGCAGCGCCGCGAACACCTCGGCCCCGGCCCCGTCGCCCGCCGTGTCCAGCAACGCCAGATGCTCGCGGTCCTTCGCGGCGGCCGGGGACGCGGTGGCGGGCGCGTGCTCCAGGAGCGCGGCGAGTGCGGGGGAGAGCGGCCCGTCCGAGGTCAGCGGCGCCTCCAGGAGTGCGGCCAGCACCTGCCGCCGCTCATGGATCTCCCGCTCCTGCCGCGCCAGATCGGCGTCCAGCTCCCCGAGCACCTCGGCCAGCTCCCGCCCCGCGTCGTCGGCGAGCACGTCCCGCACCTCGTCCAGCGAGAGCCCGATCTCCGTCAGCCGCCGGATCCGGGCCAGCAGCACGGCATCGCGGACGGTGTACGCCCGGTAGCCGTTGGCCTGTCTCGCGGGCTCGGGCAGGAGCCCGATGTGGTGGTAGTGCCGGACGGCCCGGGAGGTGATTCCCACGAGCGCGGCGATCTCTCCGATACGCATGCGGCCAGTAGAAACGTTGACGCTGCGGCAAGGTCAAGCGACGTTCCGGGCGCCGCGACCCGGTGTTTCCTCCCGGTAGTATGTGCGGCACGGCAGACGAGCCGCGCGGACGGCCGCGTGAGGATCCTTCGGGGTTCTCCCGAGGAACGTCCGGGCTCCACAGGGCAGGGTGGTGGCTAACGGCCACCCGGGGTGACCCGCGGGACAGTGCCACAGAAAACAGACCGCCCGGGACCTCGGTCCCGGGTAAGGGTGAAACGGTGGTGTAAGAGACCACCAGCGCCTGAGGTGACTCAGGCGGCTAGGTAAACCCCACCCGGAGCAAGGTCAAGAGGGGCCGCCCCGGAAGCGGGACGGCCCTGCGTGAACGTTCGAGGGCTGCTCGCCCGAGTTCACGGGTAGACCGCACGAGGCCGGCAGCAATGCCGGCCCTAGATGGATGGCCGTCTCCCCGGCCGCCGCGAGGCGACCGGGAGACAGAACCCGGCGTACAGCGCGACTCGTCCTGCCGAAGGGGCCTCTGCTCAGCAGACATGCTGAGCAGAGGCCCCTTCTTGCTGCTCCCTCCTCGGAGCGGCAACGCGCAGTTCAGGAGCGCCCTTTGGAGCAAGGTCCAAGATTTACGCCGATGTGACACCGGGGTCTTCTACGAAGGCGGCGACTCCGCCATAGTGCCGAACGCGGAAGTCCACTTCCGTATCCCAGAAGTCACGTTGGAGGGAGTGCCTGTGTCGTCGTCCGTACCGTCCCTGCCGCGACGCGCTGCACGCATGCTGCGTACCTCACTGTTCGCCCAGGTCGGCGTCGCCCTGCTGGCCGGTGTCCTCGTCGGGAGGCTGTGGCCCGATGTGGGCACGGCCGCCCAGCCGCTCGGCGACGGGTTCGTCCGGTTGATCAAGGCGATGATCGCGCCGCTGGTGTTCTGTGTCGTCGTCGCCGGGATCACCAAGGCCGGTGACCTCAAGTCGTTCGGACGCATGGGGCTCAAAGCGCTCATCTGGTTCGAGATCGCGACCACGGTGGCGCTCGTCGTCGGGCTGCTCGCCGGGAATCTGGCGGGACCCGGGAAGGGCATGAACGTCGACCCGGCCTCGTTGGACGCGTCCGCCGTCGACGAGAAGACCGGGGGCGGCGAACTGCCGTCCACCAGCGAGTTCATCCTGCACTCACTGCCCGACAGCGCGGTCGGCGCGTTCGCCGAGAACTCACTGCTCCAGGTGCTCGTTCTCGCCTGCCTCGCCGGAGCGGCGCTGCTGCATCTCGGCCACACCAAGGTGCCCGCCATCCTGCCCGCCATCGAACAGGCGCAGGAGGTCGTGTTCGCGATCGTCGGCTTCATCATGAAGCTGGCCCCGCTCGCCGTCTTCGGCGCCACGGCCCATCTGGTGGGTGAGTACGGTCTCGGCGCGCTGTCCACGTACGGCAAGCTCATCGCCGTGTGTTACGGCGTCGCGCTGGTCTTCCTCGTCCTGCTGGGGCTGGCCCTGAAGGCGCTCACCGGGCTCAGCCTGTGGCAGTTCATCCGCTACACGCGTGAGGAGATGCTGCTCGCGCTCGGCACCGCGTCCAGCGAGACCGTGATGCCGCGCATGATGCAGAAGCTCCGGCAGGCGGGGTGCCGCGACGACGCCGTGGGCCTCGTCCTGCCCACCGGCTACTCCTTCAACCTCGACGGCGCGTCCATCTATCTCTCCATCGGCACCCTGTTCATCGCTCAGGCCGTCGGCGTCGACCTCACCCTCGGCCAGCAGGTCACGGTGGTCCTGGTGCTCATGCTGACCAGCAAGGGCATGGCGGGCGTGCCCGGTTCGGCCTTCCTCGCGCTGTCCGCCACCGCCTCCGCCCTCGGTGTCATACCGGCGGGCGCGGTGGCTCTGCTGCTCGGCGTCGACCGGATCATGGACGCCATGCGGGTCGCCACCAACCTGCTCGGGAACTGCGTCGCCGTCTTCGTGGTCTCCCGCTGGGAAGGAGCGCTGGACCTGACCCGGGCCCGCAAGGTCCTCTCCGGGGAGATCGCCTTCGTGCCGGAGCAGGCGGAGCAGGCGGAGCGGGCCGAGCAGCCGGAGCGGGCCGAGCAGCCGGAGCGGGCCGAGCCGGGTGAGCGGGCCGAGCCGGGTGAACAGGGTGCGCAGAGCGCGTTGGTGAAGTCTCAGGCGCGGCCCGGGCCGGAAGCGGCGGATCGCACCGGGTGAGGACTGACCCCATGTCACTCGGGGCCTCCGCGCCGGTATTCCACCTGCGCGGAGGTCCTGCGGCATGTTCTGATCAGCCGTGATCGAGCATCGGCGTGAGGGAGTGACAGGGATGGCGTCCGAGCATCAGGAGATTCGGCTGCGCCCGGCGACGGCCCGGGACGCGCAGGCGGTCACCGGTGTCTTCCTGGCGTCCCGGGCCGCCGCCATGCCGTATCTGCCCCGGATCCACAGCGACCAGGACACCCTCGCGTGGATCACCCATGTCGTGCTGCCCACCAGCACCGCGGTGTGGGTGGCCGAAGAGGTGGGGGAGGGCGGGGAGTTGCTCGGGTTCGCCGTGCTCGCCGGGGGTGACGAGCTCGATCATCTCTACCTGCGGCCCGACTCGCTGCGGCGCGGGATCGGGAGCCGGTTGCTGGCTGAGGTGCGCGGGGCGGTCGACGGGCCGCTCGGCCTGTACGTGTTCCAGCGCAATGCCGCCGCCCGCGCCTTCTACGAGCGGCACGGGTTCACCGCCGTCGCGTTCGACGACGGTGGCCGCAACGAGGAGAACGAGCCGGACGTGCTGTACCGCTGGACGCCGTAGCGGCAGGTCAGATGACCGGCGGGCGGCCCAGCCTCGTCATCTGCCACACCGTGGACCAGCGCATCGGGCGCCGGTCGCCGCACGGGGTGCGGACGCCCTCCGCGAAGCCGCCGACCCAGGCCAGCAAGCCCTTCGGATCGCGGGTGCGGGCGAGGGTGAGCAGGGTCCAGGTGCCGAGGTAGGCGGGGACCAGGGGGAGGGGCAGGTTGCGCCGGGCCAGCCAGACGCGGTTGCGGGCCGTCATCCGGTAGTAGACCGCGTGCCGGGCGGGGCTCGTCTTCGGGTGCTGGAGGAGCAGCTCGGGGTCGTACTCCACCTTCCAGCCCGCGTCGAGTGCGCGCCAGGCCAGGTCCGTCTCCTCGTGGGTGAAGAAGAACTCCGCGGGCCACAGGCCGGTCTCCGCCAGCATCTTCATCGAGAACGCGTGGCCGCCGCCGAGGAACGCCGTGACCGGGCCGCCGCGCATCGGGTCGCCCGCCCGCAGGCGCGGCACGTGGCGGCGCTGCGTCTCGCCGGTCTCGTCGGCGATCCGGAAGCCGACGATGCCGAGCCGGTCGTCGGTCGCGAAGTGGTCCCGTACCCGGCGGAAGACGTCCTTGTCGACGAGCAGGCCGTCGTCGTCCAGCTCGATGACCACGTCCACGTCGCCGATCTCGGCGAGCCGGCGCAGTCCTGCGTTCCGGCCGCCCGGGCAGCCGAGGTTCTTCGGCAGCTCGATGGTGGTCACCCCGCCGTCGAGGTCCTCCAGGCCGGGCGTGGAGGCGTAGTCCGGGAGGGCCGTACCGTTGCCGATGATCACGAGCCGGGTGGGCCGGACGTCCTGCATGGCGACCGACGCCAGCAGCGCCTCGACCGCCTGCGGGCGGTCTCCCATGGTCACGATGGATACGCCGATGCGTGGTTCGGACACGTTCGGTACTCCTGGAACTCGGCTGCCGGTGGTCGGCTGCTGGTCGGCAGCGGTGCCCGCGATCGTAACGCCTCGGTGTTCAGTCCACTGTTACCGCCCGGCCATCTATTGGCCCGTCACCGTTCAGCAGCGCGTACACGGCCATGTCCCGTCGCTCGTCGCCCACCTGCTGCCAGCCGCGCAGCAGCCCCTCCCGCCGGAAGCCGATGTCCTCGGCGATCCGGGCGGATGCGGTGTTCCACGGCTCGATGTAGAGCTGCAGGCGCGGGACGCCGAGGTCGCGCAGGGCCCAGCCCGTCACCGTACGCAGGGCGGCGCGGGCGACGCCCTGGCCGCGGGCGGGGGCGGTGAGCCAGTAGCCGACGGAGGCGCGGCCCTCGGGCAGCTCCCCCAGCCAGAGGCCGATCGCCCCGACCGGGCGCCGGTCCCGGGAGCGCACGATCGCGAACGGGTACCCCGCGCCGGTGGCCGCGCGCTCCCACTGCCTGCGGACGAACGCCTCGGCGGCCGCGTCGGAGTAGCGGGCCGGGATGGTGGTGATGAGCGGGATGTACGGGTCGAGCGAGGCCTCGCGGACCAGCGGGAGGTCGCTCATCTCCCAGGGGCGCAGCACGAAGTCCGGGCCCGCGGACATGCTCGGAACGGTCAGCGGCTCGGGGCCGGGGCCGGGTGCGGGTGCGGGATCGGGATCGGGGGCGGGATCGGGGTTGGTTTCGGGGTGAGGCTCGGGCGCAGCCATGTCCGTGTCCTCCCGCTGTCGATCCTGCTCCGCTTTCCTGGGCCGGTCTCTCGCTTCTCCCGGCCGACCCCGCTCCCGTGCCGGCCCCGCTCCCGCACCGGTTCCGCTCCGTACGGTTCCGCTCCGCTCACCCGTCCGTCGGCCTCCGGTCCTCGCCCGTCAGGAAGTGGCCGGCCAGCAGGGCGCCCGCCAGGACCAGGGCGGAGTTGACGAGGATCGCGGTCGAGACGCCGGACAGTACCGCGCCGGCCCCGTCCGCGGCGCCCATCCTGGCGGTGACGACCGCGCTCATCACCGGAATGCCGAGGGTGATGCCGACCTGCTGGGTCATCGTCGCCAGCCCGGTGGCCCGGCCCTGCTCCTCGTCCGGCAGGCCCGAAGTGGCCGTGACCATGAAGCCGACGATCATCAGCATGTTGCCGACGCCGCCGACGAAGGTGGCTGCCAGCAGGAGCCAGATCCAGGCCCCGGACGTGCCGAGCGCCACGAGGGAGAGGGTGGCGGCTGCCTGGACGGTGCCGCCCAGGACGATGGTGCGGCGGTTGCCGAACCGGCCCACCGCCCGGCCGCCGAGCACACCGCCGACGACCGTGCCGAGGCCGAGCACGCCGAACGCGAGGCCGGTGGCGAGTGCGGAGTAGCCCAGGACCTCCTGGAGGTAGAGGGTCAGCAGGAAGACCAGCGAGGTTTCGGTGACGAAGGCGATCAGTCCGGCGGCGTTGCCCCAGACGACGCTGCGCCGCTTCAGGATGCTGATCGGGACGAGCGGGGCGGCGGCCCGCTGCTCGATGCGGACGAACGCGACCAGGAGGACGGCTCCGGCGGCCAGCGCGGCCAGGGTGGTCGGCCTGGTCCAGCCGGTCTCGCCGGCCTGGGTGAGCCCGAGCACGAGCAGCAGCAGGCCGCCGGTGACGGTCGCCGCGCCGGGCACGTCCAGCTTCGGGCGCTGCTGCGGCCTGGAGTCGCTGATCACGGACGGAGCCAGGAGCACGACCAGGGCCGCCACCGGTACGTTGATGAAGAAGGCCCAGCGCCAGGAGAGCAGGTCCGTCAGGAGCCCGCCGAGGATGGCCCCGGCGGTGAACCCGGCCGACATCAGGGCCCCGTTGAGTCCCAGCGCCCGTTCGCGCAGCGGCCCCTCCTTGAACGCGGTGGTCAGCAGCGCGAGTCCGGCCGGTGTGACGGCCGCGGTGGCCAGGCCCTGCAGCACCCGGGCGGTGAGCAGCACCTCGGGCGAGGTGGCGAGGCCGCCGAGTGCGGAGGAGAGGCCGAGGACGACCATGCCGCCGACGAACAGGTTCTTGCGCCCGACGAGGTCGGCGACCCGGCCGAACAGCAGCGTGAAGCCGGCGGCGGCGAGTGCGAAGGACGTGGCGATCCACTGGAGGTGGGCGAGGGAGAACCCGAGCCCTTCCCCGACGACGGGCAGCGCCACGTTCAGGATGGAGAAATCCACCGCGATCATGAATTGGGAGCCGAGCAGCAGGGCCAGCACGAGCTTCTGGCGGCTGGTCATCCGGGGACCCATGGCGGCGGGAGGACCGGTGGGACCCGCCGCGGGGCCGGTGGCGGAGGATGCGGTACTGGGTGTGGGCATGGCAGGGCGCCTTCCTGGCACGGGAAACGTTTAACGGATCTATGATTCCGTTAAGGTGGTGTCACCGTAACAGGGGAAGCGTCTTTAATGGAACTGGAGACCCGTTATGACTTCGGAAGGTGCTGGAGGCGTCGGCAACGGGGGCGTGGGGCCTGGGAGTGTGGAGCCCGGCACTGTGCGCCCCGGCGGCCGTACCGCCCGGGTGCGGGAAGCGGTACTGCGCGCGGCCGGTGACGCCCTGGCCGAGCACGGCTTCGACGGGCTCGACCTGGCCGACGTCGCCCGGCGGGCCGAGGTCGGCAAGACCACCGTCTACCGGCGCTGGTCCGCCCCCGCCGGGCTGGTGGCCGATCTGCTCGCGGACATGGCGGAGCAGTCGCTGCCGCGCGCGGACACCGGATCCCTGGCCGAGGACCTCAGGGCCAACGCCCGGCTCGTGGTCCGTACGCTGACCGACCCCCGCCAAGGGGCCCTCTTCGTGGCCGTCATCGCGGCCGCCGCCTGCGATCCACGCACCGCCGAGGCCCTGCACCGCTTCTACGCGGTGCGGATCGGCGAGTGGTCCGGCTGCGTCGAAGCGGCGGTCGCGCGCGGTGAACTGCCCGTCGGCACGGACCCGGGCGAGGTGATCGCGGCGGTGTCGGCGCCGCTGTATTACCGGCTGCTCGCCAGCGGCGCCCCGCTGGACGAGCCGGCCGCCGACCGCGCCGCCGCCGCGGCGGTCGCCGCCGCCCGGGCGGGGGTGTTCGTACGTTGAGGAGGGCGGGAACCCTTGGCGGGACCGGCTTCACGGCCCCCGGCGGCCCGTCGATAAAGTGCTGGGATGATATTCGGTAAAGCCGGGTTCGGGGGTGCCGTCGCCGACTTCGAGGCAGCGGTGACGGCGCAGGACGCCAAACGGTCCGGCAAGGCGTTCGTCCGTTTGCAGGAGACCTTCGGGCAGGCCAGGGAGTCGGAGCTGCGGGACGGCGGGCCGCGGCTCGCCGCCGTGCTGGATCAGGTGCCGCCCGGCCCGCGCGCCGTCGTCGCCGTGCTCGTCGGGGCCTGCGTCGAGCGCGGTGCGGAGGCCGTGCGCTGCGCACCGGGGGTGCTGGCCGGGCTGCGGTGGGCGCTGGAGCAGGCCCTGGAGTTCTCCGACGCGTGGGCCGCGACCGGGGGCGGCGCGTTCCCCGCTCCCGACGGCGGCGAACCGGGCCCGGAACTCGTGCAGCGGGCCGGTGTCGACGCGGCCTTCGGCTGGTGGACGCTTCCCCAGTGGGAGACGGCCGCGGTCGCGATGCTGAACCACCCCGGCGTGCGGCGGCGAGCGGCCGGCTCCCGGGGCGAGGCGCCGCGGCTGCTCCGCGCGGTGGAGCGGGCCTCCGGCATCGAGCTGAAGTCCCTCACCCACGCCCTCCTGGTGCTGGACGACGAACCGCTCGTCGCCCTCCACCGGACGAGCGGCACCGGCTACCTCCTGCGGATCTCGGGCATCGGGGACAACTTCCAGCTGCACACCCTGCTCGCCGACGCGCTCATCGGCGGCGGCCATGTGGAGGGCCGCGCGCCGTCGTCGCAGGAGGCGGCCGTCTGCCGGGAGACCCCCGGCCAGGTGGAGACGGAGGGCTCCTTCGACCTGGTGGCCCCGGACGGCGAACTGATCTGGAACGAAGGCGCCCCCGCCGACATACCCGTCGTCGACGGCGTCCGACTGCTGGTCCTGGACGAGCCGTCCTACCGGCGGACCTGGCCCGCGGGCCGCTTCTTCCCCGGCATGCGCGGTGACGCCCTGCTGGAGCGCGCCCTCGACCCGGGCGAGACGGAACGCTGGTACGCCCATGTCGCCCCGGCCAAGGACGCGACCGCGACCGGCTGAGCTGAGCCGAGCCCTCCTCGTACGTCGGTGGATCCCGCCGCCCCCAGCGGGCCGACCCCCCAGCGGGCCCCCCGAGCGGGCCGCCCCCCCCCAACGGGCCGGACCCACCAGCAGGCTGGGCCCCCCGGGGTGCCGGCCGGGCAGCCCTCAGCCGATCCGGGTGCCCGTTCCGCTGACCCGGACCCGGGCGTCGCCCGCGCGCAGTTCGACGGTGAGCGTGCCAGGGCGGCCCATGTCCGCCCCCTGCCGCAGGGTGAGTACGGCCGCCTCCGGTACGAGCCCCAGCTCGCGCGCGTACGCGCCGAAGGCCGCCGCCGCCGCGCCCGTCGCCGGGTCCTCGACGACCCCGCCCACCGGGAACGGGTCGCGGACGTGGAAGAGGTCAGGCCCCTCGCGGTACACCAGTTGCAGGGTGGTCAGGCCGAGCCGGCGCATCAGCGCCTCCAGCCGCGCGAAGTCGTAGTCCAGGTCCGCCAGCCGCTCCCGGGTGGCGGCGGCCAGCACCAGGTGCCGGGCCCCCGCGTAGGAGATCCGGGGCGGCAGGGCCGGGTCGAGGTCGGCGGCCGCCCAGTTCAGGGCCGCCAGTGCCTCCGCCAGGTCGGCCGGGGCGGTCTCCTCGACGTGCGGAGCCACGCTGGTGAGGGTGGCCCGGAGTTCGCCGCCCTCCCGGACGACGGAGACCGGGACCTGACCCGCGGGTGTGCTGAACTCCAGCTCGCCCGGTCCGTCCCGTTCGGCCAGCGCGAGGGCTGTGGCGACCGTGGCGTGGCCGCAGAAGGGCACCTCGGCCTTCGGGCTGAAGAAGCGGATCGTGTACGCGCCATCGCCGGTCCGCTCCGTCAGGAACGCCGACTCGCTGTAGCCCAGCTCCGCCGCGATCGCGAGCATCCGCGCCTCGTCAAGCCCGGCGGCGTCCAGGACGACGCCGGCGGGGTTCCCGCCCGCGGGGTCGGCGGAGAAGGCGGTGTAGCGCAGGATCTCAGGCTGGTGATCATGTGTCATGCAGCAGTCAACCGTGCCGCGGCCCCCGCCATTCCCGGGTCCGCGGGAAAGGGCTGGTCGCGGCCCCCCGTTCCGCGACCAGCCCTCCCCGTACGTGTCAGTGGCAGTTCTTGGCGCCCTTGTTGGCCTTGGTGGACTTCCCCCAGGAGCAGGAGTCCTGGAGCTTCCCGTTCGGCTTGATCAGCCGGGCCTTGTCGCCGGTGTTGTTCCAGACGTACGAGCCCCGGTTCCAGTGCACGGTGCCCGAGACGTTCTTGCCCTTGCCGGTACGGACCTTGACCGTCTTGCCCGCGCCGATGGAGTAGCTGCCGAAGGTGTAGGTGTAGCCGGTGTTGTCCTTCACCTTGAAGCCCTTGAGCTGGACCTTCTTCTTGCTGTTGTTGTGGATGTTCACCCACTCGGCGTTCAGCGACTTCTTCGACCGGTCGTCCTTGCCGGGGCCGTCGAACTGAACAGCCCCGAAGTGCAGCCCGCCCTGGTGGGCGGCCGCCGAGGCCGGTGCCGCCGTGGCGAGGAGCGAGCCGGCCAGGGCGGTGGCGGCGGCCAGGGCGATCGGCGCAGCGGTGCGTATGCGCATGCGGTGTTCCTTCTGTGTCGTTCTGGTGAAGGCGTAACAGGATGCGATCATACGGACAGCACGCGCTTGCTCGGCCACAGAGGGAGAAATCCGCAAATCCGGTAATCCGTTGGCGAGTTCGACCGGATGTGATCACATCCGGTCGCGGCCCCAGGCCCCGGATCCGGCCCGAGCCTCAGCCTCGTCCGACGTACGGCATGTTCGTCGCCATGACCGTCGCGAACTGGACGTTCGCCTCCAACGGCAGCTCCGCCATGTGCGCCACCGTCCGCCCCACGTCCGCCGCGGCCATCACCGGTTCCACCGCCAGCTCCCCGTTGGCCTGGAGGATCCCGGTCTGCATCCGCTCGGTCATCTCCGTCGCCGCGTTGCCGATGTCGATCTGGCCGCAGGCGATCCGGTAGGCGCGGCCGTCCAGCGACAGCGACTTCGTCAGCCCGGTGATCGCGTGCTTGGTCGCGGTGTACGCGATCGAGTGCGGACGCGGCGCATGGGCGGAGATCGAGCCGTTGTTGATGATCCGGCCGCCCTGCGGGTCCTGCTCCTTCATCAGCCGGTATGCCGCCTGCGCGCACAGGAACGCGCCCGTCAGGTTCACGTCCACCACTGCCCGCCAGTCCGCCACCGCGAGGTCCTCCAGCGGTACGCCGCCGGGGCCGAACGTGCCCGCGTTGTTGAACAGCAGGTCCAGCCGGCCGAACCGCTCCCGTACGGCGGCGAAGAGCGCGTCCACCTCGTCGGCGTCCGTCACGTCCGTGGTGACGCACAGCGCCTCGGTGTCCCCGGCGGCGGCCGCCGTCTGCGCCAGCGGCTCGGCCCGCCGGCCCGCGAGCGCCAGCGACCAGCCCCCGCTCGCGAGGGCGAGCGCGACGGCCCGCCCGATCCCCGATCCCGCACCCGTGACGACGGCGACCTTCCGGCCGGCCGGCCCGGTCCGGTCGGTCCCCCCGGTCCGGCCGGCCCGCTCGGACTGCTCTGTCTGCTCAGTGTTCATGGCCCGGCAGCGTACGGGACAGATCCGTGCACGGGGCACGCGGTGCTCATCGACCCGCCATGCGGATGTTGTGCACGCGACAACGGTGCGTCGTCCCCCATGGCTGCCATGAAGACCGACAGCATCCGGGCCGAGGAGGGGCATATGACAGCCGCACGGACCATCATGACGCCCGATCACAGCACCCGAGCCATCGAACTCCGCACCGCCGCCCGCGTACTGGAACCAGGGGTGGGCCGTCGGCGCTTCCTGACCACCACCGGGGCCGCCGCCGCGCTCGCCTTCGCCGTCAACCTGCCCGCCGCCGGCACGGCGAGCGCCGCCGAACTCGACGCCCGCCGGATCGCCGAGGACCCCTTCACCCTCGGCGTCGCCTCCGGCGACCCGCACCCCACGTCCGTCCTGATCTGGACCCGGCTCGCCCCCCGCCCCTACGAGCCGGGCGGCGGACTGCCGAACGGCCGGGTCGAGGTGCGCTGGGAGATCGCCCGCGACGAGCGCTTCCGCCGCGTCGAGCGGCGCGGATCGGTCACCGCCCACCCCGAGTTCGCCCACAGCGTCCGCGCCGAGGTCCAGGGCCTCGGCTCCGGGCGGGTCTACTACTACCGCTTCCGCACCGGCAACTGGACCAGCCCGGTCGGCCGCACCCGTACCGCCCCGGCCCCCGGAGCCCGTAACAGCTCCCTCACCCTGGCCGCCGTCTCCTGCCAGGCGTACCACGACGGGTACTTCACCGCCCACCGCCACCTCGCCGCCGAGGACGTCGACGTGGTCTTCCACCTCGGCGACTACCTCTACGAGTACGCCGTCAACGCCACCGGCGGCGCCCGCAACTACACCGACCGCACCCTCCCCGCGCACTACAACCGCGAGACGCAGAACCTGGAGGACTACCGGCTGCGCTACGCCCTCTACAAGTCCGACCCGGACCTGCGCGCCGCCCACGCCGCCCACCCCTTCGTCGTCACCTGGGACGACCACGAGACCGAGAACAACTACGCGGGCGAGATCCCCGAGAACGACGTCACCCCCGAGGAGTTCCTGCTGCGCCGGGCCGCCGCGTACCGCGCGTACTGGGAGAACCAGCCGCTGCGCACCCCGCAGCGCCCCACCGGACCCGACATGCGGCTCTACCGCCGCCTGACGTTCGGCCGGCTCGCCCAGTTCGACATCCTCGACACCCGCCAGTACCGCAGCGACCAGGCGTACGGAGACGGCTGGCGCACCCCCGGCCCCGAGTCCGAGGACCCCGCGCGCACCCTGACCGGGGCCACCCAGGAACGCTGGCTGATCGACGGCTGGCGGGCCTCGAACGCCACCTGGAACGTCGTCCCGCAGCAGGTCACCTTCGCCCGGCGGCGCGACGTGCCCACCGACGCCTACAAGCTCTCCATGGACTCCTGGGACGGTTACCCCGCCTCCCGGCAGCGCGTGCTCGCCGGGGCCGAGGCCGCCGGGGTGGACAACCTCATGGTCCTCACCGGCGACGTCCACGTCTCCTACGCCTTCGACCTGAAGAAGGACTTCGACGACCCCGCGTCGCGCACCGTCGGCACCGAGATCGTCACCACCTCCATCGCCAGCGGCAAGAACGGCGCGGACCGGCCCGCCAACTGGGAGAACCAGACCCGGGCCAACCCGCACCTCAAGCACTACAACGGGCGGCGCGGCTACGCCCTCGTCACCCTCGGCACGCGGGAGGCCCGCGCCGACTTCCGTACGGTGGCGGCCGTCACGACCCCCGGGGCGCCCCTCGCCACGGCGGCCTCGTTCGTCACGGAGGCCGGGAACCCGGGGCTCACGCCCGCGTAACGGGGCTCAGCGGTCCGCCGGGTAGCGGACGCCGATGCGGTCCCGTACCGCGTCGAGCGTCCGCATCACCGCCAGCGAACCCTCCAACGGAACGAGCGGGGACTCCAGCTCGCCCGCCCGCACCGCGCGCCCCACCTCGACGGCCTCGTACTGCATGCCCGAGAGTCCCTGCGGCCCCGGCCCCGAGGTGATCGTCTCCGGCTCCTCGCCCGCCCGCCGCAGCACGAAGTGGTCCGGGTGGAAGAAGTCGCGCGGGATGTCGATCCGTCCGGCCGTCCCGATCACGGTGGCCGCCGTCGGGTGGTGGCCGACGATCGAGCAGGACAGCAGCGCGTTCGCGCCGGAGTCCCAGCCCAGCAGCATCCCCGTGTTCAGGTCCACGCCCTCCGGCGACAGCAGCGCGTCCGCGCGCACCCGGTCCGGCTCGCCCAGCAGCAGATGCGCGAACGACACCGGATAGACCCCGAGATCCAGCAGGGCCCCGCCGCCCAGGTCCGGGTCGCGCAGCCGGTGGCCGGGACCGAAGTCGCCCGCGAAGCCGAAGTCCGCCTGTACGGTGCGGATCTCGCCGATCGCCCCGTCCCGGACCAGCTCGGTCAGCCGGCGGACCACCGGGTTGAGATAGGTCCACATGGCCTCCATCAGGAACAGGCCGCGGTCCCGGGCGAGCGCCACCAGCTCCTTCGCCTCCCGGCTGTTGAGCGTGAACGCCTTCTCGCACAGCACGTGCTTTCCGGCCCGCAGCGCCAGCCCGGCCGCCGCGTGGTGCGCCGAGTGCGGGGTGGCCACGTACACCACGTCCACCGCGTCGTCGGCGACCAGCTCCGCCCAGCTGCCGTAGGCCCGGGCGATCTCGTGGCGCTCGGCGAAGGCCCGCGCCGAGGACTCCGTGCGCGAGGCAACGGCCACCACCTCGGCGTCGGGGAGTCTCTGTACGTCCGCCGTGAAGGTCGCGGCTATGCCGCCCGTCGCCAGCACACCCCAGCGCACCGTCCCACCCATGCCCGTCACCCCAGCCCGCCCGAAAAAGGTATCGACCACTCCGGCCGAGCTGAGAGCATAGATGCGGATTCAACGATGTGGAGATGAGAATGCCGGACAGCGGCGGCGACCGGGCCCAGCGAGCACACATACCCACCTCCGGGACCCGTCCCGGAACCGACGACGCCACGGCCGTCCCGCACGGGGACGCGGGCGCCCTCTCCGTCGACCCGGCCGCCCCTCAGATCACCGCCCCCGCCGGGCTCCCGGGAACCCCCGGACTCCCGCACGCCGTCGGCCTCCCCGGCCCGGCGGCGAAGGCGACCCGGCGCACCGGACTCCTGGTCACCCTGGTCCTCGGCGGGCTCACCGCCCTGCCGCCGCTGTCCATGGACATGTACCTCCCGGCGCTCCCCGCCGTCACCGACTCCCTGGGCGCACCCGCCGCCACCATCCAGCTCACCCTGACCGCGTGCCTGGCCGGGATGGCGCTCGGCCAGCTCGTCGTCGGGCCGATGAGCGACCGCTGGGGCCGCCGCACGCCGCTGCTCCTCGGCATGGTCGTCTACGTCCTCGCCACGGCGATCTGCGCCCTCGCCCCGACCGCCGAACTCCTCATCGGCTTCCGCCTCCTCCAGGGGCTCGCGGGCGCGGCCGGCATCGTCATCGCGCGGGCCGTGGTGCGCGACCTCTACGACGGCGTGGAGATGGCCCGCTTCTTCTCCACCCTGATGCTGATCTCCGGCGTCGCCCCGGTCATCGCACCCGTGATCGGCGGACAGGTGATGCGGTTCACCGACTGGCGGGGCATCTTCGTCGTGCTGACCGCCGTCGGCGTCGCGCTCACCCTGGTCGTGGCGAAGTGGCTGCACGAGACGCTGCCGCCCGCCGACCGGCACACCGGCGGCGTCACCGACGCCCTGCGCACCATGCGCGGGCTGCTCGCCGACCGGGTCTTCACCGGCTACATGATCGCGGGCGGGCTCGCGTTCGCCGTCCTGTTCGCGTACATCTCCGCCTCCCCGTTCGTCGTGCAGGAGATCTACGGGGCCTCGCCGCAGACCTTCAGCCTGCTCTTCGGGATCAACTCGATCGGTCTGATCGCCGTCGGACAGATCAACGGCAAGCTGCTCGTGGGCCGGTTCCGCCTCGACAAGGTGCTCGGCTTCGGCCTCGCGGTGATCCTGCTGGCCGCCGTCGCCCTGCTGCTCATGACGACCGGCGTCTTCGGCGAGGTCGGGCTCGTGCCGGTCGCCGCCGGGCTGTTCGTGCTGATGTCGGCGATGGGGCTCGCGATGCCGAACACCAACGCCCAGGCCCTCATGCGGACCAAGCACGCGGCGGGCTCCGCCTCCGCGCTGCTCGGCACGTCCTCGTTCCTCATCGGCGCGATCGCCTCCCCGCTGGTCGGCATCGCGGGGGAGGACACGGCCGTCCCGATGGCGCTGGTCCAGGTGGTCTGCGCGGTGGCGGCGGTGGGCTGCTTCCTGCTCCTGTGCCGCCCCTGGCAGCGCGCGGGGCGCGACGCCGACGGCCTCTGACGCGGCGGTCGGGGAGGGCTCAGCCCGTGCGCGGGTAGCCGATCAGATGCGTGCGGTCCTGCCGGTCGGTCCAGCGGAACACCCCGACCCCGGTCGTCTCCGTCCCCGGCAGCCGCGCGTTCCGCGACAGCCGCTCGGTGGTCCAGGTGGCGAAGTCCATCGCGACCGGGAGCCCGCCGCCGGCCAGCGCCTCGGAGGCGTCGCGCGCGTTCTCCGCCCCGTACGCGATGCCGTCGTCCGTCACCGTGGCCAGCGTCAGACGCGCGGCCCCGCCCTCGTCCTCGAAGCAGCGGCCCTGCTTCGCCTCCAGGTCGAAGGCCAGGTTCCCGGCGATCAGGTAGTCGCCCGAGGGGGAGAGGACCGCCTGCGGATGGCGCCCCGGCTTTATGGCGGGCTTGTGGCACTCCACCGAGGTCAGCACCTCGCCGGTCGCCGCGTCGTGCACCGCCCACAGCTCATGGGTCCCCGCCCGCTTCGTCTTCTTCGCGGGCTCCCACTTCGCCAGC
This sequence comes from Streptomyces sp. NPDC058576, assembly GCF_042718715.1. Classification (NCBI taxonomy): domain Bacteria; kingdom Bacillati; phylum Actinomycetota; class Actinomycetes; order Kitasatosporales; family Streptomycetaceae; genus Streptomyces; species Streptomyces sp. NPDC058576. The sequence goes on along the minus strand of NZ_JBHXPF010000001.1, from coordinate 99,125 downwards.
ACCTGGTCCGGGGTCGTCGACGTCACCACACCGCTGCCCCGGTCGGTCCCCTTGGGCGCGACGTTCCGGCTGAACCAGCCGCCGCGCACCCAGAACTCCCGGGCCCCGCCCAGCAGCAGCCCCTCGGCGGTCTGCCCGTGCACCTCGGTGAGCTGCTTGCAGGCCGGGCAGCCCTCGGGGTACTTCAGCTCGTCCGCGCCCAGCTCGGAGACCTCACCGGTGACCGGGTCGACCAGGGTGCTGTTCGCCTTCGCGTCGCTGATCACGATGGACGGCCCGGTCGTGCGCACGTTCGGTGCCCCGGACCACGGCACCTCGACGCGCTGCCGGTTCCCGTTCGTCACGTCGTACAGATCGAGGGCGAGGAAGGTGCTCGCCGGGGACAGCCCGTCGCCGGCCTTCCCGTAGGACCAGGTCACGAAGAACTGCCGGTCGTCCTTGGTCACCGTGGCGAGCTTGGGGTAGTGCGGCGGGTCCGGTGGCGTCCAGGCCCTGCCCCGCCAGCCCAGCTCACCGGTGGCCGTGTCGACGGTGCGCAGCCGGTAGCGGTTCTCCCCGGACCGCTCCAGATAGGCCAGCAGGCCCGTCGCGTGGGAGACGGCGACATCGGGGGAGGAGCCGATGATCTCCCAGCCCCGGTCCGTCGCGTACTCCGGGGGAACGGTCAGCCGGGTCACCGGCCCCGCGCTCGGCAGCACCGGCTCCGCCGTCGGGGTGGCCGCGCCGTCCTGCTTCTCGTCGTCCTCGGGATTGCTGCCGCAGGTCGCCAGCAGAAGGAGCAGGGCGAGAAAGACCACCCCGCCGACCAGCGCCAGCCGCACGATCTTCTGCCTCATGGCTCCCCCGCTGGACCATCTTGATCTGGTGCCGTGCACGCGCGGGTCAGCGTAGCAACAGGCCTCTGGAGGAATGGAGTTCGCCGGACTCCTGTTCCGTACCGGTTACGTGAACCCTTCGTGCGGGCCCGTCCCGCGCGCACGTGACGGCGTACCCCGTCCGGCCCCGGCGGAAGCGGAATGCGGCCGCCGGGTCGCCTCCGCCTACAATTCGTCGGTGAACGTCACCCTCCCCACCGCACAGTCCCTGCGCGCGGCACTGGCCGGGCTGCTCGACGGACTGCCGCCCAAGCAGGCCCAGCAGGCCGTCGACCGGCTGATCGCCAGCTACCGCGGGGAGACCCCGACGAACGCCCCGATCCTGCGGGACCGCTCCGACGTCGTCGCGTACGCCGCGTACCGGATGCCCGCCACCTTCGAAGCCGTACGCTCCGCTCTCGACGCCCTCGTCGAGGCCGCGCCCGGCTGGTCGCCCGCCACCCACACCGACGTCGGCGGCGGCACGGGCGCGGCGAGCTGGGCGGTGGCGGGGGCCTGGGAGGGGGCGGCCACGACCGTCCTGGACTGGGCGGAGCCGGCCCTCGCGCTCGGCCGTGAACTGGCCGGGGCGTCCGGTGTGCCGGCCCTCCGCGACGCGCGCTGGCAGCAGGCCCGGATCGGCGCGGCACTGGAGCTGGAGCCGGCCGACCTGATCACGGTCAGCTACGTCCTCAAGGAGCTGACGGCCGCCGCCAGGACCGAGCTGGTCGACGCGGCCGCCGGGGCCGGGCAGGCCGTGGTGATCGTGGAGCCCGGCACCCCCGACGGATACGCCCGGATCATCGAGGCCCGCGACCGGCTGATCGCCGCCGGGCTGCGGATCGCGGCCCCCTGCCCGCACAGCGACGCCTGCCCCATCGAGGCCGGATCCGACTGGTGCCACTTCTCGGCCCGGGTCAGCCGCTCCTCGCTGCACCGGCAGGTCAAGGGCGGCTCGCTCAGCCACGAGGACGAGAAGTTCAGCTACGTCGTCGCCACCCGCTTCCCCACCGCCCCGGCGCCCGCCCGGGTCACCCGCAGGCCGCAGATCCGCAAGGGCCTGGTCCAGCTGGAGCTGTGCACCCGCGACGAGCAACTGACCCGCTCCACGGTCACCAAGCGCCACGGCGAGCTGTACCGGGCGGCCAGGGACGTCGCCTGGGGCGATCCCTGGCCGCCGGAGAGCACCGGCTGACGACAGGCTAGGACCGCAGCTCCTGCGTGCAGCACTTCACGCTGCCGCCGCCCTTGAGCAGCTCGCCCAGGTCCATCGGGATCGGTTCGAAGCCCCGGTCCCGCAGCGGGTCGAGCAGCCCCGTCGCGCCCTGCGGCAGCAGCACATGACGCCCGTCGCTCACCGAGTTGAGCCCGAACGCCGCCGCGTCCGCCTCCCGGGCGAGCAGCGCGTCCGGGAACAGCCGGCGCAGCACCGCCCGGCTGCCGGCGGAGAAGGCGTCCGGGTAGTACATGATCTCGTCGGCCGCCGCGTCCAGCACACACAGCGCGGTGTCCAGGTGGTAGTAGCGCGGATCCACCAGATCGAGCCCGATGACCGGCAGCCCGAAGAACTCCTGGGCCTCCATGTGCGAGAGCGGGCTGGAGCGGAAGCCGCGCCCGGCCAGCAGATACGAGGCGGTGACGGCGAAGTCCCCCTCGCCCTCGTTGACGTGCTCCGGCTCGTGGACCTCGGTGAAGCCGTGCTCCCGGAACCAGTCCCGGTGGGCCCCGGCCTCCTCGAACCGCTCCCGGTACGCGAACAGCGCGCCGAGCACCCGGCCGCCGATCACCGTGGCGCCGTTGGCGGCGAAGACCATGTCCGGCAGATCGGGGCGGGGAGTGAGCAGCTCGACGGTGTGGCCGAGGGAGCGGTAGCGGTCGCGCAGGTCCTCCCACTGGGTCTGGGCCAGCGGCAGGTCGACCGGCTTGGACGGGTCCATCCACGGGTTGATGGAGTAGGTGACCCGGAAGTGCGCCGGCGCGCACATCAGGTAGCGACGAGGGGTGGCGTCACGGTTCAATTCGGGCTCCTCGCGAACGGCGGCCGGGGCCGCGGAACGGTGGGATGCGCACGGTCTGTGCGTGAGCCCATGGTGCGCCGTGCGCGCCGGATCCGCAGTGAACCGATCGGGTATTTCACCGGACCGCCCGGCTGTGGCCGCTTTTCGGTCAACGGGCCGGAGGGCGGCAAGACGATACGTATCGGCTCGTGCGGCGGTAGATTGACCGCATGGCACCCACGAAGGCACCCGACTCCAGCCGCCGCAGCGACCGCTCCCGCCGCGCCATCCACGACGCCGCCCTCGCCCTGGTCACGGAGGTGGGCTACCGGCGCACGACGATCGAGGGTATCGCCGCCCGCGCCGGGGTCGGCAAGCAGACCATCTACCGCTGGTGGCCGTCCAAGGCCGCCGTGCTGATGGACGCCTTCCTGGACCTGGCGGGCCGGACCGCCGGGGAGCCGGGGGCCGGGTCCGGGGCGGCCGGGCAGCCCGGCGAGGATGCGCAGGGCATTCCCGACAGCGGTGACCTGGTCGCCGACCTCAAGCTCGTCCTGCGGGCCACCGTCGACGAGCTGAACGACCCCGCGCTGGAGGCCCCCACCCGCGCGCTGACCGCCGAGGGCATCGTGGACGCGAAACTCGGCGCCGAATTCGTCCACAAACTGCTCGATCCGCAGCTCGCGCTGTACGTCGGGCGCCTGCGGGCCGCCCAGGAGGCCGGGCACGTCCGCGCCGACGTCGACCCGCGGATCGCCCTGGAGCTGCTCATCGGCCCGCTGATGCACCGCTGGCTGCTCAGGACCCTGCCGCTCACCCACGCGTACGCCGACGCGATCGTCGACTACGCGGTCGGCGGGCTCGCCCCGCGGCCGTGACCCCGGACCCGCCGTCCTATCCGTTATGTGGTGACATCGGGCGTGATGGTGCTCACTCGGCGCAGTGGTACACGGCCCCGCTGGTGAACTCTGGCCACCCGAACCGCAGGATGGTGCGACCATGGACAGGCAACGCTGAGGTGAACTGCTGAGGTGAGGGGATAGATGGGCGCCGATTCCGGCCGTTTCCGCGGCACAGAGAGCAGGATCTCCCAGTGGCTGCGGCGACGTCCCAAATCACCGGGGGCCGAGGGCGACGAGACGGCCAGAGTGGCGCTGCTCCTGGCGGTCGCCGACGCGGGCATGCCGATCGCCCCCGCCGCCCACCCCCTCGGATACCGATGTTCGTGCGAACGCATCGGCTGTCCCACCCCCGCCCGGCACCCCGTCTCCTTCGCCTGGCAGACGCAGTCGACCACCGACCGCTCCCAGATCGAGCGCTGGGCCGCCGGCCAGCCGCAGGCCAACTTCATCACCGCGACCGGCATGATCCACGACGTGCTGGACGTCCCGCTCACCGCCGGCCGCAGCGCCCTGGAGCGCCTGCTCGACGCGGGCATCGACGTCGGTCCGGTCGCCCAGTCCGGCGAGGACCGGATGCTCTTCTTCACCGCCACCCGCGGCACCCCCGAGGACGAGGACGAGTGGTGGCCCTGCGAGCTGGACTGCCACCCCGAGACCATGGACGCCCATCCGGGCCTGCGCTGGCACTGCCGCGGCAGCTACGTCCTCCTGCCGCCCGCCCGGCTCCCCGGTGAGCTGGACGTCCACTGGGTGCGCGGCCCCGAGCACGAGCTGCCCGACCCGCTGACCCTCCTGGAGACGCTCACCGACGCCTGCGCGCGGTACGCGGGCAGTGCCGAGCAGAGCGAGCTGGACCACGACGCGATCGCCTGGCCGCTGAGCCGCTGAGCGCTGGCCGCTGAGCGGTTGAGCGCTGAGCCGCTGTTCGACCGCCTGCCGCTCGGTTGCGCGGCGTCGCCGGGCCGCCGCTGGCCCGGCGGCCCGCGCCGCTATTCGCCCTTCGCCGCGACCAGGCCCGGCAGCCGGTTCAGCATCCGCACCTTGCCACCGGAGCCCGCATCCGCACCGGAGCCGGCCCCCGCGGCGCGCGGCGGCACGTGCACCAGCTGGCTGGAGACCCGCTCCTTGGTGAGGCTGCTGTTCACCTCGCCGGTGAGGAGCGCCTTCACGTCCGCGGTGACCTCGGGCCGCAGCCCCTCCGCCGCGGTCTGCCGCTCGAAGTGCTTGCTGCTGAAGAAGACCAGCGCCCCGCCGTCCTCGGTGCGCAGCCCGAGCGGTGCGAACGTGCCGCCCGTCAGCGGCTGGTCGACGTACTGGTACGAGAACCCCGCCCGCCGCGTGGTGCGGCGCGTCTCGCGCCAGCCCGAGGTCGCCGTGGACGGCACGAACACGTCCGGGGAGCCGTTCTGCAGATAGCCGGCGTACGAGGAGCTGAGGTCCGCGGGCGCGACGGCCAGCGCGTCGCCCGCAGGCTCCACCGGGGAGGCGAGCCCGTCCCCGTCCAGGGTGAACTCCGGCACCTGGGACGCCGGAAGGACCCCGAGATAGGCCGCCTTCCACAGCGCGTCGGGGCTTGAGCGGACGAACACCACCAGCCAGCGGGTGTCCAGCTTCCCGCCGTCCTGGTCCCGGTTGGAGTCGGTGTCCGCGACGAACCAGCGGGGCCAGCCCGCCTTCTTGGGGATGATGTAGGTGGCGTCGTCCAGCACCAGCGGCTGGTGTGCCTTGTTGCCGCCGGGGTTGTACGTCTGCCGCGCCTTCAGCCCGGCCTGGTTGATCGCGCCGAGCGAACCCGTCACCCGGTCCGCGTCCAGCGCCGGATCGAACGCCTTGTCCGCCGCGTTGTAGGCGTCGGTGAAGTCCTTGAGCGCCTGCGCCGCCTCGGGCTTCTTCGCGCCGGGGAGCACTTCCAGCTCCCCGTGCACCGTCACACAGCCGCTCGCCGTCACGCACAGCACCGTCGCCGTCGCGAGCCCCGCCGTCAGCCGACCCAGCCCAGGGTGTCTCGTCATCCGTTGCTTCTGCGCCTTCTGATCCGTCGCCCGCACTGACCGTCGAAACCCTACCGGGGCGGCGAACGGCGTGCGGGCGGGGACCGGATACAGCGTCCACACCGTGACCTCGGGCCGGTGACCGCCGCCCGGACCCGCCGGCTCAGACCTGACGCACCGGCACGATCAGCGGTGTGCCGGTGCGCGGGTGGGGGAAGACCTCCACCGGCTGCCGGTAGACCTCGCCGAGCAGCCCACCGGTGAAGACCTCGTCCGGCGGGCCCAGTTCCGCGATCCGCCCGTCATGCAGGACGGCGGCCCGGTCCGCGTACGCCGCGGCGAGACCCAGATCGTGCAGGACGACGACCACCGCGTCCCCGGCCGCCGCCCGCTCCCGGCAGATCCGCAGCACCAGCTCCTGGTGGCGCAGGTCCAGTGCGGCCGTCGGCTCGTCGAGCAGCATCAGCGGGGCCCGCTGCGCCAGCACCCGGGCCAGCGCCACCCGGGCCTTCTCACCGCCCGACAGCGCGGAGAACGGGCGGCCCGCGAACCGGGTCACCTCGGTCGCCGCCATCGCGGCCGCCACCGCCGCGTCGTCCTCGTCCTCCCGCTCCGTACCGGCCCAGGGCGCCCGCCCCATCCGTACGACGTCCTCCACCGGGAACGGGAAGGACAGCGCGGCCGACTGCGGCAGCACCGAGCGGCGCAGCGCCAGTTCGGGCGCTGACCACGCGGTGGCCGGGCGGCCGTCGATCCGCACCTCGCCGCTCCCGGCGGGCAGATCGGCGGCCAGCGCCGCCAGCAGCGTCGACTTGCCGGCCCCGTTCGGCCCCACCAGGGCGACCACCTCACCGGCGTGCGCGGTCAGGTCGACGGAGTCCAGCACCTGCCGCTGCCCGAGCCGGACGGACAGCGCGGCGGCCTCGACGGCGGGGGAGCCGGGGGCGACGGGCGAGGGCAGCTCCCGGGTGCGTACCGCGAACAGGTCTCTCAGCGTCTTCATGCCCAACCACCTTGCTTACGACGGGTCCTGCGCAGCAGCCAGAAGAAGAACGGGCTGCCGAAGAGCGCGGTCAGCACCCCGAGCGGCAGTTCGGCGGGGGCCGCCACCGTACGGGCCGCGAGGTCGCCCGCGACCAGGACCAGGGCGCCGCCGAGCGCGCTGCCCGGGACGAGGAAGCGGTGGCCGGGGCCGTTCGCCATCCGCAGCAGATGCGGCACGAGCAGCCCGACGAAGGAGATGATCCCGGCGACGGCGACCGCGGCGGCCGTCAGCAGCGCCACCACCAGCACCAGCACGATCCGCAGCCGCTCCACGTCCACGCCCAGGTGCCGCGCGGGCCGCTCCCCGAGCGCCAGCAGGTCCAGCTTGCGGGAGTGGAACGGGGCGATGAGCAGACCGGCCAGCGCGCACGGCAGCACGGCCAGCACCTTGGGCCAGGTCGCCTGGGAGAGCGAACCGAGCTGCCAGAAGGTGATCTGGGTGATCTGCGCGTTGTCCGCGAAGAAGATGAAGAGCCCGATCAGCGCGCCCGCGAAGGCGTTGACGGCGATACCGGTGAGGATCAGCGTCACCACTTCGGTCCGGCCGCCGGAGCGTGAGAGCGTGTAGACGAGCAGCACGGTGATGAGCCCCGCGATGAACGCGAAGACGGTGATGGTCCAGTTGCCGAAGAAGGTCAGGCCGAGCGCGATCGAGGCGACCGCGCCGACCGCGGCGCCCGCCGAGATCCCGATCACGCCGGGCTCGGCCAGCGGATTGCCGAACACTCCCTGCATCAGCGCGCCCGCGCAGCCGAGGGACGCGCCGACGAGCAGCGCGAGAGCGACCCGGGGGAGCCGCACGTTCCACAGGACGCTCTCGCCGACCCGGTCCAACTCCTGGCCGCCGAGCCCGATCCGGTGCTGCACGGAGGACAGGACGTCACCGAGCGGGATGGAGTACGCGCCGATCGCCGCGGAGAGCAGACAGCCGGCGAGCAGGGCGAGGGAGAGCGCCGCGGTGAGCAGATACGCCGTGCTGCGGGGGGACGTGGGGGCCGCTTCCGCCGCCCCGTTCGTCCCCTTCGCCTCCTTGCCCGTGGACTTCCCCACCGGCTCGGTGCGTTCCTCGTAGGAGGTGGTCACCGGCTCTCGCCGCCCTCGGCGTACAGCTGCTCGACGATCTCGGTGAGCACCCGGTCGGTGCGCGGCCCGTAGTTCAGCAGCACCCCGTCGTCGACCGTGACGATCCGGCGGTCCATGCCGGCCGGGGTCTCCGCGATGCCCGGGATCTTCACCAATCCGTCCATGCCGCCGACGGATTCGAACCCCTTGGTCATCAGGAGGATCGCGTCCGGCGCGGCCTTGGCGAGCGCCTCGCTGGTGATGGCGGTGAAGTCCTTGTCCAGCCCGGACTCCTTGCCGGCGTCGACCGCGCCGGCCGCCTCCAGCAGCGAACTGGCCCCGGACTCCGCACCGCCCAGCAGATAGACGGAGGCAGAACCGCGCAGGTAGAGGAAGGCGACGCGGGGCTTCTGACCGTCGGCGGGGGCCGGGACGGACTTCTGGACGGCGGCGATCCGCTTCTCGGTGCGCTCCTTGAGCTCCGTACCGGCCGACGGTACGCCGAGGGCCTCGGCGACGGTGTCGATACGGCGGCCCACGTCGTCGAGTCCCTTGGCGGGTTCGACGACGAGCAGCGGGATGCCCGCGTCACGGATCTGGTCGATGGCCTCGGCCGGTCCGGTGCTGGTGTCGGCGAGGACGATCGTCGGCTTCAGGGAGAGCACGCTCTCCGCCGAGACGTCGTGGGCCCGGGTCACCACCGGAAGCCTCGTGGCTTGTTCGAAGGTGGCGGTGATGTCCCGGGCGACGACCTGCTCGCCGAAGCCGAGGGTGAAGACGATCTCGCTCAGCGAGCCCGTCAGCGGCACGATCCGGTCGGTGGACTCGATCGTGACCTTGGAACCGTCCGCCGAGTCGACCGTCACCGGCAACTCCGGTGCGGGCGGGGCCGCCAGCGGCTCGACCCGGTCCGCGTCGGCGGAGCTCTCGGCGGACGCCGACGTCGGCGCGGCATCGCCCCCTGAGCCGCAGCCGGTCAGGACCAGGGCGAAGGCGACGGCTGCGGTGAGTGCGGCGGCGGCCCTGCCCCGGACCGGTCGACGGCGGGCCGTCCGTCCGGCGTCCGGGCCCGTCGGGGCGAAGTCCTGCGAGATGCGCACGGGGGCACCGTCCTGTCGATCTGCGGCGTGCGGTGGGTGGTTGGGATGTGTCGAGATGGTGGAGGTGCCGGAGGGGTTCCGACACAGACGGGGAATACCTTAGGTTAGCCTTACCTTTGTATCCAGTCCTCGGAGGGTCCCTCATGCCGTCGTCCAGATCCACCCGCGCGCTCGCCGTCGCGCTCCTCGCGGTGCTGCTGGGAGCCCTGCTCCCCGCCGCCACCGCGCAAGCGGCAAGCCGCACGGTGCAGGGCGGCCGGCTGGACTGGGGCATCAAGTCCTCCTTCCAGAGCTACGTCACCGGGCCCGTAGCGAACGGCAGCTGGAGCCTGACCGGCGGCGCGGCCACGGTCGGCGGCAGCCAGTTCCGCTTCCACTCGGCGACCGGCTCCTACGACCCGGACTCCGGGGCTTTCAGCTCCGGCTTCTCCGGCGGCGTGCACTTCACCGGCCACAAGAAGGCCGACGGCGGCAACGAGCTCGACCTCACGATCAGCCGCCCCACGATCAGGATCAGCGGCGGCGGCGGGACGCTCCACGCGGACATGGTCAGCAAGGAGCGGGGGACCGGCAAGGTCTCCAGCCGCTCCCAGGTGCCACTGGCCGAGCTCGGCCTCGGCGGGATCAACATGAAGGGCGGTTCCACCCCCATCGCCCTCACCGACGTCCCCACGACCCTGACCGCCGAGGGCGCCTCGGCCTTCGCCGGCTACTACACCGAGGGCACCCCGCTCGACCCGGTCAGCCTCTCCGTCGACACCCAGGGCGCCGCCGCCGAGCCGGAGCCCTCCGCCCCGGACGAGGAGAAGGACGAGGGCGAGAAGAAGGGCGAGGCGGAGAAGAAGAACAAGGAGAAGGCGGGCCGCTTCGAGGACGCCGCCGTCGACTGGGGGGTGCGCCGCACCTTCCGTGAGTACGTCACCGGCTCCATCGGCCAGGGCAGGTGGACGCTCGCCGACGGCGCCGAGGACGGCGGGGCCCTGTTCCGCTTCCCGCGGGGCAAGGGAACGTACGACGCGAAGAAGGAGACGCTGGACGCGGAGTTCAGCGGCAGCATCCGCTTCACCGGCGCCCACGACCTCGACCTGACGTTCGCCGCCATGACCGTCGCCGTCGCCAAGGGCGAGGGCACCCTGTCCGCCGACGTCACCAGCGAGGGCAGGACCACCAAGCGCGTCCCGATCGTCACCTTCGCCGCCGAGGACTTCGCTCCGAAGGACGGCCTCGCCGCCCTCACCGAAGCGCCCGCCACCCTCACCGCCGACGGCGCCGAGGCGTTCGGCTCCATGTACAGGGCGGGCACCGCGATGGACCCGGTCTCGCTCGCCGTGGCCGTCGACGAGAAGGCCCAACTGCCCGCGCTGCCCGACCTCGGCAGCGAGGCCACCACCGCCGCCGAGCCCACGAAGAAGGCCGCCGAGGAGCCCTCCGCCGCACCGGCGGCCGCCTCCTCCGACTCCGGTCCGGGCGCCGGCACCTGGGCGGCCGTCGGGGGCGGTCTGCTGCTGCTCGCCGCCGCCGGAGCGGCGTTCTTCGCCCTGCGCCGCCGCGGGCCCGGGCAGGGGCCCGGCTCCGACGCCACCACCGGCTCCGACGCACCTCAGACCTCCTGACGGCGCCCCGTGCGTGCCTTATGGATCCTCACCCCCTCTCCCCGCGCTTCTCTCCCACCCCCCTGTTCCCTCTAGGAGACACACCGACATGGCAGCAACTACGCGCCGCCCCATAGCCCTCGCCGCGGCTGTCGCCACGGCCGCCGCCCTCGGCGCCACCGGCTTCGCGCTCCCGGCCGTCGCCGCGGGGTCCCCGGCGGCCGGCCCCGCCGCCGCCCCGAAGCTGGAGATCGTGGACGGCACACTGGACTGGGGCGTCAAGGAGTCCTTCCGCAGGTACATCGTCGGCCCCATCGCCGAGGGCAAGGTCACCGTCGCGGACGGCGCCCAGCAGGCCGCCGACAACGGCGTGTTCACCTTCACCGGCGGCAAGGGCTCGTACGACACCGGGACGCACGCCTCCGCGACCGCGTTCAAGGGCGGCGTGCGGTTCGAGGGCCACCACGGGGTGCTCGACGTCAAGCTGAGCGACATCGAGGTCGGCTCGGGCCGCCAGACCGGCACCATCACCGCCGACTTCACCAGCAAGAAGATGGACGGCACCGTCGTCTCCAGGAGCGACGCCCCCATCGCCGCACTCGACATGACCGCCGCCAAGCGGGGCGGCGGCGCGGGCGGCGAGACGGTCTTCACCGACATCCCCGCCACGCTGACCGCCGAGGGTGTGGACGCCTTCGCCGGCTTCTACGAGAAGGGCGCCCAGCTCGACCCGGCGACGCTGAAGGTCAAGACCGCGAACCCGAGCCCGGACCCGGGGGACGACCCCAGCAAGGACCCCTCGGACGACCCGAGCAAGGACCCCTCGAAGGACCCGAGCAAGGATCCCTCCAAGGACCCGAGCAAGGACCCCTCCAAGGACCCGGGCAAGGACCCGTCGAAGGACCCCTCCGAGGACCCGGGCGCCGAACCGGCCCCGACCGCCTCCGAGACCGCCGCGCCCGTCAGCGGCCCGGTCGTCGACGGCACGCTGGACTGGGGCGTCAAGGAGTCCTTCCGCACGTACATCGTCGGCACCATCGCCCACGGCAGGATCGAGACGAGCGAGGGCGCATCCGCCGACGCCGGCGGCTACCGCTTCACCAAGGCCACCGGCCGCCTCGACGCCGACCAGAACACCCTCGACGCCGAGTTCACGGGGAAGGTGCGCTTCCTCGGCCACGCGACCAACGGCACGTACCTCCTCGACCTGGCTCTCAGCAACCTGAAGGTCGACATCGAGGGCACCTCCGGCACCCTCCTCGCCGACGTCTCCTCCAAGGACCAGAAGACCGGCAAGGTCAGCAAGTTCACCGGCCTGTCCTTCGCCCAGCTGAAGGTGCCCTCCGGCGCACTCGCCGCCAAGGGCGGCATCGTGAACCTCAAGAGCGTCCCGGCGACGCTCTCCGCGGACGGCGCCAAGGCGTTCGGCGGCTTCTACCAGAAGGGCGAGGAGCTCGACGCGCTGAACGTCGCGGTCTCGCTCGACAAGGACGCCCAGCTTCCCGGCGGTTCCTCCGGCGGTTCCACCGGCGGTTCGGGCTCCACCGGCGGCTCCGCGGCGGGCGGTTCCACCACCGGCGGTGGGACGGTCGGCGGCGGCTCCACCGGCGGTTCGGTCGGCGGCTCCGGCTCCCTGGCCGCCACCGGCTCCGACGTCCCGACCGGCGCCCTGATCGCCGCCTCCGGCGTCGTCGTGGCGGCCGGCGCCGGTATCGTGCTCGCCGCGCGCCGTCGCCGCGACACCACCGCCTGACCCACCGGCACCTCCCGCGGGGCCGTACCGGCAGCAGTCGCTCGCCGGTGCGGCCCCGCTGCTGTACCCCGCTGGCTTCCCGCCCCGTCGCCCGGCAGTGCTTGAATGCCCCCGTGAACGACTACGACGTACCCCGGGGCATCGACGTCCTGCGGGTGTTCTGCGGACCCGACGGCCGGCACGGCAACGCCCTCGGCGTCGTACGTGACGGGAGCGGCCACCCCGACGAGGCCTCCCGGCAGCAGCTGACCCGGCGACTGGGCTTCAGCGAGACCGTGTTCGTGGACGACCCGGAACGCGGCCGGGTGGACATCCACACCCCGGGGCTCCGGCTGCCGTTCGCCGGCCACCCGTTGGTGGGCACCGCCTGGCTGCTGGACCTGGAGGTCCTGGAACTGGCCGTCGGGGACGTGTTCGCGCGCCAGGACGGGGAGTTCACCTGGATCGCCGCCCGCCCCGAGTGGGTCCCGCCGCGCACGCTCCAGCAGTACGCGAGCGCCGCCGAGGTCGAGGCGCTGCCGGGGCCGCCGCCCGGCGAGGGCTGGCTCTACGTCTGGGCCTGGGAGGACGAGGCGGCCGGACGGGTGCGGGCGCGGGCCTTCCCGAGGCGGGGCGAAGGCATCGAGGAGGACGAGGCGACGGGGGCCGCGGCCGTGCTGCTGAGCGCACACCTCGGCCGGGCCCTGAACATCACACAAGGACGCGGCTCCCAGATCCTCACCGCACCCGCGCCGGACGGCACGGTGGAGGTCGGGGGCCGCGTCCTGATGGCCACCCGGGGCTGAGCCCCGGACGGCGGCGAACCGTACGCCGGCGGTCAGGGTGTGTCCGGGCGGATCCTGACCGGGTCCGCGCCTGATCCGCCGGACACGCCCTACGCGCTGAGCGGGAAGACCTCGCCCAGCTCGCGGAAGACCGCGGTGTTCAGCGCGAAGGCGCGCTTGCACTCCTCGATGATGCGTTGCTTCTCCAGGTCGTCGGCGTTCACCGCGTCCAGCAGCTCGCGATAACCCCGCTTGAAGGCGGCGGGGTTGGTGATCTCCTCGAAGACGTAGAACCGGACGCCGTCGCCCTTGCGCTCGAAGCCCCAGGTCTTCTCCGCCTTGTCGCGGATGATCTGACCGCCCGAGAGGTCGCCGAGGTACCGCGTGTAGTGGTGGGCGATGTAACCGGCGGGCCAGGTGCGCGCGCACTCCGTGACCCGGGCCGCGTACGCCGCGGTGGCGGGCAGCGGCTCAAGACCCTCGCGCCAGTCGGCCCCGCGCAGGTGCGCCAGATCGCGCTCCAGCTCGGTGGAGCGCATCAGCTCGGGCTGTATGAACGGGCCCGCGACCGGGTCGTCGCGCAGGACCTCCGCGCCCTCCTCCAGCGCCCGGTACACGAACCACAGCTGCTCCGTGTAGCGCGTGTACGCGTCCACTCCCAGCCGCCCGCCGAGCAGGTCACTCATGAAGGTCGAGGTCTCGGCCTCGGTGTGCTGCTCGTGCGACGCGGTGCGGATGAGCGTCGAGAAGGGAGTGACGGTGGCGGTTGCGTCCAAGGCGGGCCTCCGGGGACCGAGGGGACGGGAAGTCCAGAAAGAGACGGAGATATCGGCAGGCGACCGCCGCGACGGTGCGGCGGCGCGTGCCGGTACGCCGATCCTCCTACTTAGGTTTACCTAAGTCAACTGGTTCCCGACTGTCTGTCGGTAAAAAACTACCGGCAAACAGAGCGGAGGGTGCTGTTATGTGCGCTTTGGGGTGACAGGCGACTTTCGGCGGGTGGCTTACGGAAGGGTGAGGATCTCCGCCCCGGTCTCCGTGACCACCAGCGTGTGCTCGAACTGGGCCGTCCTCTTCCGGTCCTTCGTCACCACGGTCCAGCCGTCCTCCCACATGTCGTACTCGTGGGTGCCCAGCGTCAGCATCGGCTCGATGGTGAACGTCATGCCCGGCTGCATCACCGTGGTGGCGTGCGGGCTGTCGTAGTGCGGGATGATCAGGCCGGAGTGGAACGAGGTGTTGATCCCGTGCCCGGTGAAGTCGCGGACGACCCCGTAGCCGAACCGCTTCGCGTACGACTCGATGACCCGGCCGATGACGTTGATCTGGCGCCCGGGCCGGACCGCCTTGATCGCCCGGTTCAGCGACTCCCGGGTGCGCTCGACCAGCAGCCGGGACTCCTCGTCCACGTCGCCGCAGAGGTAGGTGGCGTTGTTGTCGCCGTGCACGCCGTTGAGGTACGCGGTGACGTCCAGGTTCACGATGTCGCCGTCGCGCAGCACGGTGGAGTCGGGGATGCCGTGGCAGATGACCTCGTTCAGCGAGGTGCACAGCGACTTCGGGAAGCCCCGGTAGCCGAGCGTCGAGGGGTACGCGCCATGATCGACCATGAAGTCGTGGGCGACCCGGTCGAGCTCGTCGGTGGTGACCCCCGGGGCGATGTGCTTGGCGGCCTCCTCCATCGCCTGCGCGGCGATACGGCCCGCGACGCGCATCCGCTCCACGGTATCGGCGTCCTGGACCTCCGGGCCGGTGTACGGCGTCGGAGCCGGCTTCCCCACGTACTCGGGACGCCGGATGTTTCCGGGTACGGAACGGACGGGAGTGATCTCCCCTGGTACGAGAAGCGACTGGCCAGACATGTCAGCGAGTCTAACCAGCGGCCTCGGGGGCACCATGGCGACAAGGAAAGGAGCAGTCGATGGCCCTGTTCAAGAAGCGCACGGTCGGCAAACCGGGCGAATGGTATTACTGCCTGGAGCACAAGAAGGTCGAGGAAGGCCCGGAGTGCCCGGCGCAGAACCGGTTCGGCCCCTACACCTCCCGCGCGGCGGCCCAGCACGCGATGGACACCGCGCGCGACCGCAACCTGGAGTGGGACACGGACCCCAAGTGGCACGACGAGGACAAGGGCGACCGCTCAAGCCCGTCCGGGGGCAGCTCAAGCCCGTCCGGCGATTGAGGCCATCTTTTCGAGCCCGCCGGCGCTTGTCGCCGCACCCCCGGCCCGTCCGGCGGGCACATCAAGCCCGTCCGGCGATGGAGGCCGTCTTCTCAGCCCCTCCGGCGCTTGAGGAGCGGGGCGCGGGGCGGAGCCCCGGAAACCCGGCCGCCCGGCCGGGCCCGGGTCACCCCTCCACCCGCGCCTCCCGCCTCCGCACCGCGTCCTCATCCGTCTCCGAGTCGTACCGCACCAGCTTCGGCAGCGCGGCGGTCAACAGCACCACCGACGCCACGCACGCCACCCCGCCCGTCCAGATCGCCGACCGGGTCCCCGTCCAGCCCGCCATCGCCCCGGCCCGCACCTGACCCAGCTGCGGGCCGACGCTGTACGAGAGCACCTCGATGCCCGCCAGCCGGCCCCGCAGCTCCTCCGGGATCGTCTGGTTCCAGATCGTCGCGCGCCCCAGCCCGCTCAGCATGTCGCCCGCCCCCGCCACGGCCAGGCAGAGCAGCACCACCCACACACTGGAGAACCAGCCCGCCGCGGCGATCGCCAGACCCCACGCCGCCGCACCGAACACCACGAACAGCCCGTGCCTGCGCACCCGGCCCGTCCAGCCGCTGGTCAGCCCCAGCGCCAGCGAGCCGACCGACCCCGCCGCGTACATCAGGCCCAGCGACCACTCCGCGTCCAGGTCGTCCGCCAGGAACGGGAAGATCGTGTTCGGGAAGGCGAAGAACATCGCCGCCAGGTCGATCGCGTACGTCCCCAGCAGCACCGGCCGGCTCCACGCGTACCGCGCCCCCTCGACGATCCCGCGCAGCGACGGCTTCCGCGCGTCACCCGCCGGCGGCGCGGGGGTGAGCCGCAGACAGAGCACGACGGAGACGGCGAAGGTGCAGACCGTCACCCCGTACGCCGTGCCGTGACCGGCGTACGCCACCACCAGACCGGCCAGCGCCGGGCCCGCGATGGCCCCGATCTGCCAGCGCAGCGAGTTCAGCGCGGCCGCCGCCGTCTGCTGGCTGTGCGGCACGATCCGGGCCATCAGGGAGTCCAGCGCGGGCCGCTGGAGCCCGGCGAGCGCGGACACCCCGCCGGCCACCACGTACAGCGGCCACAGCAGCGGCTCCGGCAGCAGGGCGTTCACCAGCAGGATCGCGGCGAGCACCCCGAGTCCCGCCTCGGTGAGCAGGATGACCCGCCGACGGTCCGCCGAGTCCGCGAGCGCCCCGCCGTACAGCCCGAAGACCACCAGAGGCACCAGCTCCACCGCGCCCATCGCCCCGACCGCGAGCGGGGAGCCCGTGAGGTCCTTGATCTGGAGCGGCAGCGCGATGAGCGCCATGAAGCTGCCGAAGTACGTGATCAGGCCCTGCACCCACAGCAGCCGGAAGTCCGGCGACGAACGCCACGGCGAGAGGTCCGGCAGCAGGGCGCGGAGCCGGGCCGACAGCGGCGAGGTGGGGGTGGGAGGGGTCGCGGGCGACGGGGGTGCTGAGGTCACGAAGGGCCATGATCCGGAGTGCCGGGCGTTCCGGGCAAGCCGATATCCCGGCACGACGGCTCCGGCCGTGATCCGGGTACGCCCCGGGACCGCGTGCTACCAGCGGGCCGGCGGCGGCTGGGTCAACTGGTCGGCCAGCCGGGCGAGCCGGTCCCGGAAGGTGCGCCGGCCGCCCGCCGGAGGCCTCCCGTTCTCCCCGGCGGCCGCGCTCACCAGGTGCTGCACGATGTCCAGGTCCACGTCGTCGTCCCCGGCGACCACCAGCGACTCGTGCGCCAGGCCTCCGACGTCCGGGTCGCCGCCGTCCAGGGCGAGCACCCGAGCCCCGGCCCGCCGGGCGTCGTGCACCCGCTCCAGCAGATCGTCGCCCGGCCGCTCCGGCGCGACCAGCAGCAGCGTCTCGCCCCGCCCCGCCGCCGCGATCCGGCCGAGCCCGACCGCCAGATGCGCCGGGTCGCCCGCCGCCACCCGGTGCCGTACGAGCGTGGGCGCCAGCTCCGGCAGCCCCGACCAGGCGGACTCGTCGGACAGATGGGCCGCCAGATGCCACGGCTCGTACGCTTCGGTCCCCGCCAGCAGCAGGCCGCCGCCACGCGGGACGACGGAGGTGCGCAGGGCCAGCGCGAACCGGCGGGCGTCCTGCGGCCACCGGGTCCCGGCCAGCACATCGCGGAGCAGGGCGACGCGTACGGCATCCATGGCCCGGCATCCTGCCCGGCCCACCGTCCCGGCCGGTCCCGTCGGCTTCCGCCTCACCCGAACGGGGGACCGCGCGGGGAACGGAACCGGAGAGCGGAACCGGGGCGGACGGCGGCCGACGGGGCGGCCTCCCCGGGTACTACCTGGCAGTAGGGTCGGCCCATGACTACACAGCACAGCGGCAGCGCGCCCAAGCCCCCCGCCAAGGACCCCTGGGACCTCCCCGACGTGTCCGGCCTCAGCGTCGGCGTGCTCGGCGGGACCGGCCCGCAGGGGCGCGGCCTCGCCTACCGGCTCGCCCGCGCCGGACAGAAGGTCACCCTCGGCTCCCGGGACGCGGCCCGCGCCGAGCAGGCGGCGGCCGAGCTGGGCTTCGGCGTCGAGGGCGCGGACAACGCGGAGTGCGCGCGGCGCAGCGACATCGTGATCGTCGCCGTGCCGTGGGACGGCCACGCCAAGACGCTCCAGTCCCTGCGGGAGGAGCTGGCGGGCAAGCTCGTCATCGACTGCGTCAACCCGCTCGGCTTCGACAAGAAGGGCGCCTTCGCCCTCAAGCCGGAGGAGGGCAGCGCCGCCGAACAGGCCGCAGCCCTGCTGCCGGACTCCCGGGTCACCGCCGCCTTCCACCACCTCTCGGCCGTGCTGCTCCAGGACGAGTCCATCAAGGAGATCGACACCGACGTGCTGGTCCTGGGCGAGGCGCGCGCCGACACCGACCTCGTCCAGGCACTGGCCGGCCGGATCTCCGGTATGCGGGGCATCTTCGCGGGGCGGCTGCGCAACGCCCACCAGGTCGAGTCGCTGGTCGCCAACCTGATCTCGGTCAACCGCCGCTACAAGGCCCACGCCGGCCTGCGCACCACCGACGTCTGACGGACCCCGCCGCCCCGGGGAGCGCCGGTACCGGATCCGGCGCTCCCCGGGGCGGGGCACAACGGGGCATGGGGGACACTGGACGGGACCGCGACCGTTCCCGGCAGGGAGCGCGACCCGTTCCCGACAGGAGCCGACCCCCATGCCCCGCATCGCTCTCTACGCCCTCGTCGTCTGCGTCCTCGCCGTCGTGGCGGCCGTGGTCTCCTTCGCCCAGGGCAGCCTGCTCGGGATCGTGTGGGTGCTCATCGCGGGGCTCTCGTCGAACATGACCTGGTTCTACGTCCGCCGGCACCGGCTGACCACGGCCTCCGACGCCGGCTGACCACGGCCTCCTGGGGGCTGACCCCCGCCTCCGACGCGGGCTGACTCTTCACCTGTCTCCCGTCGCCCTCCCTCCCCCCCTCCCTCTCTCTCCCACCGCGTGCGGCCTCCGCCAATCAGGTCGTGCGTCCCGCTCCCCGGGCGTGGCCCGGCGAGCGGACGCCGTGAGGGAGCCGAGCATGTGACGGCCCCGCCACGGCCGTGGCGGGGCAGGACGAGGGAGGCCGCGTGGCAGACGCGAGGGACGACGTTCCGGGGGCGACCGCACGGACCGGCGGCGAGCCCCAGGGCTTCTGGGAAGAGGTGCGCGACGCCGTCACCACCCGGGCGGCGCTCGTCATGCTCGGGGTGCTCCTGCTGCAACTGGGCTTCGCCCTCTCCTACATGGGCGCCTTCCACGCACCCGAGCCGCACAAGGTGCCGATCACCCTGGTGGCCCGGCCCGCCGTCGAGCGGGACCTGGTCGCCCGCCTCGACGCGCTGCCCGGCGACCCGCTCCAGGTCACCGCCGTCGCGGACCGCGCCCAGGCACGCGCGCGGCTGCTGGACCGGCGCACCGACGCCGCCCTCGTCGTGGACCCGGCCGTACGCACCGACACGCTGCTCGTCGCCTCGGCGGGCGGGCCATCGGCGACCACCGCGGCCGCCGAGATCCTCCAGGAGGTCGCCCGGGCGGAGAACCGCACGATCGTCGTACGGGACCTCCGTCCGCCGGCCGCGGGCGACTCGCGGGGCCTGTCGTCCTTCTACCTCGTGCTCAGCTGGACCATCGGCGGCTACCTCGCGGCCTCGGCCCTGAACATGGCGGCCGGCTCCAAGAAGCCCACGCTGCGGCGCACCCTGGTCCGGCTGACGGCGATGCTGCCGTACGGCTTCGTCTCGGGCATCGGCGGCGCGATCATCGTGGGCCCGGTGCTGGACTGCCTGCCGGGCGCGTTCTGGGAGCTGGTCGGCATCGGCACCCTGGTGGTGTTCGCCTCCGGCGCGGTGGGCGTCGCCCTCCAGTCGGTGGCCGGCACGGTCGGCCTCGGCCTCACCATCCTGATCTTCACGATCCTGGGCAACCCCAGCTCCGGCGGGGTGTACCCGTCCTCCCTGCTGCCGCCGTTCTGGAGCGCGATCGGCCAGGCCCTCCCTCCGGGCGCGGGGACGACCGTCGTGCGCAACACCGTCTACTTCGACGGCAACGCCACCACCGGCGCCCTCTGGATTCTCGGCGCCTGGGCCCTCGGCGGTGTCGCCGTGGCGATCCTCGCCGCGGCCCTGCGCGGCTCCCGGGCCGCCAGGACCGCCGCCCCGGCCGGCGGGCCCACCGCCCCGGCGGTCTGACGGAGCGGTCCCGGGCGCCGGGCGGTCAGCCCACCGCGCAGCCCGGGTCCTGCTCGTCGAAGAGGCCCCGCCAGAAGCGGTACAGGTCATAACCGCAGTACCGCTGGATCTCCTCGACGCCCAGGGCGCGCAGCAGTGCGTGGATCGCGTCGAAGAAGGCGATGTTCACCTCGGGAATCCACAGGATCGCGAACACCGCGATCAGCCCGAACGGCGCGATCGGCTCCACCTGACGGCGGATCCTGTACGAGAGCCAGGGCTCGATCACCCCGTAGCCGTCCAGACCCGGGATCGGCAGGAAGTTCAGGATCGCCGCCGTCACCTGGAGCATCGCCAGGAACGCCAGCGCGTAACTGAAGGCGCGCGGCACCCCGTCCAGCGCGTCCAGCCAGAACGGGGCCGTGCACACGATCGCGAACGCCACGTTCGTCAGCGGGCCCGCCGCCGAGATCAGGCTGTGCTTCCACCGACCGTGGATCCGGCCGCGCTCGATGTACACCGCGCCGCCGGGCAGCCCGATCCCGCCCATGATCACGAAGAGCACCGGGAGGACGATGCTCAGCAGGGCGTGCGTGTACTTCAGCGGGTTGAGCGTCAGATAGCCCTTCGCCCCCACCGACAGGTCCCCGCTGTGCAGCGCGGTGCGGGCGTGCGCGTACTCGTGGAGGCAGAGCGAGACGATCCAGGCCCCGGTGACGAACAGGAAGACCGCGAAGCCGGTGGCGTCCGCGAAGCCCGTCCACACCGCCCAGCCCGCGACCGCGGTGACGGCGGCGATACCGAGGAAGACCGGGCTGATCCTCCGGTCGCCGCGGGTGGCTGCGGTGGTCATCGGCGTTCGACTCCTGGGCTGAGGGGGCTGAGGGGGCTGAGAGGACGGGGACGGGCTGGGGCGGCGAAAGGGGGCCGGGAAAGGCGATCGTACGGCCCGACAGGGCGGGAACGTCGGGGACCGGTGACGGAGTTCCACCCTGTCAACGCCGCGCCCCGCTGCGTCACGGACAATGGGCCCGTGCACTACTGCGTCCTCGGCACCACCCGGGCACTCCGCGACGACGGCACGGCCGTCGCCCTCGGCGGGGCGCGGCTGCGCGCCCTGCTCACCGTTCTCGCGCTGCGCCCCGGGCGGACCGTCCCGGCCGGGGTCCTCGTCGACGAGGTGTGGGACGGCGATCCGCCCGCCGACGCGGCCGGCGCGCTCCAAGCCCTCGTCGGGCGACTGCGGCGGGCCCTGGGCCGCGGCGCCGTCGAGTCGGTGGAGGGCGGCTACCGGCTCGCCGCCCCGCCGGACGCCGTGGACCTGCACCGCTTCGAGCGGCTGGCGGGGGAGGGGAGCCGGGCCCTGGAGGACGGCGACGCGTCGGGCGCCCTCGCCGTCCTGCGGGAGGCCCTCGCCCTGTGGAACGGGCCGGCCCTCGCCGATCTGCCCGACCGTACGGCGACCGCGTCCCGCTGGGAGGCCCGCAGGCTCGACGCCCGGCGGGCCGCCCTCGGGGCCCTCCTCGCCCTCGGGAGACCGGGGGAGGCGCTGCCGGAGCTGGCCGTGCTCTGCCACGCCCACCCGCTCGACGAACCGCTCCAGGCTTTGCGCATCAGAGCCCTGCGGGACGCCGGACGCCCCGCCGAGGCACTGGCCGCGTACGAGGAGGTCCGCACCCTCCTCGACGACCGCCTCGGCACCGCCCCGGGCCCGGCCCTGCGCGCCCTGCACGCGGAACTGCTCCACCAGGAACCGGCCGCACCGCCCGCCCCGGACGCCGGACGGGACCCCCGGGCCCAGCAGCCCCCGGCCCGGCAGCCCTCGGCTTCGCCCGCCCCGGACCCCGCGCCCCGGCCCGCGCCCGGGAGGCCGCCCGCCCACGGGAACCTCCGCGCCCGGCTCACCAGCTTCGTCGGCCGCGACACCGACATCGCCGCCCTGCGCGAGGACCTCGGCCGCGCCCGGCTCGTCACCCTCCTCGGCCCCGGCGGCGCGGGCAAGACACGGCTGTCCCAGGAGACCGGGGAGGCCGCCGCCGCGGCCTGGCCCGACGGCGTCTGGCTCGCCGAACTGGCCCCCGTCGACGACCCGGACACCGTGCCCGAAGCCGTCCTGACCGCGCTCGGCGCCCGCGAGACCGTACTGCGCGGCGCCGGCGCCGAGGAGCTGCGAGCCGCCGACCGCACCGCCGCGGACCCCCTCGTACGCCTCACCGAGCACTGCGCCCCGCGCCGGATGCTCCTCCTCCTGGACAACTGCGAACACGTGATCGGGGCCGCCGCCGCCCTCGCCGACCAGCTGCTGACCCACTGCCCGCAACTGACGATCCTCGCGACCAGCCGCGAACCGCTGGGCGTGCCGGGTGAGTTCGTCCGCCCCGTCGACCCGCTGCCCGACCCGATGGCGCTGCGCCTGCTCGCCGAGCGCGGGGCGGCCGCCCGCCCCGGGTTCCGTACCGACGCGGACGAGGAGACCGCCGCCGCCTGCGCCGAGATCTGCCGTCGGCTGGACGGGCTGCCGCTCGCCATCGAACTGGCCGCCGCCCGGCTTCGGATGCTCACCCCGCGCCAGATCGCCGACCGGCTGGACGACCGCTTCCGCCTCCTCAG
Organism: Streptomyces sp. NPDC058576; assembly: GCF_042718715.1. Taxonomy (NCBI): domain Bacteria; kingdom Bacillati; phylum Actinomycetota; class Actinomycetes; order Kitasatosporales; family Streptomycetaceae; genus Streptomyces; species Streptomyces sp. NPDC058576. The sequence goes on along the minus strand of NZ_JBHXPF010000001.1, from coordinate 76,581 downwards.
CAACGGCAGCCGCACCGTGCTGCCCCGCCAGCAGACCCTGCGCGCCGTGGTCGACTGGTCCTGGGACCTGCTGGCCGCCGCCGAACGCGCCGTGCTGCGCCGCCTCTCCGTCTTCGCCGGAGGCTGCTCGCTCGCCGCCGCCGAGGAGGTCTGCGCCCTGCCCGCACCTGCCGACGGCGTCGTCGTGGGCTCCCTGGACGTCGCCTCCCTGCTCGGCTCCCTCGTCGACAAATCGCTCGTCGTCGCCGCACCCGGCGGGGACGGGGAAATGCGCTACCGGCTGCTGGAGACGGTCGGCGAATACGCCGCCGAGCGCCTGGACGAGGCCGCCGAACGGGACGCCGTCGAGCGCCGCCACCTGACCCACTACCGGGAGCTGGCCCGGATCACCGGACCCAAGATGCGCGGCGGCGGACAGCGCGACGCCATCGCGGTCTTCCAGCGCGAGTACGAGAACCTGCGCTCCGCGCTCCGTCACGCCGTCGCCGCCCGGGACGAGCACGAGGCGCTGTGTGTCGTGCTGTCGATGGCCTGGTACTGGATGCTGCGCGATCTGCGCTCGGACGCCCGCCAGTGGAGCGAGTCCGCCGCCTCGCTCGGACCCGACCCCTTCGCCGCGCCCGGTGTCAGGGCCCCCTCGCTCCTGGAGCGGTGCACCGACCGCCCCCCGCCGATGGACGACGAACAGCTCGCGGAGGCGCGGCGCGGGGTGTCACTGATCCAACTGGCTGGCGTGGACAACGCGATCAGCGCCTGGTCGACTCCGGAGGGCAAGGCGCGCCTGAGGATCATCGCGGACACCTACCGGCCCGGCATGCCGCAGACGTGTCGCATGCCCGGAACGTTCTGGCTCTTCTCGATCATGCTCACCGGCGGCCCGGACGAGCTGTACGCGGTGCTCGACGAGACGGTCCGGGCCACCCGGGTCCACGGCGGCGAGTGGGAGCTGGGCTCCGCGCTCCACACCCGCGCCAACCTCCTGGCCAACAGCCCCGAGCGGGTGGCGGACGCGCGCGCCGACGCCGACGAGAGCCTGGAGATCTACACCCGGTTGGGCGACGACTGGGGCGCGGCCGAAGCGCTCTCCGCCCGGGGCGAGGCCAACGAGCGGGCCGGTGACTTCACGGCGGCGCTGGACGACTACCGGAAGGCCGTGGAGTACGCGCGGAAGATCGGCGCCCAGAGCCAGGCGGCACTGCTGCGGGCCCGGTACGCCGGCGCCCTCATCGAGCTCGACCGCCTCCCGGAGGCCGAGACCATCCTGCGCGACGTCACCGAGAACGGGCGGGAGTTGGGCCACGAGGCGACGCCGATGGCCCGGATGCACCTGGGGTTCGTGCTCGGTCTCCAGGGGCGGGTGGACGAGGCCCGTCGGCAGGCGCACCTGGTCCGCGAGGACTTCAGGTCCCGCGATGTCGCCATCTTCGGCGGATTCGTCTTCGGCGTGCTGGCCTGGCTGGACAACCTCGACGGCGACCACGTCTCCGCCCTCGACAACGCGCTGACCGCACTGGAGAGCGCGCGGGAGCCGCTGTCGATGATGGTGGCCCCGCAGATGCCTTCCGCCCATCTGACGGCCATCGCCCAAGCGCTCGCCGGATTCGGCGACGCCGACGCGGCCAAGGACGCCGCCCGGCTGCTGGCGTTCCAGGCGACGCTCCTGCCGAAGGGGCATGTGCCGAGCGTGATGGAGGACCGCAATCTGGTGCTCGCCGAGAACGCCGTCCGAGCCCGGCTCGGCGACGACGCGGTGTACACGGCGGCGTACGAGGAGGGCGGTGGCCTCACCCTCGATGAGGCCACCGCCCTGGCGGAGACGTACCGGCCGGACCCGTCGTCGGCGTGACGCTTCTCCGCCCGTTGTCCGCTCAGGCCTTCTTGCGGAACTTGGCCACGGCCAGCGGAGCCATCACCACCGTGATCCCGGCGGCCCAGGCGAGCGTCCACCAGACCGAGTTGCCGACCGGGTCGCCCTGCATGAGGGCCCGCGCCGCGTCCGCGAGGTTGGAGAGCGGGTTGTAGTCGGTGAAGGCCTGGAGCCAGCCCGGCATGGTCTGGGTCGGCACGAAGATCGAGGAACCGAACTGCAGGGGCATCAGCACGAGCATCGCCGTCCCTTGAACAGCCTGGGCCGTCTTCATGGACAGCCCGAGCAGGATGAAGATCCACATGATGGCGGCGCCGAACACCGCCGACAGCGCCACCGCCGCGAGCAGCCCGAACACCGAGCCGTTCAGGTCCATGCCGACGGCGAACCCCATGGCGAGCAGGATGAGCATGGCGACCATCAGCCGGCCCAGCTCGACCACGATCTTGGCGATGAGCACCGAGGACCGGGCGATCGGCATCGTCCGGAACCGGTCCATGACCCCCTTGCGGAAGTCGTCGTTGACGCCGGTGCCGACGGCCATGGCGATGTTCAGCCCCATCATCGCCATCAGCCCCGGCACCAGGTAGTTCACGTACTCCTGCCGGTTCCCGCCGAGGCTCGCGCCGACCGATCCGCCGAAGACGTACACGAAGAGCAGGATGAAGATGATCGGCATCAGAAGGACGTCGAACATCGACTCCGGATCCTTCTTGATCTGGAGCAGATTGCGTCGCGCCAGGGCTCCGATGTGCCGGAGGTTGGCCCGCAGCCCGATCCGGCCCTCGTCGGCCACGGCCGCGTTCGGCGGTGCGGGGCTCGCGGACCCGGCCGGGGCGGGGGTCAGGGTGGTGGTGCTCATGCGGCGACCTCCTGGGGAGCGTGGTCGGAGAGGTGGGCGGCCTTGTCGCCGGTGATCGCGAGGAACACCTCGTCGAGGCTGGGCAGGGCGGTGGAGACATGGGCGAGGGAGAAGCCCCGGACGCCCAGCAGCCCGATCACGGCGGTCAGCTGCTCGTCGCTGAGGATCGGCACGTACAGCAGTCCTTCGTCCGGCACGGCCTGCGCACCGGCGATGCCGTCGAGTCCGGCCTCCCGGATCGCCTGCGCCATCGCGGCCAGCTCCGCCGGGTCCGACGGCCGGATCTGGAGCGTGCGTCCGCCGACCTTGGCCTTCAGCTCGTCGACCCCGCCCCGGGCGATGATCTTCCCCCGGTCGATGACGGTCAGCTCCTTGGCGAGCTGCTCCGCCTCCTCCATGTACTGGGTGGTCAGCAGGACGGTCGCGCCCTCGGCCACCATCCGCTGCACCTCGTCCCAGACCTCGTTACGGGTCCGGGGGTCGAGCCCCGTCGTGGGCTCGTCCAGGTAGAGCACGGCCGGGCTGCCGATCATGGAGGCGGCCAGGTCGAGCCGGCGGCGCATTCCGCCGGAGTACTCCATGCAGGCGCGCCTGCCGGCCTCGGTGAGCGAGAACCGCTCCAGCAGCTCGTCCGCGCGGGCCCGCGCCTTCTTGCGCGGCAGGTCGAGCAGCCGCCCGATCATGTAGAGGTTCTCCCAGCCGGAGAGCTTCTCGTCGACCGAGGCGTACTGCCCGGTGAGGCCGATGGTGCGGCGCAGCTGCCGGGGCTGCTTCACCACGTCGTAGCCCGCGACGACCGCGTGGCCGGCGTCGGGGGTGACCAGGGTGGACAGGCAGCGTACGAGGGTGGTCTTGCCCGCGCCGTTGGGGCCGAGCACACCGAGGACGGTGCCTTCGCGGACGTCGAGGTCCACGCCGTCCAGTGCTTTGGTCTCGCCGTAGTGCTTGACCAGCCCCCGCACCTCGACGGCGTTCCGGCCGCTGCTGGGGTTCTTGTCGATTCGTTCCATGTCCACCATGGGACCAAGGCCCACCGACAGCTCACCGACAGCCCGCCGACACGGCCCGGCACCGGGCTCCGCGCAGGCGACAGCCCGCCGATGGGGGATGTCGGCGGGCTGTCGGGTGGTGCGGGAAATGGCTGGTGGGCGCCCCGCCGGGGCACGATCCGGCGGGACCCGGTGGATCAGTGGAAGGTGTGCTCCGCCGCCGGGAACGTGCCGCCGACGACCTCGTCGGCGAACTCCTTCGCCGCGTCGCCGAGGACCTGGCGGAGATCGGCGTACTGCTTGGTGAAGCGCGGCACCTTGCCGCCGGTCAGCCCGACCATGTCGGTGTAGACGAGCACCTGCGCGTCGGTCGCGGAACCGGCGCCGATGCCGACGGTCGGGATGTGCAGCGTACGGGTGACCTCGGCGGCCAGCTCGGCGGGCACCAGCTCCAGCACGACGGCGAACGCGCCCGCGTCCTGGACGGCCTTGGCGTCGCGCAGCAGCTGCTGGGCGGCCTCCTCGCCGCGCCCCTGGACCCGGTAGCCCATCGCGTTGACGGACTGCGGGGTCAGGCCGATGTGGCCCATGACCGGGATGCCGGCCTCGACCAGCAGCCGGATCTGCTCGTGGGAGCGCTCGCCGCCCTCCAGCTTGACCGCGCCGACGCCCGACTCCTTGATCAGCCGGGTGGCGTTGCGCAGCGCCTGGACGGGACCCTCCTGGTACGAGCCGAAGGGCAGGTCGGCGACGACGAGCGCGCGCTTGGTGCCGCGTACGACGGCGGCGGACAGCATGGCGATCTCGTCCATCGTGACGGGCACGGTGGTCTCGTAGCCGAGGTGGACGTTGCCCATCGAGTCCCCGACGAGCATGACCGGGATCCCGGCCTCGTCGAAGACGGACGCGGTCATCGCGTCGTAGGCGGTGAGCATCGGCCACTTCTCGCCGCGCTCGGTGGCGGCGGCGATGTCGTGGACGGTGATGCGGCGGGTGGACTTCCCTCCGTACAGCGCTTTGCTGCTGTCGGCGGGGGAAGCGGCGCCACCCGCTGGGGAGGACTGATTCTGCGCAGCCTGAAGCGACATGGCCAACGGCTCCTTCGTCATCTCGAGGCGCCCTGACGGCGTCCCCGGATCCCTTCCATGGTGGCATCCCGCCCCGCCGCTCGGGAAGTGGGCCCGCAGAGAGGGCACCGGGACGTTGGGGAAAGCTTTAACAATACGAGACGGTCTCGTATCGAATATGGGGTTAGGGTCGTCCCCATGCCCCTACCGTCCGGCGCTCCCGCCGCCGCGCCCCGTGTTCCCGAGGCGATCCACCGCCGCCGCTGGTGGATCCTCGCCGTCCTCATGTTCAGCCTGCTCATCGTGGTGCTGGACAACTCGATCCTGAACGTCGCAGTCAAGACGATCGCGAGCCCCGCCCCCACCGGCATCGGCGCCACCCAGAGCGAGCTGGAGTGGGCGATCAACTCCTACACGCTCGTCTTCGCCGGGCTGCTGTTCACCGCGGGCCTGCTCGGCGACCGGATCGGCCGCAAGAAGGTCCTCCTCGCCGGCATCCTGGTCTTCGGCATCGGCTCGGCCCTGGCCGCCTTCTCGGCCTCGCCCGGTGAACTCATCACCTGGCGGGCCCTGATGGGCTTCGGCGCGGCCTTCGTGATGCCCGCCACCCTCGCCGTCCTGGTGAACGTCTTCGAGCGCGACGAGCAGCCCAAGGCCATCGGCATCTGGGCGGGCAGCGTCGGCCTCGGCATCGCCATCGGCCCGATCACCGGCGGGCTGCTCCTGGAGCACTTCTGGTGGGGCTCGATCTTCCTCGTGAACGTCCCCGTGGTCGTGATCGCCCTCGTCGCCATGGCCGTCCTGGTCCCGGACTCCCGCGACCCGAAGCCCGGCAAGGTCGACCCGGTGGGCGTCGCGCTGTCCATCGTGGGACTGGTCCTGCTGGTGTACGGGATCATCCGGGGCGGCGAGCTGGCCGACTTCACCGACACCACCGTGCTGCTCGCCATCGTCGGCGGGCTGCTGGTGCTGGCCGGATTCGTCTGGCACGAGAAGCGCAGCAGCCACCCGGCGATCGACATCACGTACTTCCGCGAGCCCGCGTTCGCCGCCGCCGTCGCCGCCATCGCGCTGGTGTTCTTCGCGCTCATGGGCGTGACCTTCTTCTCCGCCTTCTACCTCCAGAGCGTGCGCGGCTACACCGCCCTGGAGTCGGGCCTGCTGATCGTTCCGCTCGCCGCCGCCCAGATGATCTTCGCGCCCCGGGCCCGGCTGGTCGTCGACCGCTTCGGCGCCCGCGCGGTCTGCACGGCGGGCATGCTGCTCGTCGCCGCCGGACTCGCGTCGTTCGCCCTGTTCGACGCCGGTACGCCGGTGTGGGCGATGTGCCTCGTCTTCTTCGTCCAGGGCACCGGGATGGCACACATCATGCCGCCCGTCACCGTCGCGGTGATGCAGGCGCTGCCCCGCGAGAAGGCCGGTTCCGGTTCGGCGATCAACAACACCTTCCGCCAGGTCGGCGGGGCGCTCGGCATCGCCGTTCTCGGCTCGGTGCTCTCCACCGTCTACCGGGGCGACATCGAGGGCCACCTCGGCGCGGTCCCGGCCGGCGTCAGGGACGTGGCCGGCGAGTCCATCGAGGCCACGCTCGGCGTCGCCGAGAAGCTCGGCCCGGTGGCCGGAAAGCCCCTGGTCGCCGCAGCCAACGAGGCGTTCATCAGCGCCATGCACGTGACCGCGCTCGGCTCGGCGGCCGTCGCCCTGATCGGCGCCGCGGTCGTCGGCCTGTTCCTGCCCGGCCGGCCCCCGGCGGCGACCGGGACCACCGGGGAAGCCCGTCCGGCGGAGAAGCGGCAGAAGCAGGAGGGGCAGGAGGCGCAGGAGGCGCAGGAGGAGCAGCCCAGCCGCTGACGGCCCGGTTCGGCCGCCCCGACGGGGCGCGGCCCGTCGCTCCGCGCCGCCGGGGTCGGCGAGAATCGGGCGACGGACGTACGGGAACGGCAGACGGACGTACGAGGGCGACGGCGCGGCGAGAGGCGGCTTCACGGTGCAAGGCCAGGACGGCGAGCGGGACCGGCGCGGGGCAGGGGACAGGGACGAGCCCCCGGCCGGGTCGGCGGACGGGCCGGGGGATCCGGAGCCCCGCCGCGGACGGCCCCGCTCCGCAGCGGTGGAGCGGGCGATCCTGGACGCCGTCATCGCCCTCCTGGAGGCGGGCGAGCCGCTGGCGGGCCTCTCCATCGAGCGCATCGCGCGCACGGCCGGGGTCGGCAAGGCCACCATCTACCGGCGCTGGTCCGGGAAGGAGGAGCTCTTCGTCGACGTCGTACGCGACATGGAGCCCCCCGAGCCGCCCGTCTCCGGCACCGCCGGACTCGCCGACCTGCGCGTGATGCTGGAATCGATGCGCACCCGGGGCATCGCCCAGCGTTCCTCGGTGCTCCTGGTCAACATGTTCGCCCAGATGAAGAGCCACCCGAAGCTGTGGGAGGAGTACTTCGGCCGGGTGATCGCCCCCCGGCGCCTCGCCATGCTGGAGGCGGTGCGGCGCGCGGTGGCCGCCGGGGAACTCCGCGACGACCTCGACGTGGACCTCATCGACGACCTCTTCGTCGGCCCCATGCTCGTCCGCACGGTGCACCGCCCCGACGCGCCGCTCCCCGAGGACCTCGTGGACCGCGTCATCGCCGCCCTGCTCGGAGGGCTCGCCCCCGGGCGAGTGTGATCGTTCTGTCACAAGCCACGCCGGCCGGCCCCGGACCGGAACCCGGCGTCACGCCCGAGTCGTCCTGCTCTCCGTACGGGATCTCCGTACGGTCGTCGGACATCGGACATCGGGCGGGCCGCCAGGTCGGCGGCCCGGTGGGTCGGGAAGCCGACGGCGGGAAAGACGCCGCTCATCACCTAGGGTCGAAGGCGCGGCGATGTGCAGGGCAAGGCAGTGAGGACAGCGCGATGGTGCAGGCGTACGGAGCGGACACGGACAACGGCAGCGCCGAGCAGCCCGGGGCCCGCGGATCCCGCTTCCGGGGCCTGTGGGACAGGCTGAGGAACGACCGGGGCGTCTGGCGGCGCGGGATCGTGCTGGCCCTCTGCTCGGTGCTGCTGACCCTGCTGATGGTCGTCCACGCGCAGATCCCGAACCGGCTCGGCAACCTCGGCAGCCTCATCGAGACGTTCCTGCCGTGGGTCGCGCTCTTCATCCCGGTGCTGCTGGTCCTGGGCCTGCTGCGACGCTCCGCGACCGCCCTGATCGCGCTCCTGCTGCCCGCCGTGGTCTGGCTCAACGTGTTCGGCGGCCTGCTCACCGACAAGTCCGGCGGCGGGGGCGACCTCACCGTCGCCACCCACAACGTCAACGCGGGCAACCCCGACCCCGAGGGCACCGCCCAGCAGGTCGCCGGTTCCGGGGCGGACGTCGTGGCCCTCCAGGAACTCCCGGGCCGGCAGGTCTCCACGTACGAGAAGTCGCTGTCCAGCCGCTACCCGTACCACTCGGTCCAGGGCACCGTGGGCCTGTGGAGCAAGTACCCGCTGGCCGACACCAGGCCCGTCGACATCAAGATGGGCTGGACCCGGGCGATGCGCTCGACGGTCGAGACCCCGCAGGGCGAGGTCGCGGTGTACGTGGCGCACCTGCCGTCCGTCCGCGTGAAGCTGCACGCCGGATTCACCGCCAACCAGCGCGACAACAGCGCCGACGCCCTCGGCGAGGCCATCGCCGACGAACGCGTGGAGCGCGTCGTCCTCCTCGGCGACCTGAACGGCACGATGAACGACCGCTCGCTGAACGCGGTCACCGCACAGATGCGCTCCACCCAGGGCGCGGCGGGCGACGGCTTCGGATTCAGCTGGCCCGCCTCGTTCCCGATGGCCCGGATCGACCAGATCATGGTGAAGGGCGTCGAGCCGCTGGCCTCCTGGACCCTGCCGGCGACCGACAGCGACCACCTCCCGATCGCGGCCCGCGTGGAGCTGTGACAACCGTCGGGCAACCGGCCGTTCACCTCGCGGCATACATCGTCTGCGACAATTTGTTCCAGTCGCATACATAAAGAAGATCCAGCCGTCGCCCGGCGTCCGCACCGAGGCGACGGCTCTTCGTTCTGCCCCTGACCCGAGTGAACGCGAAAGGTCCCCTCCCCATGCCCCTGGCCCTCCTCGCCCTGGCCGTGAGCGCCTTCGGCATAGGCACGACGGAGTTCGTCATGATGGGCCTGCTGCCCAACGTGGCGGACGACCTCGGAACGTCCGTGCCCACCGCCGGATACCTCGTGTCGGCGTACGCGATCGGCGTCGTCCTCGGCGCACCGCTCCTCACCGGTCTCGGCTCCCGTGTCCCGCGCAAGAAGATGCTCCTGGCGCTGATGGCGCTGTTCACCGTCGGCAACCTGGCCTCCGCGCTCGCCCCGGACTTCGGCTGGCTGATCGCGGGCCGCCTCCTCGCCGGACTCCCGCACGGCGCGTTCTTCGGCGTCGGCGCGGTCGTCGCCGCCCGGCTGGTCTCCGAGGGCCGTCAGGCGCGGGCCGTCGCGACGATGTTCCTCGGCCTGACGGTCGCCAACATCGTCGGCGTACCCGCGGCGACCCTGCTCGGCCAGCACCTCGGCTGGCGGGCCACCTTCCTCGTCGTCGCGGCGATCGGCCTCGCCGCGATGGCGGCCCTCGCCCGTCTGGTTCCCGTGATCCCGGTCGAGGCCCACCAGGACGTCCGCCGTGAACTGCGCGCCCTCGGCAACCGTCAGGTCATCCTCGGCCTGCTCACCGCCGTCTTCGGCTTCGCCGGGGTCTTCGCGGTGTACTCGTACCTCTCGGCCATGACCACGAAGGCGATGGGCTTCGGCGAATCCTCCGTGACCCTGGTCCTGGCCCTCTTCGGCATCGGCATGACACTCGGAGCGCTGGCGGCCGGCCCCCTCACGGACCGGGCGCTGCGCCCGACGCTGTACGGATCGCTCGGCGCGCTCACGGTGGTCCTGGTCGTCTTCCCGTTCACGGTGCACGTGCAGTGGGCGGCACTGGTCATGGTCGTGCTGCTGGGCGGCGTGGGCTTCATGACGACGACCCCGCTCCAGATGCTGGTCATGAACAAGGCGAAGGACGCCCCGACCCTGGCCTCCGCCTCCAACCACTCCGCCTTCAACCTGGCCAACGCGGGCGGCGCGTGGCTGGGCGGCGTGGCGATCGCCGCGGGCTGGGGCTGGACGTCCCCGGCCCTGGTGGGCGCGGTGCTGGCGGTGATCGGCCTGGCGATCGCGGCGACGGCGGGCCACCTGGACCGGAGCCCGGGGCGGAAGTCCCGGGTGGTGGCAGCCAACCAAGCCCGTCCGGCACGTGACGACAAGGCCTCAGCCACGGCGGCCGCCACCCCCGGCCCGTCCGGCACTTCATCAAGCCCGTCCGGCGTTTGAGGACGGAACCGTCACGCCGGACGGACCGGCCCCTCACGTGAGCCGCCACCTCAGCCCGCCCGGCACTTGAGGACAGAAGCGGTCACCGGCGCCCCCGGTGACCGCTCACCCCGCTAGGACGACTCGCGCCAGCGGTTCGTGATCGGCAACCGCCGGTCCTTCCCGAACCCCTTGGGCGAGATCTTCGTCCCCGGCGGATACTGCCGCCGCTTGTACTCCGCCGTATCCACCATCCGCAGCGTCTTCGCCACCAGCTCCGCATCGAACCCGGCCGCCACGATCGAGTCCATCCCCTGGTCCCGGTCCACGTACAGCTCCAGGATCGCGTCCAGAACCTCGTAGTCCGGCAGCGAGTCGGTGTCGACCTGCCCCGGCCGCAGCTCCGCGCTCGGCGGCTTGGTGATCGAGGCCTCGGGGATCGGCGGGGTCTGCCCCCGCTCCTCCGCCGCCCGGTTGCGCCACTTCGCCAGCCGGAAGACCGACGACTTGTAGACGTCCTTGATCGGCCCGTAGGCCCCGACCGCGTCCCCGTACAGCGTGGAGTAACCGACCGCCAGCTCCGACTTGTTGCCGGGCGCCAGCACGATCTGCCCCTCCTGGTTGGAGATGGCCATCAGCGTCGTACCGCGCAGCCGCGCCTGGAGGTTCTCCTCCGCGAGCCCCGTGAGCTCCAGCGACTCCATGTACGCGTCGAACATCGGCGCGATCGACACCGTACGGAAGTTGAGCCCGGTCCGCCGCGCCAGCTCGGCCGCGTCCCCCTTGGAGTGGTCCGAGGAGTACTTCGACGGCATCGAGACGCCGTACACGTTCGACGCGCCGAGCGCGTCGCACGCGATGGCCGCGCAGATCGCCGAGTCGATGCCGCCGGATAGCCCGATCAGCACACTGCTGAAACCGTTCTTCGCGGCGTACGCACGGAGCCCGACGACCAGCGCGGAGTAGATCTCCTCGTCGTCCTCCAGCCGCTCCGCGTACCCACCCGCAAGCTCCGGCTCGTACGCGTCGACAGCCCGGTCGGACAGCACCACATGGTCGATCCGCAGCCCGTCGTCCACCACACCCGAAGGCGCGACGGCCTCGGCGGCGGGCAGCTCCAGATCGAGGATCACGCTGCCCTCGGAGAACTGCGGGGCGCGGGCGATGACCTCGCCCTCCTTGTCGACGACGATCGAGTCGCCGTCGAAGACCAGCTCGTCCTGCCCGCCGATCATCGCCAGATAGGCCGTCGTGCAGCCGGCCTCCTGGGCCCGCTTGCGGACCAGGTCGAGCCGGGTGTCGTCCTTGTCCCGCTCGTACGGCGAGGCGTTGATCGACAGCAGCAGCCCGGCCCCGGCGGACCGGGCGGCCGGGACGCGCCCGCCGTCCTGCCACAGGTCCTCGCAGATCGCGAGGGCCACATCGACGCCGTGGACCCGGACGACGGGCATCGAGTCGCCCGGCACGAAGTACCGGAACTCGTCGAAGACGCCGTAGTTCGGCAGGTGGTGCTTGGCGAAGTTGAGCGCGATCCCGCCGCGGTGCAGCACGGCGGCGGCGTTGCGCGGGGAGCCGGCGGGCTGCCCGTAGCGCGCCGCGGCGTGCTCGGAGCGGTCCAGGTAGCCGACGACGACCGGCAGTTCGCCGAAGCCCTCCGCGTCGAGCCGGGCGGCCAGCGCGCGCAGCGCCTGCCGTGAGGCCTCGACGAAGGACGACCGCAGGGCCAGGTCCTCGACGGGATATCCGGTCAGCACCATCTCGGGGAACGCCACCAGGTGGGCGCCCTGCTCGGCGGCGTGCCGGGTCCAGTGGACGATCGACTCGGAGTTGCCGGCGAGGTCGCCGACGGTCGCGTCGATCTGATTCAGTGCGAGACGTAGTTGAGGCACGTCCGCCAGTGTAATCGTCTTTCTGACGCGATGTCCCGGCGGCCCGGGCAAAATCTGCCCGGGCCCCACAGAAGCGCAGGTCACCGCCGTGCGGCTGGCCCCGACCGGCGGTGCACCGCAGGGTCAGGCCCGATACCCGAGGACCGTCATCATCCCCGCCTCCGCGTGGTAGACGTTGTGGCAGTGGACCATCCACAGCCCCGGGTTGTCGGCGTCGAACTCCACGGTCAGCGACCGGTGCGGCAACACGATCGCCGTGTCCTTACGGGCCCCGGCGGCGTTTCCCGCCAGCGCGAACGTGTGCCCGTGCAGATGGAGGGGATGCCACATGGCCGTCCCGTTGTCGAAGACGACCCGCACCCGCTCGCCCGCCTCCACCGGCCTCCGCTGCTCCGGCTCGTACGGCTGCCCGTCGAAGGCCCAGTCGTACCTGGCCATCCCGCCCGTGAGCCGCATCCGGACCGTCCGGTCCGGCGCACGGGCGGGCAGCGCCACCGACGGGTCCGGCGCCAGCCGCCCCGCCTCGACCAGCTTCCCGTCCAGCTCCTTCGGCCGTACGGAGGCGGCGGGCGCGGCCCCGCCCCCGGTCCGCAGCACGGCGAGCGCGGCCGCCTTCTTCCCCTCCGCCAGGGCGGTCAGCGGGAAGACCCCGTCCCCGGCGGTGACGAGGACGTCGTACCGCTCGCCCATCCCCAGCAGCAGCGCGTCACCCGTGGTGTGCCGGACCGGGAACCCGTCGGTGTGCGTCACGGTCATCCGGTGCCCGCCGAGCGCGACCCGGAAGGCGGTGTCGCCACCGGCGTTGATGATCCGCAGTCGAATACGGTCGCTGGGCCGCGCCCGGAACGTCTCCGGGTCGTCCGCCACCCGCCCGTTGACGAGGTGATACGGGTAGGCGACGTCCCCCGCATCGCCCCCGAGCAGCTCACTGCGGGCGCCCGTCGTCATCCGCGAGGGCCCGTCGCCGCCGGGCTCGTCGCCCTCCTCCTCGTGCCTGGGCATGGAGTGCGCGCCATGATCCGTCCCGCCGTGCCCGCCGCCGCCCATGCCCCCGGACAGCTCCTTGAGAACGGCGTCCGGCGTGGACCCCGCCACCCCGTCGACCCAGTCGTCGAGGACGACGACCCACTCCTTGTCGTACGCCAACGGCTCCTTCGGGTCCTCGACGATCAGGGGCGCGTACAGCCCCCGGTCCTGCTGGACGCCGGAGTGCGGGTGGAACCAGTACGTCCCCGGATGCGGCACGGCGAACCGGTAGGCGAAGTCGGCCCCCGGCGCGATGTCCCGCTGGGTCAGCCCGGGGACCCCGTCCATGTCGTTGCGCAGCGCGAGACCGTGCCAGTGCAGGGAGGTAGGCACCGGCAGATGGTTGGCGAGGGTGAGCGCGAGCGTGTCGCCCGCCGTCACCCGCACCTCGCGCCCGGGCAGCCGGTCCCCGTACGCCCAGGAGGCGACGGCGGTGCCGCCGCCCAGATCGAGCCGGGCACGGGTGGCGGTGAGGGAGATCTCGCGCACGGGTCCGGAGCCACGCGCGGCCTCGGCCGCCTCGACCTCCTTGCCGCCGGGCGAGACGTACGTACCGGAGTCCTGCGCTCCGCCGGGGGAGTGCGCACCGCTGTGGTCGCCGCCGCCGTCGGAACAGGCGGCGAGTGCTCCCGTACCGGCGACGGCGAGAGCGGCGCCGAGCACGGCGCGTCGGGTGGGCTGGTGCATGGGCATGCTGAAGACACCTCTGAAGAGCTGGGTGGTTTCGGGAAGGGGCGGAGGTGAGACGCCACTCCTAAATGCGCAGCACCGAGACGCTGGCGAGCACCGATATCGAGGGAGGCGGATTCGGCCGCAGCACGCGCAGGAGCCCCGCCCCCACCGGCGTACCGAGAGGCCGCCCGTCGGCGCGCAGCCCGAGCAGCCAGGAGCCGACGAGGGCGAGGCCCCAGGCACCGAGGACGGCGAGGCAGACGGAGAGCGGATCCATGCCGCTCTTGGGGGCATCGGCCCCGGGGGAGTCGTGCGGCGAGGGGTGCTCGGCCATGGCACCCGGCGACGCGGAGGTCGCCGACATCGCGGCTGATCCGCTGTGCTCGGCCGGATGCCCGACCGTGTGCATGGTGACGATGCCGAACAGCAGAGCGGCGAACAGCACCAGCTGCCCGTACGTCACGCTCCTGTTCCGCGTCCTGCCCGCCATGCGGGCCACCCTACCCCCGGCGGGTATACGGGCGGACGGCGGCCCGGCACCCCTCCGCCGAAGCGGGCTCGGGGCGCCGGACCACCGTCACACGTGTTCCACGCGTCGTCGCGCGTCGTCGCAGGTCTTCGTGGGTCGGCCTCGTCGGCTTCTCAGCTGCGGGAGTAGACCTTCTCCGCCCAGCCCGCGATCTGCTCCTCGGTGAGGTGCTGCGCGAGGTCGGCCTCGCTGATCATGCCGACCAGCTTCTTGTTCTCGACGACGGGCAGCCGGCGGATGCGATGGGTCTGCATCTCCTCCAGGACCGCGTTCACATCGGCCCCCGCCTCGATCCAGCGGGGCGTGCCCTGCGCGAGATCGCCCGCCGTGATCTTCGACGGGTCGTGCCCCTTGGCCACACAGCCGACGACGATGTCGCGGTCGGTGATGATGCCGACCATCCGGTCCGAGTCACCGTCGGCGGAGACGGGCAGTGCGCCCACGTTGTGCTCGCGCATCAACTGCGCGGCACGGTCGAGCGTCTCGTGGGCCGGGATCCAGCGGGCCCCGCTGTGCATGATGTCTTTGGCGGTCGTCATGGGGGATTTCCTCCTGCGTGCCGATGGCACTGCCGTACGGCCCCGAGCGCACTCATCGTCATCGGCCGGGAGGGCACGCGCGACCGCAATCACCCGTTCGGGTGCGCCAACGAAAGGACGAAAGCTGACGCACCCGCCGTCGGGACGGCTCCGGCTCAGGCCCGGGGCTTCGCGCCACGGTCGGCTCCGGCTCGGGTTCGGGGCTTCGCCTCACGGTCGGCTTCGGCTCAGGCCCGGGGCTTCGCGCCACGGTCGGCTCCGGCTCGGGTTTGGGGCTTCGCCTCACGGTCGGCTTCGGCTCAGGCCCGGGGCTTCGCCCCACGGTCGGCCAGCATGTCCCGCATCAGCCCCAGCTCGGACTGCTGACCCTCGACCATGCCCCGGGCGAGCCGCTGCTCGGCCGGCACGCCGCACCGGGACGCACAGGCCTCGGCCATGGCGACGCCGCCCTTGTGGTGGTCGGTCATCAACTGGAGGAAGAACACCTCGGCCCGCGTCCCGTCGAGCCGCCCGAGCCGCTCCAGCTCGGGGCGACTGGCCATCCCGGGCATGAGCCCACCGTCGGCACCGCCCGCGTCATGCCCTCCATGCGCGTCCCCGTCCGCACCTGCCGCCATCCAGGCCATGGGCGGCTCCCCGCCCGGGGCGACCTTGGGCAGCTCCCACAGGTCGAGCCAGCCGAGCAGCATGCCGCGCTGGTTGGCCTGCGTGTTGGCGATGTCGTACGCGAGACGGCGGACGTCCTCGTCCTCCGTACGGTCGCGGACGATGAACGACATCTCGACGGCCTGCTGATGGTGGACGGCCATGTCCCGGGCGAACCCGGCGTCGGCGGAGTCCGGGGCGGGTGCGCCGGCCGTGCGGGGCGCCGCCCCGTCCTCACGGGCGGAGGCGACGGCGGCCGCCCCCGCGAAGAGCAGCGCGAGGGCCACGACGGCCCCGGCCGCCCACCGGACGCGCGTGGTCTTCCGCCGTTCGGCACCGGTTGCCGTGTCCGTCGCGCCGGTCACCGCGGCACCGTCGCCAGCCCGCCGGTGCAGGGGGCGCCGGGCTCGGGGGTCTGCGCGCCCTGGACGTACTCGGCGAGGAACTGGTCCACCCGCGGGTCCTCGGCGGAGTCCACGGCGACCTGCTTGCCCCAGGCGCTGAGCACGATCGCGCCCTCCTGGCCGGCGTACGGGCTCATCAGGGTGAACGGGGTCTTCTTGACGCGGTCCGCGAGCGCGGTCACATCGCTGTCGGCGGCCGTCCCGCTGTAGGTCACCCAGACCGCGCCGTGCTCCAGGGAGTGCACGGCGTTGACGTCCGGGAGGGCCCTTTCGTATACGTCGCCGTCGCAGTTCATCCAGGACGCGTTGTGGTCGCCGCCGACCGGAGGCTTCATCGGGTAGTCCACCGTGCCGGCCACGTGCCGGCGGCCGAGCTTCGTGGCGTCCCAGGACTTCAGCCCCTCGATGGCCCCGCCTTTGGCGTCGCCGTGGGAGCCGCCGTGCCCGTCCGGGTGCTTGCCGTCCTGGGCCGCCGAGGCGTTGTCGGACTTCTCGTCGGCCGCGGAGTTCTCCAGCAGCAGGAACGAGCCGAAAGCGACGAGACCGGCCACGACGGCGGCGCTCAGCCCTATGGCGATGGCCCGGTTGCGGGTGGAGCGCGCGCGGGTGTCGGGGGCCTGCGGCTGCGGGTTCCGGTGGTCGAAGCTCATGTCGTGGAGTCCTTCTGCGAAGGGGCCGGGAGGCGGGAGATCGGTCCGTGGACCGAGGCACGCGGACGGGTGCGAAGCCGGCGGGGGAGCAGACCCCGAAGCCGACCGCTGCTCGGTCGCCGATCGTAGTGGGTGGCCGAGTGCTCTCTCTCACACCGTGTGCGTAATCTGGGGGAAATCCCGGGTCGCGATACTGAAGTGTCCCCCTACCCCGGGCGGTGGTGCACGGACCGTCTGAACTGCAAGGATGTGGCAATGGACAAGCAGCAGGAATTCGTCCTCAGGACCCTTGAGGAGCGCGACATCCGCTTCGTGCGGCTGTGGTTCACCGACGTCCTCGGGTTCCTCAAGTCCGTCGCCGTGGCCCCGGCCGAGCTGGAGCAGGCGTTCGACGAGGGCATCGGCTTCGACGGCTCGGCGATCGAGGGTTTCGCCCGGGTCTACGAGTCGGACATGATCGCCAAGCCGGACCCGGGCACCTTCCAGATCCTGCCCTGGCGTGCGGAGGCTCCCGGCACCGCGCGGATGTTCTGCGACATCCTGATGCCCGACGGTTCCCCGTCCTTCGCGGACCCGCGTTACGTCCTGAAGCGCATCCTGGCCAAGACGTCCGACCTCGGCTTCACCTTCTACACCCACCCCGAGATCGAGTTCTTCCTGCTGAAGAACAAGCCGGTCGACGGCACCCGCCCGACGCCGGCGGACAGCTCCGGCTACTTCGACCACACGCCGCAGAACGTCGGCATGGACTTCCGCCGCCAGGCGATCACCATGCTCGAATCGATGGGCATCTCGGTCGAGTTCAGCCACCACGAGGGCGCCCCCGGCCAGCAGGAGATCGACCTGCGCTACGCGGACGCGCTCTCCACGGCGGACAACATCATGACGTTCCGCCTGGTGATGAAGCAGGTGGCGCTGGAGCAGGGCGTGCAGGCCACGTTCATGCCGAAGCCGTTCTCGGAGTACCCGGGCTCGGGCATGCACACCCACCTCTCCCTCTTCGAGGGCGACCGCAACGCGTTCTACGAGTCGGGCGCGGAGTACCAGCTCTCGAAGGTGGGCCGCTCGTTCATCGCGGGCCTGCTGACGCACGCGGCGGAGATCTCGGCCGTCACCAACCAGTGGGTCAACTCCTACAAGCGCATCTGGGGCGGTTCGTCCCGCGCGGCCGGCGCGGGCGGCGAGGCCCCCTCGTACATCTGCTGGGGCCACAACAACCGCTCGGCGCTCATCCGCGTCCCGATGTACAAGCCCGGCAAGACGGGCTCGGCCCGGGTAGAGGTCCGCTCGATCGACTCCGGCGCCAACCCGTACCTCACCTACGCGGTCCTGCTCGCCGCGGGCCTCAAGGGCATCGAGGAGGGCTACGAACTCCCGGCCGGCGCCGACGACGACGTCTGGGCCCTCTCCGACGCGGAGCGCCGCGCGATGGGCATCGAGCCGCTTCCGCAGAACCTCGGCGAGGCGATCTCGCTGATGGAGAGGAGCGAGCTGGTCGCCGAGACGCTGGGCGAGCACGTCTTCGACTTCTTCCTCCGCAACAAGAAGCAGGAGTGGGAGGAGTACCGCAGCGAGGTCACGGCTTTCGAGCTGAAGAACCTGCTGCCGGTGCTGTAGCTCCCACCCAACGTGACGTCGGGCCCGACGGTGTCGCACCGTCGGGCCCGAAGCCGTCGTCGGCGACGTCCAGGCGCGGTCAGGGTGCTGCGCAGTCGGTGCCGCTTCTGCGGAAGCACCGGCTTCAAGGGACGGCTGACGACCTCCCCGCTTCTGGTGCACCAACTGCCAGAAAGCATTAGACGATCCGTTGGTCGAGACGCTGTCGGTCACCGCTTTCCGGGCGCGTTACGGAGGAACCTGGCCCCGAGTCTGGCGGGGCACGACCCGTACAGCGCATTGGCAGGCACACCTCTGCGCATCGCGCATGACGCACCGATAGATCGTGCAGTCGTCGCGGACCACCACGCGGCGACTGTCGCCACCTGGTGACGTCGGCGGAACCGTGGACACCGTCCTTGCCCCTGGCCCGTACCCACCTGCGGACGGGCGCGGGCCAGGGGTCGGCCGGCTCGCTACACCGGCGGCGTCCCCGGCGGTGACGGCGCCGGGGGCGGGTTCGGCAGCGGGGGCCCCGGGTCCGGCGGCATCTTCGGTGAGCCGCTGCCGTGTTTGCCGTCGTTCAGGAGTTTGCGGGGCGTCAGGCCGTAGATGCCGAACGGCGGGAAGAGGTCGACGCGGCGCGGGTAGTCGCCCTCCGCGCACTCCTCGCAGAGCAGGTCGCGGCCGGCGGGCGTCTGGCGGGCGGCGGTGACCGGGGCGTTCCAGCACGCCTCGCAGTCGAGGACGTCCGTCGGGGAGAGGGTGATCATTCGGGGGGCCTCCCTGGTGCTGGCGGTAAGGCCGGGTGAGTGCTGCGCATCAGGTGCCTCCGTCGCTGGTGGGGATGGTGGGGATGGTGGGGCTGATCTGGCTGGTGGCGCGCTCATCGGTCGGCGCTCATCGGCGGGTGTCCCGCCAGACGCGGACGAGCTTCGCCGCGTCGGGGCAGATCGCTCCCGTCCGGCAGGCGGTGCAGGTCATCGTGTGGCCGAGCAGGGCGCGATAGGCCGTGTCGGGGGATTCGGTCGTGGTCACGTTCGCCTCTCTGCTGATCTCGGCCCAGACGTACTCGGAGGTGCGGGTGCGGGTGTGTCCGTAGCGGTCCGCCGTGGCCAGGGCGGCGAGGACCGCCGCGTGGGCGGTCGCGCTCAACTCGGCGGGGAGATCGGCCTCGACGCGGAAGACGTCCAGGTCGGTGGCCACGCGCGGTTCGGTGCCCGTGGCGGCGGCGAGCATGCCGGTCAGCGCCGCAACCCGCGCTTGTGCAGAGCGCACACTTCTCCCCTGGTGAACCGAATGTCACTCCAAGTAAGGCTGAGTATTCAGCTTCAACCTGATGGGTTAGCTTTGTCAACAGCGACGCCCATATCGACGCCGAACACACGGAGCTGCTCAAATGCCACGTGATACGCCGTACTTGCAGGTGGCGGATGCTCTGCGGGCTCGCGTGCGGGCCGGTGAATGGGCGGTCGGGGACAAGCTGCCGTCCCGGGCGCGGTTCGCCGAGGAGTACGGCGTCGGCCAGTCCGTGGCGCAGCGGGCCATGGAGCGCCTGATCATCGAGGGCATCCTCGAAGGGCGCGCAGGCTCCGGTACGTACGTCCGCCGGGCCCGCGA
Organism: Streptomyces sp. NPDC058576; assembly: GCF_042718715.1. NCBI lineage: Bacteria > Bacillati > Actinomycetota > Actinomycetes > Kitasatosporales > Streptomycetaceae > Streptomyces > Streptomyces sp. NPDC058576. Next base: position 56,896 of record NZ_JBHXPF010000001.1, on the reverse strand, counting down.
GCGTCGGCGCATGGTCCGTTCACGCCACCGCGAGCAGCGCAACAAGAGCCCGTTCGCCTCGGACATGAGCGAGCTCGACCACGAGGCCGACTGGGAGTGCACCAGCGCGGCCCGCGTTCCCGCGCCGGAGGACATCGCGGAACGCCTGGCGATCGAGCCCGGCGACCTCTGTGTCGTGACCGACTACGAGTTCCTCGCCGACGGCATGCCCGTACAACTCGCCAAGAGCTGGGAGCCGATGGCCATCACGGACGGGACGCCGGTCCTGCTCCCGGAGATGGGGCCGCACGGCAAGATCGGCGTCGTCGAGCGCATGCGCTCCATCGGCGTGGGCATCGCCACCGGCATCGAACTGCCCCGGCCTGCCCGCGCGACGCGGGAACAGGCCAACCTGCTCGGCATCTCCATCGGCGACCTGGTCATCGAGATCGAGCGCACGTACTTCGACCGCGAGGGCCGCCCCGTGGAGACCGCCGACATCGTCGTGCCGGACATCCGCTGGGAGATCGCCTACGAGATCCGCGTCGACCAGCCGGATTCCTGAGGCGGGCGCCGAGAGGGCTGGGCTCCCGCCGGACCTGGCCCTTCGGCCCTCGCTCTCCGCGGAGCGGATCAGGCCGTGATGACCGACGGCCCGGTGAACTCCGATGCCAGCGCGTCCATCAGGACCTCGTCGCAGACCCCGCCGAGCCAATAGCCCGCCTCCCGGAGGGTCCCCGCGGCCCGGAAGCCGGCCTTCTCGTAGGAGCGCACCGCCGCCTTGTTGGGTGCGAGAACCTTGAGCCAGACCATCCGCAGGTTGGTGACGTGGAACGCGTAGTCCAGGGCCAGTCGGGTGGCGCTCGTGCCCACTCCGCGTCCGCGCGCGTCCGGGGCGAGCATCACGACGTACTCCGCCGTGCGTACCGACGAATCGGGTAGCAGCGTGGCCACGCCCGCCGGGACCGGCGTGCCGGTCGCGAGGTCGTACACCGTGAAGCGGATGTTGTCCCCGCGCAGTTGATGGGCCATGCCCTCCGTGCGCGCCTCCAGAGACACCGGCTGCTGGCGCCCGTAGCCGACCAGGAGCGCCGGGTCCTGCTCCCAGCGCCAGTACGTCTCCACCAGGTCCGCCCGGTAGGGGCCCAGCGCGCAGGTGTCGGTGCCGATCCAGAGGACGGGTTCAGGGGTGGTGCTGATGGCGGGCTCCGATGGTCAGCGCTGGGGTGTACGCACGAGTCGAGGGCGGCTCGGCGACCAATCCGCCGTCCACAGTCTGTACCCAAGCGTGCAGCCGGACAGGGTCTGCGGCGATTCCGTGACACCAGACCACGGAAAGCCGTCGGGTCGAGAGCAGGAAGGTGGCAGCAGCTGATTCTTCCAGGCAGGCAGTTCGTACGGGCGCGTGCCACGCGGCACGGCGAACGGCGAGGACGGCCTCCGATGCCTCAGCGGGCGAAGCCGGTCGGCAGGTTGCGGAAGTGGATGCCTGAAGAGCCGTGATGAGCCGGTTCATCGCCCGTCCCTTCCCGCCGACGCGCGTGACGCTCCACGTCGCAGCGAGAGCGACTGCCGCCGTCGCGCTGAAGGGGCCGGTCGCCCGTATGAGCCCGGCAGAATGCTCCGCCCCACCCCAACTTGCCGAGGGAGTTGGGGCCGGGAGCGGAGCGCCCCATGGCGCGGGCTCCCGCGCAGGGGACAGGGCGCCTGTGCGGATCAGGCGTGCTGCGAGTGGCGGCGGCATTGCGGTCAGCCGACCGGATCGGGCGGCCTCCTGCCAGTGAGCCGCACTCTTGGGCAACAGACATTGCACATAGCCGGTCCGGTAGTCGACGAGGACCAGGACGTGAGGGAAGGCGACGGCACGAACATGCCGGGAGGCTTGAGCGAAAGGTGGGATGTCAGGCATGGCTCGGCCCCGCAGGAGAGGAGGAGGTCCAGGCCGGCTCAGGTTCTCGTGCGTGCGCCGCTAGCCAAGCTTCGGATCCGAGGGCCTGTTCGAGAGTGGCCAGAGGCATGGGTACGCCAGCAGCAGCTTGCCCGAGGGACTGCACCAGGCGTGTGGCATCAATCAGCCCCATTTCTGCCAAGCGGCCGTGGGCCAGTCCAAGCAGATCGGGCATGTTCGCACGAAGACCTGCGTAGTGGTCGGCGTCGAAGCTGCCTTTCGTTTGTCGGTTCACGACGGCATGAGGCAAGAGTCCGGTCATCGCGCTACGCAGAAGCGGCTTGTACGAGTGGAGTGGGGGACGCCGATCCAAGGGCGTCCGGAGCACAGCGTTCACAACCAACGGGTCGAGGAAAGGGTTGCAGAGATCGATCCCAGAGGCCGCAGCCAGTTCGACGTCCGCGACAGCGGTGCGCGCGACTTCACGAACCTCGTCCACCAGGGTGCGCACCGAGGCGTCGAGGCCAGGTAGCTGATCCGAGGCCGAGGCGGCTCTATGTGCACTGGCCCTCAGTAGGGCAGCTGCGGACACACCGGCCCACGAGGGATAGGGCAGCAGGGGAAACCAACAGACACTTCCATGGCCGCTGTGCCGTCTGCCGCCGACGGCATCGGCGAGGTCTGCGATGGCACTTGTGCGGGGCGTCTGCGATACGAGGATCGCGTCGCGGAGGAAGGGCAGAGGAGACGCGCGGCGCAATCTGGCCCAGCCGAACCCCTCGCTCACGGCGCGTCGGATGCGGCCGTGGCGGACGAGGTCGGCCAGATGGACGGGGGGCTGGAAGAGCAGGCTGTCGCCACCGTCGCCGGTCATGTGGGTGCGGGTTCCGAACTCCTCCCGCAGCCAGCGGAACTGCCCCGTGAGCCGGGCTTGTGTGATCGTTGAAGGAGCCGGTTCGTCAGTTGCCGGGACGGTCGGCATCGCCGTGTACGGCAGGTGCTTGGCCGACATGGCCAGGAGGCGGTGGTTGATCCGCCCTGAGTACGCAGCGGCTGCCTGCCGCGCGTATCCGAGGTCCGCGCCCGCTGTATCGCCCTCAGGATGGATGGTGACGGCGTTGAGCCGAGTGTTGTACGGCAGAGCGACGGTCGCGAGCGCCGCGATTGAGGTGGAGTCGAGTCCGCCCGAGAGGTCGCAGGAGGCCGTGGGATCTGACATGACTCTTTCGGCTACGGATTCGAAGAGCGCCGTACGCAAACGTTCCGCGGGGGGCAGTGTCTCGCACGGATCCGGTCTCCACACCGCCGTGGTGTGAGGGGCGCTTCCGTCCAGCGGAAGAACGATCCGGCACCCGGGTGGGAGTTGCTCGACGCCGGAGAAGAAGGTTCGTCCCGCGGAGAGTGCGGGGACCGATGGCAGGAAGATCGAGCAGGCGAGCCGTTCGACGTCCACCGTGGCATGAGTGAGCGAGGCCAGTGCACGGGCGGAGCTGCACCACACCCACCCGCCGTCGTGGCGGACGAGGTAGATGGGGCGAGCCGAGGCCGGGTCGGTATGGATCACGACAGCCTCTTCGGATTCTTCGACGACCGTGTAGGTGCCGGGCCACTTCCAGGTGACGTCTTGGGGCAGTGTCGAGCTCAGGTGAGGCAGGTCGGAGCCCTCCGCTCCGCACCGTCCGAGGATGAGCACCTGCCGCTGGCCGTCCGGGCAAGCCACTGAGCGGGCGGGAACGGCACCGAGAGCCCAAGTGTGAAGCCGCGAAGTGAGATGGCGTGAGCCCACAGGCTGGTACCCCGGCCTGGAAGGGCAACCGCTACCACCGAAGATCATGATCAGAGCTCCAGAGTTGAGGGGACTTCTGCTGGGTGCGGACGCCGGGGTCCGCACCCACGGAGCAGGAATCAGCTGTTGTAGGCGCGGCGCTTGTCCTCGCTCTGGCCGCCGCCCTGGCCCTCGGTGAGCACGGTTGCTTCACCGATCTCGATGGGGAGCAGGTCGTTCTCTTCGGTGTTCTCCTCGATCTGAAGCGGGTTCATGACGTCTCTCCTTCTGGTGGGTGATGAGGACTTGATACGGATCGAACACACTGGGCCGGGCCCGGGGTAGGCGGTCCGTCAGAGGCCGCTGACGGCTGTCGGTTCCCCGGACCTCGTACGGAAGGGGAGCCGGAAGGCGTTGAGGAACCGCTGGACGATGGCGCGCGACGGGCCGAGGCGGTCGAAGGATCGCCGCAGGCCCGCCGGCTTTTGGGGCAAGGCCAGCTCTGCCCAGACCCGTTTTCCCCGCACGGTGTTCTCGGCTCCGCAGGCGACCGACAGATGCTCGATGAGCACCATGCCCCGGCCGCTTTCGGAGTCAGGACTCGGGCGGCGGAGCCGGGGCAGAGCCCGGGAGCTGTCGTGGACTTCGAGTAGGAGCCTGCTCCTGCGGATGTCCGCGCGCACGGTCACGTTGAGCATGTCGCCGGCTCCGTGGGAGACGGCATTGGTGACCAGTTCCGAGACCACGGTGGTCATGGCCATGTGGCTGTCCTCGTCCTCGGGCAGGCGCCACCTGCTGACGAGTTCGACCAGCCGCCGACGACTGATCGCCGCCGAAGCGGGGGCGCGGACCAAGAGGAAGCTTTCGCTGCTCACATGCCTCACAGAAAACCCTTCGTCTGAACGTGCGACCTGGACTCGAATGGGATGCCCGTCCTTGGGAAAGGCTTGTTCCATCCGGTCGCTACGCCTGCTGGTGTTTACTCAACTCCGTTACTGGCTGCCGGTCGTGGGCCATCCGGTGGTGCAAATTTCTGCCGGGGGGCCGCTTTGGGGGGCCAGAATTCGACGGCGAATTTCCAGAGGTTTGGGGGACGGGCATGATGGAACCGGAAGGCATCGGGGCACTGCTGAGGGGAAGCCGCGAAGCGGCTGGTCTGACGCGTGAAGAACAAGCGTCGGTGTTACAGGCCGCTCAGGGCGGAAAGTGGTTCGACCCGGAGAACCTGAAGCGCTGGGAGACCGAACGGCGCCTGCCCACGCCGATGTGGCATGCGCTGCTGGCCGAGTGCTACGGCAGGTCCACGGAGGAAATCGGTCGCGCTGTCGTGGCCAGCCGACGTCATCGAAGGCTCCACCGGCTGATTGATCAAGAAAAGAGGGAGGAGGGCTCGGCAGTGGACCGACGGAAGTTCCTCGGGGTGGCAGCGGCGGCTACGGGAATGACGGGGGTGCCGGACATCGCGGAGGCGCGGCATGGCATCAATGCGGGCCTGTCCGCCCCGGACGGCAGTGATCTCGCCTATCTGAACGGGGCATTCGAACGTCATCGCGGTGGATATCGAGGGCGTCCACCCCATGAAGTGCTGGACCAGATGAAAGTCGATCTAGACCTGCTGCGGGAGCTTCTCGGTCGCCCTCACCCGGCTGCGGTGCGCAAAGACCTGGCGCGCACGGCAGCGGGCATCACCGGGTTGGTGGCTGTCATCCAGCATGATCGAGGCGAGCAACGGGACGCGGTCGGCTGGTTCGCCACGGCTGAAAAGGCCGCTCGCGAATCCGGCGATCGGCACATGCTCGCCTGGGTGCTCAGTCGGCACGCGATGGTGCCGCTGAACTACGGAGCCCCGAATGCCGCCGCAGCGATGGCCATGCGAGCCCGAGCCGAAGCCGGCCGCTCGCCGAGTGCTGCCGCCGCCCTGGCCGCAGCCGTGACCGCGCGGTCACTCGCCTGCGTCGGAGACCGGGAGGGAGCGCTGCGGGCGGTCGGTGACGCCCGCGCCACCGCCGCGCAACTCGATTCGGCACAGGAGGCCGATACCTGGTTCGGCTACCCGCCGCAGAAGCACCACGTACACCTCTCCCAGGCGTTCACGCTCATGGGGCAGACCCGTGAGGCGTATGCCGAGCAGGAGTCCGCACTCGCTCTCACCAAGGCCCCGTCCGTCATGACCCGCGCGCTGGTCGCCGTCGACCGTGCCGTCTGTGTCCGGGCGGACGGCGATCCGACTGCCGCTGCGGATCTCGCCGTCGATGTCTGGCGTCAGCTTCCGCCCGCCTACCGGGACGGCTTGGTTCGCTCCCGGGTCGAGTCGTTGTGCCAGTCGCTTCCCGGGCGTACGGGGAGCACCCTGCGCGAGGCGCTGGCCGGCCGCTGAAGCACCAAGGGGAAGATTGGAGCCCCCCCTCACACGAACCCCCGCCCCATCTCGTCCAGGATCTCGTCGATCACCGCCGCCGGCTCCCGGGCCAGGTCCTCCTCGATCCACATGCGCATCGCGATCCGGAGCGAGGCGAGGAAGCCCGCCGCCAGGACGATCGGGCGGACCGGGGCCGAGGACGGGCCCGGGCGGGCGGCGACCGCTTCGGCCAGGTCGCGTTCCAGGGCCGCGTGGTTGGCCAACTGACGTGCCAGCAGCGAGGGGTGGCGCATCGCCAGGCGCGTGCGCACCGCCCACTCGCGCTCCGGGGGCGCCACCCGGTCCGCGAACTGGGCCACCGCCGCGCGCAGCGCCGGCCAGGCGGGTTCGTCGGCGGGGCGGTCCCGCACCGTGCGGACCAGGGCCCTGATCTGCTGCTCCTCGCCGTAGAGGAGGGCGTCTTCCTTGTTGGTGAAGTAGTTGGAGAACGTTCTGCGGGAGATCCCCGCCGCGTCCGCCACCGCCTCGACCGTCACCTGGTCGAAGCCGTGCTCCACCGTCAGGCGCAGGGTCGCTTCGTGCACGGCCTGCCGGGTGGCTTCCTTCTTGCGTTCCCGGAGTCCCGGTCCCGCGGTGCTGCTGTCCATGGGGGCATTATCCCCCGGGTCCGAGATTCTTGCGCAGTGGGCAAAATTGCGCAGTGTGCATGTATGGTGAAGTCTTCTCCCTCCCGTACGGGCTCGCGCACGGATGCCCGGTGCCGACGCCTCGTACGGGCCTCTCGTACGAACTTTCCGGAGGTTGCGCGTGAGCGCAGCAGCAGACACCGCCGCCGCCCCGGCCGGGGCCCCCGCCACCCCACCCATGGACCACCGTCACGTCCTGCGCGCCCTGAGCGGGCTGCTCATCGTCCTGTTCGTGGCGATGATCAGCAGTACCGTGGTCTCGGTCGCGCTCCCGCAGATCATCGGGTCCCTCGACGGCACGCAGTCGCAGTACACCTGGGTCGTCACCTCGACCCTGCTCGCCTCCACGGCCTCCACCCCGATCTGGGGCAAGCTCGCCGACCTGTTCAGCAAGAAGCTGCTGCTCCAGATAGCCATCGGGCTCTTCGTCGTCTCGTCGGTCGCCTGCGGGTTCGCCCAGTCCACCGAGCAGCTGATCGCCTTCCGCGCCGTGCAGGGACTCGGCATGGGCGCGCTCCAGGTGCTCGTGCAGGTGATCATCGCCGCGATGATCAGCCCGAAGGAGCGCGGCCGCTACAACGGTTACCTCGGCGGCGTCATGGCCGTCGCCACCGTCGGCGGGCCGCTGCTCGGCGGGTTCATCACCGACACCTCCTGGCTCGGCTGGCGCTGGTGCTTCTTCATCGCCGTGCCCTTCACGCTCCTCGCCTCCGTGATGCTCGCCCGCACCCTGCACCTCGCCGAGGTCCGTCGGCCCGACACCAAGGTCGACTACCTCGGCGCCTCGCTGATCGCCGCCGGGGTCAGCCTGCTGCTCCTCTGGGTCACCTTCGTCGGCGACGACTTCGACTGGATCTCCTGGCAGTCCGGCCTCATGGTCGGCGGAAGCGTGATCGTCCTCGGGGCAGCCGTTCTCGTCGAGGCCCGGGTCAAGGAGCCCGTCGTTCCCCTCCACGTCGTCCGCCGCCGCGACCCCGCCCTCGCCATCGTCGCCAGCCTCGCCGTCGGCATGGCCATGTTCGGCGGCGCGGTCTTCCTCGGCCAGTACTTCCAGATCGGCCGCGGGTACTCGCCGACCGAGGCGGGGCTCCTCACCATCCCGCTGATGGCGGGCGTCCTCGTCTCCTCCACCGTCGCCGGCCGCCTCGTGTCCAGGACCGGCAAGGTCAAGCCGTTCATCGTCGCCGGTGTGGTCGTCCTCGCCCTCGGATTCCTCGGGCTGTCCTTCGTCGATCACGAGACCTCGCTCGTGCTGGTGTCGCTGGGGATGCTCGGTGTGGGCGTCGGGGTCGGCATGTCGATGCAGAATCTGGTGCTCGTCCTCCAGAACACCGTCCCGCTCAGCGAGATCGGCGCGGCCAGCGGGGCGATCACCTTCTTCCGCTCCCTCGGCGGGACCATGGGCGTCTCCGTCCTCGGCGCGGTCCTCGCCCACCAGGTGTCCACGAAGATCACGGACGGGCTGACGAAGCTCGGCATCGACCCGGCCGCGTCCGGTTCCAGCGGCTCCACCCTCAACGTCGCCGCCATGCCGCCCCAGGTCCAGGACGTCGTCCGGGCCGCGTACGGGGACGCCACCGGCCACATCTTCCTCATCTCGGCCTGCATCGCCGTGATCGGAGTGATCGCCTCGCTGTTCCTGACGCCCACCAAGCTGCGGGACAGCGTGGATCTGTAGCGCGGACGACCTGCGGACCGAACAGCCCGCTTCCGCGCCCAGCACGGGCGTGGAAGCGGGCTGTTGTACTGTTACGACCCCCGTACGCCACGGGGGCCGACGAGATCGACCGAGGAGGTGGGACCCATTACCGCTGGATCAGGCTGGGTGCTCACCCCGCGCGATCACGTCGTACGACCGGCAGCAGTGACGGCAGCAACAGCAGCCGACCGGACGGACTAGGACGATCGCCGAGCGCCCATCGGTTTTCCCGAAAGGCTTCGCTCGTATGCCGGTTCACTCCTTCCGTTCCGTTTCTTCCGCTTCCGCCTCCGCTTCTTCTTCCTCATTCTTCGCCGACACCGTCGTCGCCCTCCGCCGCGCCGGCTGCGTCTTCGCCGAGGACGAGGCCCGCCTCCTCCACCAGGCCGCCGCGTCCCCCGGCGAACTGTCCTCCCTCGTCGAGCGCCGCGCCGCCGGGCTGCCGCTCGAACACGTCCTGGGCTGGGCGGATTTCCACGGTCGCCGCTTCGCCGTGGACACCGGCGTCTTCGTGCCCCGCCGCCGTACGGAGTTCCTGGTGGCGCAGGCCGCCGCCCTCGCGCCACGCCGGGCCGTCGTCGTCGACCTCTGCTGCGGTTCCGGCGCGCTCGGCGTCGCCCTCGCCGCCGCGGCGGAGGCGGCCGAACTGCACGCCTGCGACGTCGAACCCGCCGCCGTGCGCTGCGCCCGGCGCAATGTCGGCGATCTGGGGCGGGTCTACGAGGGAGATCTCTTCGGTCCCCTTCCCGTCGGCCTGCGCGGTCGGGTCGACGTGCTGCTGGCCAACGTCCCGTACGTCCCCACCGAGGATGTCGAGCTGCTGCCCGCCGAGGCCCGCATCCACGAACCCCGCGTCGCCCTGGACGGCGGAGGCGACGGGCTCGACGTCATGCGCCGCGTCGCCGCCGAAGCCCCGCGGTGGCTCGCGCCCGGCGGCAGCCTGCTCGTGGAGGCGAGCGAGCGCCAGCGGGACACGGCGGTCGAGGTCCTGCGCGCCGCCGGGCTGCTCCCCCGGGTCCTGGTCTGCGAGGAGCTGTACGCCACGGTCCTCGTCGGGACCGCGAAGGCCGGCGCCGGACGCGTGAGGGCCGCTGCCGCCGGAACGGGCGAAACCGTCGTCGCGACCGCGACCGCCGCCGCCGCGAATGCACCGGTACAGGACTAGGCTCGAAGAGCTGTGACGCGGCGACGTGGCCGTGCCGTGGCGAGGCAACGTACGCAGTTCGGTTCGGCTGGCAGGAGAGCACGGGATGACGACCGCGCCGGGGCGCAGAAGCAGTACGTTCACCAGGCTGCTGCGGCACGGATTCACCGACCCGTCCGCCGCCGAGCAGCTCCTCGACCTGGACGCGCTGGCCTCCGTACGGTCGGATCCGGTCCTCCTGGAGGCGCTCGGGGCCACCGCCGACCCGGATCTGGCCCTGCGCGGGCTGGTCCGGATCGTGGAGGCGGGGGAGGAGAGCGAGCGGCAGGTGCTGCTCGACACCCTCGTCACCGCCAAGCCCCTGCGCGACCGGCTCCTCGGGGTCCTCGGCGCGTCGGAGGCGCTCGGCGACCATCTGGCCCGGCACCCGCGCGACTGGCAGGCGCTCGTCACGTACGAGGCGATCGACCTGCACCCCGGCGTCGCCGAGTTCGAGCGCGGGCTCGCCGACGCCGTCGACCCGGACTCGCTGCGGGTCGCCTACCGCCGGTGCCTGCTCACCCTCGCCGCCCGGGACGTGTGCGGGACGACCGATCTCGCCCAGACCGCCGCCGAACTGGCCGACCTCGCCACCGCCACCCTCCGCGCCGCTCTCGCCATCGCCCGCACGGCGGCCCCCGAGGACGCCGCGCAGTGCCGGCTCGCCGTCGTCGCGATGGGCAAGTGCGGCGGGCGGGAGCTGAACTACGTCTCCGACGTCGACGTGATCTTCGTCGGGGAGGCGCGCGAGGGGGTCGACGAGACCAAGGCCATGCAGGCCGCCACCCGGCTGGCCGCCCACATGATGCGGATCTGCTCCGAGACCACCGTCGAGGGCACCATCTGGGAGGTCGACGCCAACCTCCGCCCCGAGGGCCGCAACGGGCCGCTGGTCCGCACCCTCAGCTCGCACCTCGCCTACTACCAGCGCTGGGCCAAGACCTGGGAGTTCCAGGCCCTGTTGAAGGCCCGCGCGGTGGCCGGCGACCCCGAGCTGGGCGCGGAGTACGTCGATGCGGTGTCGCCGCTCGTCTGGGGAGCCGCCGACCGGGAGAACTTCGTCCCCGACGTGCAGAAGATGCGCCGCCGGGTCGTCGACAACATCCCCGCCGACCGCATCGAACGGGAGCTGAAGCTCGGCCCCGGCGGCCTGCGGGACGTCGAATTCGCCGTCCAGCTGCTCCAGTTGGTGCACGGGCGCAGTGACGCCTCGCTGCACAGCGGCTCCACCCTGGAGGCGCTGCGGGCGCTCGCCGAGGGCGGGTACGTGGGACGTGCGGACGCCGCCCAGCTCGATGAGGCGTACCGCTTCCTGCGCGCCATGGAGCACCGCATCCAGCTCTACCGGCTCCGCCGCACCCACCTGGTCCCCGCGGACGAGGCGGACCTGCGGCGGCTCGGCCGGTCGCTCGGGATGCGCACCGATCCGGTGGCGGAGCTGAACAAGGCCTGGCGACGGCACGCCTCCGTGGTACGGCGGCTGCACGAGAAGATCTTCTACCGGCCGCTCCTGGACGCCGTCGCCCAGCTGGCTCCCGGCGAGTCCCGGCTCAGCGCGAAGGCCGCCGCGATCCGCCTGGAGGCCCTCGGGTACGCCGATCCGTCCGCCGCCCTGCGGCACCTGGAGGCCCTCTCCTCCGGGGTGACCCGCAAGGCCGCCATCCAGCGCACCCTGCTGCCGGTGCTCCTCGGCTGGTTCGCGGACTCCGCCGACCCGGACGCCGGGCTCCTCGGCTTCCGCAAGGTGTCCGACGCGCTCGGGAAGACCCCGTGGTATCTGCGGCTCCTGCGCGACGAGGGCGCCGCAGCGGAGAACCTCGCCCGGGTCCTGTCCGCCGGCCGCCTCGCCCCGGACCTGCTGATGCGGGCCCCGGAGGCAGTGGCGATCCTCGGCGACCCGGAGGGGCTCACACCCCGCAGCCGGGGCCACCTGGAGCAGGAGGTGCTGGCCGCGGTGGGGCGGGCCGGGGACGCGGAGTCGGCCGTCGCCGTGGTGCGCGGGGTGCGTCGCCGGGAGCTGTTCCGTACGACGGCCGCCGACCTCATCGGCTCGTACGGGACCGAGGACAGCCCCGCCGAGCAGGATCACGGGGCCCTCGTCGACCGGGTCGGCTCGGCCGTCACCGACCTCAACGCCGCCACGATCGCGGGGGCGCTGCGGGCCGCCGTCCGCGAGCGGTGGGGCGACACCCTGCCGACCCGGTTCGCCGTGATCGGCATGGGCCGCTTCGGCGGGCACGAGCTGAGTTACGGCTCCGACGCCGACGTCCTCTTCGTCCACCGGCCACGCGAGGGCGTGAGCGACGAGGAGGCGGGGCGGGCGGCCAACGCGGTCGTCTCCGAGATGCGACGACTGCTCCAGCTGCCCACCGCCGACCCGCCGTTGCTCATCGACGCCGATCTGCGCCCCGAGGGCAAGACCGGGCCGATGGTCCGCACGCTGAAGTCGTACGAGGCCTACTACCGGCGCTGGGCGCTGGTCTGGGAGAGCCAGGCCCTGCTGCGGGCCGAACACATGGCGGGCGACGAGGAGTTGGGGCGTGATTTCGTCGAGCTGGTCGATCCGTTGCGGTATCCGATGGAAGGGCTCGGCGAGGACGCCGTACGCGAGATCCGCCGGCTCAAGGCGCGGATGGAGTCCGAACGGATGCCGCGCGGCGCGGACCCCACGCTCCACGCGAAGCTGGGGCGGGGCGGGCTGAGCGACGTCGAGTGGACCGTGCAGCTGATGCAGATGCAGCACGGGTGGGCGGAGCCGGGCCTGCGCACGACGCGTACGCGCGAGGCGCTGGCCGCCGCGTGCGCGGCGGAGCTGATCCCGGCGGAGGACGCGCAGACGCTGGACGAGGCGTGGGTGCTGGCGGCGCGGGTGCGCAACGCGGTGATGCTGGTGCGGGGGCGGCCGGGCGACACGTTCCCGTCCGATCCGCGGGAGCTGGCGGCGGTGGGACGGTATCTGGGCTACGAGCCGGGGCATGTCGGGGACATGTTGGACGACTACCGGCGGATCACGCGCAGGGCTCGGGCGGTGGTGGAGGAGCGGTTCTACGGGGCGGCGACCTAGCGAGGAAGGGCCGGCGGCCGGGCCAGGAGCGAAGTGCCCCCGCACGCGCCGGTCCGCACCCGGCTGAGGGAACCGTGGCGCGCGGGCCCACCGCCTCCTGCGGCGTCGGCGTGGTCTCCCGCGGGTGGTTCGCCCGCTCGCCCATGAACGTGCCGTACTCGTACTCCGCCGCCTCGGAGTCGGTCCCGCCGTCCGACAGCTCCTCGGCGCGTCGGGGAAGTCCCGCTCGTCGATGTCGATGTCGATGTCGATGGGCGTGGCGCGCGGGCTGCCCGCGCGCTGCACGGTGGGTTGCTCGGCCGACCCGGAGCGACCCGGGCGAGCCCGCCGCGGAGCGACCCGGGCGAGACCGCCAGGCGCTACGCCCGTCGCGCCCCGGCCGTCTCCGGCTCGGGCTTCGACCCTGCCTCCGGCTCCGGCTCCGAGGACGGGCGTGGCAGGCGGGCGGCGCGCAGTCCGGTCAGCCGGCCCTTCCTCGCCCCGGGCACCCACCTCGGCAAGCGGTGCGGCAGCGAGCCGTACCAGACGCGGGACACCGCGTAACCGAACGCGAGGCAGGCCATGCCGCCCACCGCGTCCAGCCAGAAGTGGTTGGCGGTGGCCACGATGACGACCAGGGTGAGCGTCGGGTAGAGCAGGCCCAGGATGCGGGCCCAGGGCACCGAGGCCAGGGCGAAGATCGTCAGGCCGCACCAGAGGGACCAGCCGATGTGCATCGACGGCATCGCCGCGTACTGGTTCGACATGTTCTTGAAGTTGCCCGACGCCATCGAGCCCCACGTCTCGTGGACGAGCACCGTGTCGATGAAGTTCGCCCCGTTCATCAGACGGGGCGGCGCCAGGGGGTAGAGGTAGTAGCCGAGCAGGGCCACACCCGTCGTCGCGAAGAGGACCAGCCGGGTCGCCGCGTAACGGCCCGGGTGGCGGCGGAACAGCCAGACGAGGACGCCGATGGTCACGACGAAGTGCAACGTCGCGTAGTAGTAGTTCATCGACACGATCAGCCATGTCACGGAATTGACCGCGTGATTGACCGTTTCCTCGAAGGCGAGGCCCAGGGACTTCTCCGCCGACCAGATCCAGTCGGCGTTGCTCAGCGCCGCCGCCTTCTGCTCCGGGACCGCATTGCGCACAAGCGAATACAGCCAGTAACTGACCGCGATGAGCAGGATCTCGAACCAGAGCCGGGGGCGGCCGGGCGTCCGCAGCGAGCGGAGCCGGGCCCGCCAACCGCTCTTCCCGGAGGCCGGGGAAGCAGTCGCCGGGGAAGTGGTGGACGACGCGGCGGCGGTCTCGGAGGCCGCCTCGGCCGCGATGGGTGAAGAACCGGCCGTCGACCGGCCTTCCTGTGCTGTCACCTGTGTTTCACCCATAGGCAGAGAGTCTTCCATAGAGATTCCTCTGCCCCCGATCATCCTCCGGTCGGGTTCCGGTCGCACGTCCTGCGCCTCAAGGACGAGAAGGGGACCCTGAGCCGCCTGCGGGTCCGGCGGCCGTCGAGCCGCGAACCACCAGCTCGGGCATGAAGACGAACTCACTGTGCGGGGCCGGGGTTCCGCCGATCTCCTCCAGGAGCGTGCGGACGGCGGCCTGGCCCATCGCCGTCACCGGCTGCCGGATCGTCGTCAGCGGCGGGTCCGTGAACGCTATGAGCGGCGAGTCGTCGTAGCCCACGACCGACAGGTCGCGCGGCACGTCCTTGGAGAGCCTGCGGGCCGCCCGGATCGCCCCGAGTGCCATCATGTCGCTCGCGCACACCACCGCCGTGCAGCCGCGCTCCATCAGCGCGGAGGCGGCGGCCTGACCGCCCTCCAAGGTGTACAGAGAGTGCTGGATCAACTCCTCCGCCTCGTCCGGGGCGAGACCCAGCTGCTCCCGCATCGTCGCGTGGAAGCCCTCGATCTTGCGGAGCACCGGCACGAAGCGCTTGGGGCCGACCGCCAGGCCGATCCGGGTGTGGCCGAGCGCCGCCAGGTGCGTCACCGCGAGCCGCATCGCCGCCCGGTCGTCCGGGGAGATGAACGGCGCCTGCACCTTCGCGGAGAAGCCGTTCACCAGGACGAAGGGGACACCCTGGCCGCGCAGTTGTTCGTAGCGCTGCATGTCGGCCGAGGTGTCCGCGTGCAGCCCGGAGACGAAGATGATGCCCGAGACGCCCCGGTCCACCAGCATTTCGGTGAGTTCGTCCTCGGTGGAGCCGCCGGGGGTCTGGGTCGCCAGTACCGGGGTGTATCCCTGCCGGGTCAGCGCCTGGCCGATGACCTGTGCCAGCGCCGGGAAGATCGGGTTCTCCAGCTCCGGGGTGATCAGGCCGACCAGCCCCGCGCTGCGCCTGCGCAGCCGCACCGGCCGTTCGTAGCCGAGGACGTCGAGCGCCGCGAGGACGGATTCGCGGGTGGTCGCCGCGACTCCGGGCTTGCCGTTCAGGACTCGGCTGACCGTCGCTTCGCTGACCCCCGCCTGAGTTGCGATATCGGCAAGCCGTGCGGTCATGGGATGGGACTGTACCGGGCCCGTGTCGGATTGCCCACCGTGCGTGGGGTGGTGCGGGGGAGCCCTTCTGCATGCTTTCCGGCAACGTCTTGCAAGGACTTGCGGACCCGGTTCGCGTACGGGGGTCGGATCGTCGCATTGCGGGTCCGCCCTGTCCCGCCTGCCCCTGCCAGGGATCCACGACTGTCGTCAAGGGGCTTGACGGCAACCTTGAGGACACGCGAATGTAACGATCACCAGGGCTTGCAGAAATCTTCCGCAAGGTCTTTCGGTCGTCTTTCATCCTTGTTACGTTCACGTCGACCCGGCGCCGCGACGGAGCGGTACGGCAGTTGAAGGAGTTCAGATGCGACGTGGCATAACGGCCACCGCCCTGGTCGCGGCCCTGGCGCTCGCGGCGACCGCCTGCGGCAGCGACGACGAGACCGGCAGCAAGAGCTCGGGCGAGCTCTCCGGCACCGTGACCTGGTGGGACACCTCCAGTGTCGGCAGCGAGGACAAGGTCTTCAAGAAGCTGGCCGAAGGCTTCGAGAAGAAGCACCCGAAGGTCGACGTCAAGTACGTCAACGTGCCCTTCGGCGAGGCGCAGAACAAGTTCAAGAACGCCGCCCAGGCCGGCGACGGTGCGCCCGACGTGATCCGCTCCGAGGTCGCGTGGACGCCGGACTTCGCCAACCTCGGCTACCTGGCCCCGCTGGACGGCACCGCCGCCCTGAAGAACCAGGACGACTTCCTCAAGCAGGCCGTCGCGTCCACCAAGTACGAGGACAAGACCTACGCCGTCCCGCAGGTCATCGACTCCATGGGCGTCTTCTACAACAAGAAGCTGTTCAAGGAGGCCGGTGTCGAGGCGCCCGCGAACCTGGACGACCTCAAGACCGTCGCCAAGAAGATCAAGGACAAGACCGGCAAGACCGGCCTCTACCTCCGCGGCGACGACCCGTACTACTTCCTCTCCTTCCTGTACGGCGAGGGCGGCGACATGGTCGACGCCGGCGCCAAGACCGTCACCGTGGACAAGCCCGAGGGCGTCAAGGCGTTCAAGGCGGTCAAGGCCCTGGTCGACGACGGCACCGCGAAGACGGATGCCTCGGACGGCTGGGAGAACATGATGCAGTCGTTCAAGAACGGCGACGTCGCGATGATGATCAACGGCCCCTGGGCCGTCGCCGACACCCTGACCGGCAAAGAGTTCACCGACAAGGACAACCTGGGCGTCGCCCCGGTCCCGGCCGGCTCCGCCGCCCAGGGCGCCCCGCAGGGCGGCCACAACCTCGCCGTCTACGCGGGCTCCAAGAACCTCGACGCCTCCTACGCCTTCGTCGAGTACATGACGTCCGTGGACAGCCAGGCCACCGCCGCCGGCGAGCTGAACCTGCTGCCGACCCGCACCTCCGCGTACGCCAAGAAGGAAGCGGTCGACAGCGAGATCGTCGGCTTCTTCAAGCCGGTCGTCGAGACCGCCGTCGAGCGCCCCTGGATCCCGGAGGGCGGCAGCCTCTTCGAGCCCCTGCGTGTCGAGTACACCAAGGTCCTCACCGGCCAGACCACGCCGGAGAAGGCCGCCAAGGCCACCGGTGACTCCTACCGCAAGCTCCTCGAGGGCTGGAAGTAACAGGAAGGTTGGCCGACTGATGGCTGTCCACACCAGCCAGTCGGTGGTGAAGGCCGCGGGCGAGCACACCGCCCGCGGCCGGAGCCGCGGTACTGGCACCCCACCGCCGACCCCCGGCCGTCTGAGGCGGGCCCTGTCGGTCCACTGGTACGCCTGGACCATGGTCGCCCCGGTCGTCGTCGTGATCGGCGTGATCATCGGCTATCCGCTGGTCCGCGGCATCTACCTCTCGATGACCGACGCCGACGAGCGGAACGTCGCCCGCTCCATCGGGGTCAACGAGATCCCCGCCACCTACGAGTTCGTCGGCGCGGACAACTACGTCGACGCGCTGACCGGCTCGCAGTTCCTCGGCACGCTGGGCTGGACGCTGGTGTGGACCGTCTCCTGCGTGAGCATCACGTTCGTCCTCGGCATGTCCCTGGCGAACATCCTCAACCGCCGCATCGCCGGCCGCTCCGCCTACCGCATGGCCCTCATCCTGCCCTGGGCCATCCCCGGCTTCGTCTCCGTCTTCGCCTGGCGCTTCCTCTACAACGAGGAGCGCGGTCTGCTCAACAAAGTCCTCGGCGGTGCGGGCATCGACGCCGTCCCGTGGCTGAACGACCCGACCTGGGCCAAGTTCGCGGTCATCGCCGTCAACGTCTGGCTCGGCATCCCGTTCATGATGGTCGCCCTCCTCGGCGGGCTCCAGTCCATCCCCTCCGAGCAGTACGAGGCGGCCGAGATGGACGGCGCGACCGCCTGGCAGCGCTTCCGCCACATCACGCTGCCCGGACTGCGCCCGGTCTCCACCACGGTGGTCCTGCTCTCCACCATCTGGACCTTCAACATGTTCCCGGTGATCTTCCTGCTGACCCGCGGCGGACCCGGTGAGGCGACCCAGATCCTGGTGACCCAGGCGTACAAGTTCTCCTTCGAGATCAGCCCGCGCGACTACGCGCAGTCCTCCACCTGGGGCGTGCTGATCCTCGTACTCCTGATGCTCTTCGCCGTGGTCTACCGGCGAGTCCTGCGCTCCCAGGGAGACAACTGGTGACCACCGCGACCGACACCCCCGCCCGGCACGGAGCCGTACGCAAGGTCCGGCTGCGCGGCGAGCGCTCCCCGCTCGCCTCCGTGGCCCTTCACTTCACCCTGATCGTCGCCTCGGTGATCGCGGTCTTCCCGGTGCTGTGGGTCCTGCTGACCTCGCTCAAGCCCGCGAAGTACGCGACCACCACGGACTTCTTCCGCGAGACGACGTTCGTCAACTACACGAACCTGATCCGCGACACCGAGTTCCTCAACTGGTTCGCCAACTCCGTCATCATCTCCGCACTCTCCACGGTGATCGGCGTCTTCGTCGCCGCCACCACCGGATACGCGGTCAGCCGCTTCCGCTTCCCGGGCAAGCGCGGGCTGATGTGGACGCTGCTGATCACCCAGATGTTCCCGGTCGCCGTCCTCATCGTGCCGATCTACAACATCATGTCGACCCTGGGGCTGCTCAACCAGCCCACCGGACTCGTCATCACCTACCTCACCATCTCGGTGCCGTTCTGCGCCTGGATGATGAAGGGCTTCTTCGACACCATCCCGCGCGAGATCGACGAGTCGGGCGAGGTCGACGGCCTCACCCCGTTCGGCACCTTCTTCCGCCTCATCCTGCCGCTGGCCAAGCCGGGCCTCGCGGTCACCGCGTTCTACTCCTTCATCACCGCCTGGGGCGAAGTGGCCTACGCCTCCGCCTTCCTGGTCGGCGACGAGAACCTCACGCTGGCCGGCGGACTCCAGAAGTTCGTCAACCAGTACGGAGCCCAGTGGGGCCCGATGACCGCCGCCTCCGTCCTCATCGCCATCCCGGCCGCCCTGGTCTTCCTCTTCGCCCAGAAGCACCTGGTCACCGGAATGTCCGCCGGAGCCGTCAAGGGCTGACACCGCAGGACACCAGCACCCGCCCGCACCACCGCACCCGTCACGGCGGCGCCGGAAACCCCGACCCGGTCACCGGCGCCGCTCCCCACCCAGACACCCCAGGGACGACATGACCCAGCACCTCGCTGCCCCCTCCACCGGCACGTCCGACGACGCCCCGGGCCACCGCACCGGCTGGTGGCAGGACGCGGTGATCTACCAGGTCTATCCGCGGAGCTTCGCCGACGGCGACGGCGACGGCATGGGCGACCTCCCCGGCGTCACCGCCCGCCTGCCCCACCTCAAGGACCTGGGCGTCGACGCGGTCTGGCTCTCCCCCTTCTACGCCTCCCCGCAGGCCGACGCGGGCTACGACGTCGCCGACTACCGGGCCATCGACCCGATGTTCGGCAACCTGCTGGACGCCGACGCGCTGATCCGCGAGGCGCACGGCCTGGGCCTGCGCGTCATCGTCGACCTGGTCCCCAACCACTCATCCGACCAGCACGAGTGGTTCAAGCGCGCCCTGGCCGAAGGCCCCGGCTCCGCCCTGCGCGAGCGCTACCACTTCCTCCCGGGCAAGGGCGCCGACGGCCAACTCCCGCCCAACGACTGGGAGTCCATCTTCGGCGGCCCCGCCTGGACCCGTACGGTCGACCCGGACGGCACCCCCGGCGACTGGTACCTCCACCTCTTCGCCCCCGAGCAGCCCGACTTCAACTGGGAGCACCCGGCGGTCGCCGACGAGTTCCGCTCCATCCTGCGCTTCTGGCTCGACATGGGCGTCGACGGCTTCCGCGTCGACGTCGCCCACGGCCTCGTCAAGGCCGAGGGCCTGCCCGACCTCGGCGCCCACGACCAGCTCAAGCTGCTCGGCAACGACGTCATGCCCTTCTTCGACCAGGACGGCGTGCACGCGATCTACCGCAGCTGGCGCACCATCCTCGACGAGTACCCGGGCGAGAGGATCGCGGTGGCCGAGGCGTGGACCCCGACCGTCGAGCGCACCGCCAACTACGTGCGCCCCGACGAGATGCACCAGGCGTTCAACTTCCAGTACCTCTCCACCGCCTGGGACGCCGCCGAACTGCGCAAAGTCATCGACTCCTCGCTCGACGCCATGCGCCCGGTCGGCGCCCCCACCACCTGGGTGCTCTCCAACCACGACGTCACCCGGCACACCACCCGGTTCGCCAACCCGGCGGGCCTCGGCACCCAGATCCGTACCCCCGGCGACCGCGAGCTGGGCCTGCGCCGCGCCCGCGCCGCCACCCTCCTGATGCTCGCCCTGCCCGGCTCCGCTTACGTCTACCAGGGCGAGGAGCTCGGCCTGCCCGACGTCACCGACCTGCCCGACGAGGCCCGCCAGGACCCGTCGTTCTTCCGCGCCGAGGGCCAGGACGGCTTCCGCGACGGCTGCCGCGTCCCGATCCCGTGGACCCGCGAGGGCACGTCGTACGGCTTCGGCGACGGCGGCAGCTGGCTCCCGCAGCCCGCCGGCTGGGGCGAGCTGTCCGTCGAGGCGCAGACCGGCGTGGAGGGCTCCACCCTGGAGCTGTACCGGGCCGCCATCGCCGCCCGCCGGGACCACCCGGGCCTCGGCGCGGGCACGGACGTCGAGTGGCTGGACGGTCCCGAAGGCGTCCTCGTCTTCGCCCGCCCCGGCTTCGTCTGCACCGTCAACACCACCGGCGCCCCGGTGCGCATCGCCGCCCGCGGCCGGGCGCTGCTCGCCAGCTCCCCGGTCACCGTGGACGGCGCCGAGGCCGAGCTGCCCGCCGACACCACGGTGTGGTGGACGGTGTGACACTGCCCGCACCCAGGACCACGGCAGCGCCCCGCCTCTCCGACATCGCCGGACAGGCGGCGGTCAGCGAGGCGACGGTCAGCCGGGTCCTGAACGGGAAGCAGGGCGTCGCGGACTCCACGCGTCAGCGGGTGCTCGCGGCGCTCGACATCCTGGGCTACGAACGCCCCGTACGGCTGCGGCAGCGCAGCGCCGGACTGATCGGCCTGGTGACGCCCGAACTCACCAACCCGATCTTCCCGGCGTTCGCGCAGTCCGTCGAACAGGTGCTGGCCGGGCACGGCTACACGCCCGTGCTCTGCACCCAACTCCCGGGCGGGGCGACCGAGGACGAACTCGTCGAGCAGCTCGTGGAGCGCGGCGTCGGCGGCATCGTCTTCCTGTCCGGGCTGCACGCGGACACCTCCGCCGACCCCGGCCGGTACGCCGCGCTCACCGAGCGCGGGGTGCCGTTCGTCCTGATCAACGGCTACAACGAGCGCATCAGCGCCCCGTTCGTCTCGCCCGATGACAACGCTGCCGTGACGATGGCCCTCCAGCACCTCGCCGACCTCGGCCACCGACGGATCGGCCTGGCCATCGGCCCGCAGCGCTACGTCCCCTCGCGCCGCAAGCGCGAGGGGTTCGTGGAGGCGGCGGTGTCCCTGCTCGGCATGGACCGCTCCGAGGCCGAACTGCTCGTCTGCTCCACCCTGTTCAGCGTGGAGGGCGGCCAGGTCGCGGCGGGCGCCCTGCTGGACGCGGGCTGCACGGGCATCGTCTGCGGCAGCGACCTGATGGCGCTGGGCGTGGTGCGTGCCGCCCGGGGGAGGGGCCTGGAGGTCCCGCGCGACGTCTCGGTCGTCGGCTTCGACGACTCGCAGCTCATCGCGTTCACCGACCCGCCGCTGACCACGGTGCGCCAGCCCGTCCACGCGATGGCGGCGGCAGCGGTGGGCGCGCTCCTGGAGGAGATCGGCGGGAGTCCGGTGCAGCGCACCGAGTACGTCTTCCAGCCGGAGCTGGTGGTGCGGGGCTCGACGGCGGCGGTCCGCAACGGCTGACCGCCAGGGCGTGAGCGGACACGTACAGGAGAGGCACCAGGAGTCGGCCCAGGAAGGGCCGGCGGGGAGTTGTGGCGACTCCGGGTGCTTCTCTCTGTCGTGACCGGCCCGGCCGGCCGGGCGCGTGGGGTCCGACGCCGTGAGGCGGTACCGGAACCCTCGGCCGACCGGACCGGAGTCGGATGAAACGTAACAGGCCCGCAATATCTTGCGAAAGACCTTGCAGGAAGAAAACCGCTTCGTTTCGTGGATGTGAGCGGGGGGTGTCCAAAGGGTTGACCGGTGACGGGAGGGCTCGTACGGTCTGCTCCGCGGCAAGGTTTGCATTCTTGCAGCAAGAACCTTCAGGAGCCTTGAGGGCACGGCGCGTTGCCGGACGAGGCTGCACCGTCACCCGCTTTTCCCCCACCCGCAGGAGGAAAGACATGGCACGCAGGCCCCTGTCTGCCGCGCTCGCCCTCGTGGCCGGCGCCGCCGCCCTCGTCGTCCCCACCGGATTCGGCGCCGCGTCCCCCGCGCAGGCCGCCGCTCCGGGCGACAAGGACGTCACCGCCGTGATGTTCGAGTGGAAGTTCGCCTCCATAGCCAAGGCCTGCACGGACACCCTCGGTCCGGCGGGCTACGGCTATGTCCAGGTCTCGCCGCCCCAGGAGCACATCCAGGGCGGCCAGTGGTGGACCTCCTACCAGCCCGTCAGCTATAAGATCGCCGGCCGGCTCGGTGACCGGGCCGCCTTCTCCGCCATGGTCAACACCTGCCACTCGGCGGGCGTGAAGGTCGTCGCGGACTCCGTCATCAACCACATGTCGGCGGGCAGCGGCACCGGCACCGGCGGCTCCGCGTACAGCAAGTACGACTACCCGGGCCTCTACTCCGGCAACGACCTCGACGACTGCCGGGCCCAGATCACCAACTACAACGACCGCGGCAACGTCCAGAACTGCGAACTGGTCGGCCTCGCCGACCTGGACACCGGCGAGGACTACGTACGCGGCAGGATCGCCGGGTACCTCAACGACCTGCTCTCGCTCGGCGTCGACGGCTTCCGGATCGACGCGGCCAAGCACATGCCCGCCGCCGACCTGGCCAACATCAAGTCCCGGCTGACAAACCCGAACGTCTACTGGAAGCACGAGGCGATCTTCGGGGCGGGCGAGGCCGTCTCGCCCTCCGAATACCTCGGCTCCGGCGACGTCCAGGAGTTCCGGTACGGGCGGAGCCTCAAGCAGGTCTTCCTCAACGAGAACCTCGCCCACCTGAAGAACTTCGGCGCGGGCTGGGGCTTCATGGAGTCCGGCAAGTCCGGCGTCTTCGTCGACAACCACGACACCGAGCGCAACGGCGAGACCCTCAACTACAAGTCCGGCTCCGCCTACACGCTCGCCGGCGTCTTCATGCTGGCCTACCCCTACGGCTCCCCGGACGTCCACTCCGGCTACGAGTTCAGCGACCACGACGCCGGACCGCCGAACGGCGGCCAGGTCAACGCCTGCTACAGCGACGGCTGGAAGTGCCAGCACGCCTGGCGCGAGATCTCCTCCATGGTCGGCTTCCGCAACGCCGCACGCGGTCAGGCCGTCACCGACTGGTGGGACAACGGCGGCGACCAGATCGCCTTCGGACGGGGGACCAAGGCGTACGTCGCCATCAACCACGAGGGCTCCGCGCTGAACCGGACCTTCCAGACCTCGCTGCCGGCCGGCGACTACTGCGACGTCCAGTCCGGCAAGGGCGTCACCGTCAACGGCTCCGGCCAGTTCACCGCCACCGTCCCGGCCGGCACCGCCGTCGCCCTGCACGCAGGCGCCCGTACGTGTTCCGGGGGCGGCGGCACGAACCCCGACCCGGGCCCCGGCAACGGCTCATCCGGCGCGTCCTTCGGCGTCAACGCCACCACCCAGCCCGGTCAGAACATCCACGTCACCGGCGACCAGGCCACCCTCGGCAACTGGAACCCGGCGAGCGCGCCCAAGCTCGACCCGGCCGCGTACCCCGTGTGGAAGCTGGACGTGGCCCTGCCCGCCGGGACCGCGTTCGCCTACAAGTACGTCCGCAAGGACGCGGCCGGCAACGTCACCTGGGAGAGCGGCGCCAACCGCACCGCCACCGTCCCGGCCTCCGGGAAGGTCACGCTCACCGCCGACGTCTGGCGCGGCTGACCCGTACCCCCTCCAGCGGGCCGGTGGCAGCGCCACCGGCCCGCAGCCCACCCTCCTGACACCAGCCGAGGAGCACCCTCCGTGTCCCGAACCACCCTCAGGCGAGGGGCGGTGGCCGCCCTGTGCGCGGTGCTGCTGCCCGTCGTCCCGGCGGCCACCGCCGCCGCGTCACCCCGGCCGCCGGCCCCGCCCTCGGACGCCGAGCTGGCCCGTGAGCCGGCCCGGCACGACCTCACGCGTGAGCAGTTCTACTTCGTGCTGCCCGACCGCTTCGCCAACGGCGACACCTCCAACGACCGGGGCGGGCTGACCGGTTCACGCCTCGACCACGGCCACGACCCCACCGACAAGGGGTTCTACCAGGGCGGCGACCTCAAGGGCCTGACGTCGAAGCTCGACTACATCAAGGGCCTCGGCACCACCGCCATCTGGATGGCCCCGATCTTCAAGAACCGGCCGGTCCAGGGCGCCGGCAAGGACGCCTCGGCCGGCTACCACGGCTACTGGATCACCGACTTCACCCAGGTCGACCCGCACTTCGGCACCAACGCCGACCTGGAGAAGCTGATCGACAAGGCCCACGCCAAGGGCATGAAGGTCTTCTTCGACGTCATCACCAACCACACCGCCGACACCGTCGACTACGCGGAGAAGGCCTACGGCTACAAGCCCAAGGGAGCCTTCCCCTACCTCGACGAGGACGGCCGCCCCTTCGACGACCGCCAGGGGGTCAAGAAGGTCGACGAGGACTCCTTCCCGTACACCCCGGTGAAGACCCCGAACACCGGCAAGAAGGTCCCCTCCTGGCTCAACGACCCGACCATGTACCACAATCGGGGCGACTCGACGTGGGCCGGCGAGTCCAACGAGTACGGTGACTTCGCGGGCCTCGACGACCTGTGGACCGAGCGTCCCGAGGTCGTGAAGGGTATGGAGAAGATCTACCAGAAGTGGGTCCGCGACTTCGACATCGACGGCTTCCGCATCGACACCGTCAAACACGTCGACCTGGACTTCTGGACCCAGTGGGCCACCGCGCTCGACGACTACGCGGCGAAGCGCGGCCGGGACGACTTCTTCATGTTCGGCGAGGTCTACTCCGCCGACACCGAGGTCACCTCGCCGTACGTCACCCGGGGCCGCCTGGACTCCACGCTGGACTTCCCGTTCCAGGACGCCGCCCGGCAGTTCGCCTCCCAGGGCGCGCCCGCCGACAAGCTCGCCTCGGTGTACGGGAACGACTACCGCTACACCACCGAAAAGGCCAACGCCTACGAGCAGGTCACCTTCCTCGGCAACCACGACATGGGCCGCATCGGGACCTTCCTCAAGCAGGACAACCCGAAGGCCGACGACGCGGAGCTGCTGAAGCGGGCCCGGCTGGCCAACGAGCTGATGTTCCTGGGCCGGGGCAACCCGGTGATCTACTACGGCGACGAGCAGGGCTTCACCGGCGCGGGCGGCGACAAGGACTCCCGCCAGACCCTCTTCGCCTCGAAGACCGCCGACTACCTCGACGACGACCAGCTCGGCACCGACCGCACGCACGCCTCGGACGCGTACGACACGAAGCACCCGGTCTACCGCTCCATCGCCGCGCTCTCGAAGCTCACCGAGGCGCACCCGGCGCTGCGCGACGGCACGCAGACCGAGCGGCTCGCGGAGGGCTCGGTGTACGCCACCTCGCGCATCGACGCCGAGCGTCGTGACGAGTACCTCGTCGCCTCCAACAACGGCACG
Organism: Streptomyces sp. NPDC058576; assembly: GCF_042718715.1. NCBI lineage: Bacteria > Bacillati > Actinomycetota > Actinomycetes > Kitasatosporales > Streptomycetaceae > Streptomyces > Streptomyces sp. NPDC058576. Next base: position 31,520 of record NZ_JBHXPF010000001.1, on the reverse strand, counting down.
AGCCCGAAGAAGGTCCAGCTCGCCACCGAGTCGGCCGACATGAACTTCCGCACGCTGTACGGCCGTTCCGGTGCTGTCCGCAGCGGCAAGGACAAGAAGGTCACCGTCACCGTGCCCGCCCTCTCCAGCGTCGTGCTGAAGGCGGACCGGACCGTGGGCGCTCCCGCCGCCAAGCCCGCGATCTCGCTGAAGGCCCCGGCCGCCGGCGCGACCGGCACCGTCGAGATCACCGCCGACGTGGACGGCGGCCGGCTCAACCGGGTCGTCTTCGCCGCGCAGGCCGGTAACGGGAAGTGGCGGACGCTCGGCACCGCCGACCACGCCCCGTACAAGGTCACCCAGTATCTCGACGAGACGGTGAAGGCGGGGACGCCGCTGCGCTACAAGGCCGTCGTCGTCGACCGGTCCGGCCGCACCTCCCGTGCGCTCGCCTCGACCACCGCCGGCCAGACCCCGCCGCCCGGGAAGCCCGTCGCCGTCGAGCGCGACCGGGCCGTCGTCCACTACCAGCGCCCCGACGGCGAGTACGAGGGCTGGCAGCTGAAGTCCGGTGAGAAGACCGCCGAGTTCATCGGGCGGGACGCCTACGGTGCGTTCGCCTGGATCGACCTGGAGAAGGGCGCGACCTCGGTCCCGTACACCGTCGAGAAGAACGGCACGGCGGACGGACCGGAGCGGACCATCGACCTCGGCGCGACCGGTCAGGTCTGGATCGAGCAGGGCAAGGACGAGCAGACGGCCGTAGCCCCCGAGACCCCGCCGCAGGACACCACGAAGGCCGTCCTCAACTACCACCGCGCGGACGGCGACTACGAGGGCTGGGGCCTGCACACCTGGGCGGGGGCCAAGGAGCCCACCGACTGGTCCAAGCCGCTGATGCCGGTGAAGAAGGACGCCTACGGGGTCACCTTCGAGGTGCCGCTCGTGGAGGGGGCCACCAGCCTGAGCTACATCCTGCACAAGGGCGACGAGAAGGACCTCCCCAGCGACCAGTCCCTCGACCTCGCCACCTACGGCCACGAGGTCTGGATGCTCGGCGGCAAGCCCGGCTACCTCCTCCCGCAGACCGGCGGCGGGGCTGCCCCCGACCTGTCCAAGGCCGAGGCGCAGTGGATCGACGCGAACACCGTCGTCTGGAAGGTGAAGACCACCGACGCAACCAGCCAGCAGCTCGTGTACGCCGAGAAGGGCGGCATCTCCGTCGTCGACGGGGCGCTCTCCGACGAGGGCCGGTGGCTGCGGCTCGCCCCGGGCGCGCTGAGCGACGCCCAGAAGGCGAAGTTCCCGCACCTGAAGGACTATCCGGCCTTCACCGTCGACGCCCGCGACCGCGACCGCGTCCGGGAATCCCTGCGCGGCCAGCTCGTCGCCACCCAGCGCGCCGCCAACGGGGCCCTGCTCGCCGCCACCGGCGTACAGACGGCGGGCATCCTGGACGACCTGTACGGGAAGAAGGCGGCCTCCGCGTCGCTCGGCCCGGTGTTCCGCGGCGGCACGCCCACGCTCTCCGTCTGGGCCCCCACCGCCCGGACCGTGTCGCTCGAACTCGACGGCCGTACCGTCCCGATGAGGCGCGACGACCGCACCGGCGTCTGGTCCGTCACCGGCAAGAAGAGCTGGCAGGGCAAGCCCTACCGGTACGCCGTGACCGTCTGGGCCCCCACCGTCCAGAAGCTGGTCACCAACAAGGTCACCGACCCCTACTCCACCGCCCTGACCGCCGACTCCGCCCGCAGCCTCGTCGTCGACCTCACCGACCCGGCCCTCGCGCCGCGCGGCTGGTCCGGCCTGAAGAAGCCCGCCGCCATCCCGCTGCGGGACGCCCAGATCCAGGAGCTGCACGTCCGGGACTTCTCCGTCACGGACCGCACGGCGAAGCACCCGGGTGAGTACCGGGCCTTCACCGACACCCGCTCGAAGGGCATGAAGCACCTCAAGAAGCTCGCCGACTCCGGCACGAGCCATGTCCACCTGCTGCCCGTCTTCGACATCGGGACCATCCCGGAGAAGAAGAAGGACCAGGCGACACCCGACTGCGACCTGTCCGCCCACGCCCCCGACTCCGAGAAGCAGCAGGAGTGCGTGAGCAAGGCGGCGGCCAAGGACGGATTCAACTGGGGCTACGACCCGCTGCACTACACCGTCCCCGAGGGCTCCTACGCCTCCGACCCGGACGGCACCCGGCGCACGGTCGAGTTCCGGCAGATGGTGCAGGGGCTCAACGGGTCCGGTCTGCGCACGGTCATGGACGTCGTCTACAACCACACCGTCGCCTCCGGGCAGGACGACAAGTCGGTCCTCGACCGCATCGTGCCCGGCTACTACCAGCGGCTCCTGGAGGACGGCAGCGTCGCCACCTCCACCTGCTGCGCCAACACTGCGCCCGAGAACACCATGATGGGCAAGCTCGTCGTCGACTCCGTCGTCACCTGGGCGAAGGAGTACAAGGTCGACGGCTTCCGCTTCGACCTGATGGGCCACCACCCCAAGGACAACATCCTCGCGGTCCGCAAGGCGCTGGACTCCCTCACGCTCGCCGAGGACGGCGTCGACGGGAAGAAGATCATCCTGTACGGGGAGGGCTGGAACTTCGGCGAGATCGCCGACGACGCCCGTTTCGTCCAGGCCACCCAGAAGAACATGGCCGGCACCGGCATCGCGACCTTCTCCGACCGGGCCCGCGACGCCGTGCGCGGCGGCGGCCCCTTCGACGAGGACCCCGGCGTCCAGGGCTTCGCCTCCGGCCTCTACACCGACCCCAACTCCTCGCCGGCCAACGGCACCCGTGCCGAGCAGAAGGCCCGGTTGCTGCACTACCAGGACCTGATCAAGGTCGGCCTCACCGGCAACCTCGCGGACTACACCTTCACCGACTCCTCCGGGCGCACGGTCAAGGGCGCGGACGTCGACTACAACGGGGCGCCCGCCGGATACGCGGCCGCACCCGGCGACGCGCTGGCCTACTCCGACGCCCACGACAACGAGACCCTCTTCGACGCCCTCGCCTTCAAGCTCCCGGCCGACGCCACGGCCGCCGAGCGGGCCAGGGCCCAGGTGGTGGCGATGGCCGCCTCCGTCCTCTCCCAGGGGCCCTCGCTCTCCCAGGCGGGCACCGACCTGCTGCGCTCCAAGTCCCTGGACCGCAACTCCTACGACAGCGGCGACTGGTTCAACGCCCTGCACTGGGACTGCCGCGACGGCAACGGCTTCGGCCGGGGACTCCCGCCCGCCGCCGACAACCAGGACAAGTGGTCGTACGCGAAGCCGCTGCTGGCCGCCACCGGCGCCATCGCCCCGAAGTGCGACCGGATCGACGGGGCTTCGGCCGCCTATCGCGACCTGCTCACCATCCGCTCCACCGAGAAGGAGTTCTCCCTGCGCACCGCGGGGCAGGTGCAGTCGGCCCTGTCCTTCCCGCTCTCCGGTGAGGACGAGACGCCCGGCGTGATCACCATGCGCCTCGGCAAGCTCGTCGTCGTCATCAACGCCGCCCCGGACACCGCCGAACAGCGGCTCGCCGCACCGGCCGGCAGGACGTACGCCCTGCACCCGGTCCAGGCCAAGGGTGCGGATCTTACGGTCAAACGAGCCAGGTACGACGGGAAATCGGCCACTTTCACCGTCCCGGGACGCACGACGGCCGTCTTCACTCTGCGCTGACCTCCAGCGGCACTACGGTGACGGCAGACGTCGGCAACGGAGCCGCGACAGCCGTCCCGGTCCACCGAACCGGTCCCGCTCTCCCCGACGGGGGAGGCGGGGCCGGCCCGGGCGGGCGGTTCGCCGGCGCACCCTGCCCCAGCGTGCGGACGGTGATGATGACCAAGGTGGGATACCTTCCCGAGGAGACGACCAGCTTCGTCGGGAGGCGGGCCGAACTGGCCCGGCTGCACACCGCGTTGACCACCCGGCGGATGACCACCCTGATCGGCCCCGGCGGCGTCGGCAAGACCCGGCTCGCGCTCCGGGCCGCCCGCGCCGCCGCCGACCATTACGCGGACGGCGCCTGGTGGGCCGACCTCTCCCCGCTCTACGACGACGGGCTGCTGCTCCCCACCGTCTCGGACGCGGTCGGGCTCGCCGACCACACCCTGCGGATGCCCGTCGAGGCGCTCTGCGAATGGCTCGGCGACAAGCACCTCCTGCTGGTCCTCGACTCCGCCGAACACCTCCGCGCCCCCTGCTCCCATCTGCTGGCCGAGATCCTCACCACCTCGACACGCCTGACCGTCCTGGTCACCAGCAGGCAGCCGCTCGGCACCCGCGGCGAGCACATCGTCGAGGTGCCGCCGCTCCCGGTCGACGGCGCGCCCGACGCCCTCCAGCTCTTCGCCGACCGGCTGCGCGCCGCCGACCCCCGGGCCGGCCTCGACGCCCCCGGCGACGAGGCGGCCGCCGCCGAGATCTGCCGCCGCCTCGAAGGCATCCCGCTCGCCATCGAACTGGCCGCCGCGGGCATCGGCCGGCACAGCGTGGCCCAGCTCGCCACCAGGATCGGCACCCGCTTCGACGCCCCGGGCCTCACCGTCGGAACGCCCGGCGCGTACGGGTCCTCCGGCGCGGCCGGGCTCCCGGGCGTCCTCGGGGCGTCCGCGGCCCCCGGCACCTCCCGCCTGGACCTCCTCGCCGACGCGACGGCGTGGCCCCGCCGCCACCGCACCCTGCGCACCGCCATCGGCTGGTCCCACGAGCTGTGCACCCCGCTGGAACGCCTCCTGTGGGCCCGGCTCACCCCGCTGCGGACCGACTTCGACGCGGAGGTCGCCCGCGAGGTCTGCACCGGGGGCCCGCTCACCGCCGACGAGGTCGACCGGGCGCTCCAGGGCCTGGTCGCCCAGTCCGTCGTCCAGCGCGACGGCGACCGCTACCGGATGCTCGACACCCTGCGCGAGTACGGCCGGATGTGGCTCACCGAGCTGGGCGAGGCCCGCGCCGCCGCCGACCGGCACGCGAGCAGCTTCCTCGGCCTCGCCCGCCGCGCCCACGACGGCTGGACCGGTCCTGACCAGGTGTCCTGGTACCACAAGGTGTCCGATGCCCACCTCGACCTGTGCGCCGCCCTGGAGCACCTGCTCGCCCACGATGTCGGCGGGGCCCAGGAGATGGCGGGCCGGGTCGGCTTCTTCTGGGCCTGCTGCGGCCACCTCTCCGAAGCCCGGAACTACGCCCAGCGGGCCCTGGACGCGGGCCACGTCGACGGACCCCACCGGACCAGGCTGCACTGGGTCCTCGGCGTCGCGGCCCTGCTCCAGAGCGACTTCGCCACCGCCGAGAAGTACGGGGCGCTCTGCACGGCCACCGCCCTCTACGACCAGGACGACGAGGGCATGCTCGGCGCGGTCTACCTCTCCGGCCTCACCCAGCTGATGACCGGGGAGCCCGCGGCCGCCCTGGAGGCGGCCGGGCGCGTCCTGCGGATGACCGAGAGCGTGCCCGCGGACTCCGCCCACCGGCTGCGCTGCCGCCTCATCGTCGTCTTCGCGCTCACCGCGCTCGGCCGCCTCACCGAGTCCGAGGCGGCGGCCACCGAGCTGCGCCGGGCCTGCGAACGCGGCGGCGAATACTGGACCCGCTCCTACGCCGACTACCAGCTCGCCCTGATCGCCCTGCTCCAGGGCCGCCCGGCGGCCTCCGCCACGCACGCCCGGTCGATGCTCGCGGGCAAGCACCGGCTCCGCGACAGCTTCGGCATCGCGCTGGGCCTGGACATCCTGGCCGCGGCCATCGCCGCCCAGGGCGCGGGCGCCCAGGCCGCCCGGGTCTACGGCACCGGGCACGCGTACTGGCGCATGGTCGGCCACCCCCAGCGCGGCACCCCCGAGCTGGGGCCGGTCCGCGACACCTGCGAACTCCAGGCGCGGGCGGCCGTCGGCGACGAGGCCTATCAGCGCGCCTTCGAGCGTGGCCAGTCGGACAACGCGGAAGTCGGCCTCGCCGCCGCACTGCGTACCGAACTCCAGCTCTGACCCGGGCGGGAGGGGCCGCCGTGGGGTGTGCGCATGCGCCGGTGGCATCCCCGGACTACCCGCACCCGGGTCATGTGGGTAAGGTTAGGCATACCTAAGTAACCGCTTGGGTTCCGCTGACCCTCCCTGGAGACCTCGGATGCGTCTTTCCCGCCCCCGCGCCACGCAGCCGACCCGCGCCGAGCGCGTCCGGTCGATCCTGACCGTCGCCCACTCCATGACCGTGGTCAGCGACGGCCTGCACACCGAAGTCCGCCGCCTCGACGGCACGGGCGCGATGGGCCACATCCACCTCCACGCCCCGAACGACGGCGACCACGCCCCCAGCGCCGAACGCGTCCCGGCCCGCCTGGAGTTCACGGACATCGCCCCCACCCCCGTACGCGACCGGCTGCGCGCCCGCGTCACGGTCACCGGGCTGCTGGCCGCCCCGTACAGCACCGACACCGAGCAGAGCACCTGCATGGAGTTCGGGCAGGCCGTCCTGGAGGACGCCGAGGGGCGCACCTTCATCACGCTGGAGGAGCTGGAGGAGGCGGAGACCGACCCGATCGCCGCGTGCGAGGCGGGCATGCTCACCCACCTGGTGGACGACCACGCCGAACTCGTGCCCCTGCTCCTGCGCCTCGTCCACCCCCGCCCGGAGCGCGGCATGACCCGGGCCGTGCCGCTGGCGATGGACCGCTTCGGGGTGACTCTGCGGCTCGAATACCCGAGCGCCCACGAGGATGTACGGCTGCCGTTCCCCCGCGCGGTCACCGAGATCGACCAGGCGGGCCCGCAGATCCACGCCCTGCTGGCCGCCGCCCGCCGGGTCTCCCACCGCAACGGGCTGCCCGCCTGAGTCCTACTGCTCCGGCAGGCGCTGCGCGGGCACGCCCGGCGCATCCGGGGCGAACGCGGAGAGCCGGGCCAGCAGCTCCCCGAACGGGCCGTCCGCCGGCTCCTGGGACAGCACCCGCAGCACGATGCCCGCCATCTCCTGGTCGTACGCGGCGCTGACGGCGGCGAGCGCCGCGAAGTCGTGCACCAGCTGCTTCTCCAGCTCGGCGCGCGGGATGCGCCGCCCGTCCAGCCAGATCAGCGCCGTCGACTCGGCGAGCGAGACCCAGGAGCGGACCACCAGCTCCAGCCGGGCGGGCGGTTCACTCACCCCGAGGTGCGTGATGATCTGCTCGTACGCGGCCTGCCGCACCCCGTCGATCATGGCGTTCGCCGTCGAGGAACCGACGGCGGGCCCGCCGCGCATCAGCGCCGAGAAGCCGGGGCCGTGCTCGTCGACGAAGTCGAAGAACCGCCCCATCACCCGCAGCAGCCGCGCCCCCAGAGGCCCCTCCAGGGGCTCCAGGAAGCGGGCCGCCAGCTCGTCGGCGGCCCGCCGCAGCGCCGCCTCGTACAGGCTCTGCTTGCCGGGGAAGTAGTGGTACACCAGTGGACGGGAGATCCCCGCGGCGGCGGCGATCTCGTCGATCGACACGTCCTCGGGCGAGCGGCGGCTGAACAAGTCCAGCGCGACGCCGATCAGTTGCTGTCTGCGCTCGTCGACGCCCATCCTGCGCCGCACCCCGGTCGTCATGCCAACAGCCTATCCGGGGGCGGACGCACAGGACCTAGAGGTCCAGGACGAGACGTTCGCCCCGGCACCGCGAGACGCAGATCAGCATCGAGTCGCCCCGCTCGTCGTCGGTGAGCAGTTCGTCCCGGTGGTCGATCTCGCCCGCCAGGACCCGCTGCTGGCAGGTCCCGCAGAACCCCTGCTCGCAGGAGTACGCCACATGGGGCAGCTCGGCGCGGACGGCGGCCAGCACCGACTGCCCGGCCGCGACCGGCACGGTACGCCCGCTGCGCCGCAACTCCAGCTCGAACGGCCCGGAACCGGAACCCGCCGCGTCCCCCGAAGCGGCCGAGAACCGCTCCAGGTGCAGGGGGTGTCCGGCCGGGAGCGCGGCGGCGACGGCGTCCATCAGCGGCTCGGGGCCGCAGCAGTAGACCGCCGACCCCGGGGCGAGACCGCCCAGCGCCGCCGCGATGTCCGGGTGACCCGCCTCGTCCTGGGCGACGACCGTGACCCGGTCCCCGTCCGCGCCGAGCTTCTCGATCTCCTCCAGGAACGGCATCGACGCCCGCGACCGGCCCCCGTAGACCAGCCGCCAGTCGGCCCCCGACGCGGCCAGCGACCGCAGCATCGGCAGGACGGGGGTGATCCCGATGCCGCCGACGACGAAGACGTAACCCGGTGCCTCGGTCAGCGGGAAGCGGTTGCGCGGCCCGCGCACCTCGACCTCCAGGCCCTCCTGGAGCTGCTCGTGCACCTCCCGCGAACCGCCCCGGCCGTCCTCCACCAGCCGGGTCGCCACCGTGTAGGCCCCGGTGTCCTCCGGGTCGCCGCACAGCGAGTACTGCCGCACCAGGCCGGACGGCAGCACCAGGTCCAGATGGGCCCCGGGCTCCCAGCCCGGCAGGCCGGCGCCCTCCAGCCGGAGTTGCACGACCCCGTCGGCGACCACGGTCCGCCCGGTGATCAGCAGCTTGCGGACCGCCGTCGCGCGCCGCTTCGAGTGGCCCGATACCGGCTCGGGCAGGGCGGGCAGCGGCCACAGCGGGGACCGGGCGATCCGGCGTTTCAGGGCGCGCCGGGTGAGCAGGGCGGCGCCGGAGACCAGCACGACGGTACGGAGACGGGGCAGGGCCATGGGTCAGGCACCCTTCGCTGTCTCGGCCTCGGCGGCGAGGGCGGCGGGGGAGCGGGTCAGATAGTCGACGGCCTGGGCCGTACTGCCCTCCTGCGAAGGGTGGTAGGACCGGCTGAGATAGCTCGGGACGGACCGCAGGATCGATCCCGTGCTCGGCAGCGTGCCCTGCTTCCCGCTCGCGTGGAACGCCTTGAAGGAGGCCTTGCCGTCCAGCAGCGTGGGGTCGTTCTCCATGAAGAAGCGGGTGCCGCGCTGCCACAGGAACACCAGCGCGGAGAACGCCGCCGCCCAGGTGCGCACGCGCCGCCGGTAGCCGCCGTCCACATGCAGGAAGACGTCGAAGGCCACCGACCGGTGCTCCACCTCCTCCGCCCCGTGCCAGCGCAGCAGGTCGAGCATGGTCGGGTCCGCGCCCCGCCGGTCCAGCGCCTCGGCGTTGAGGATCCAGTCGCCGAGGAACGCGGTGTAGTGCTCGATGGCGGCGATCGTCGCCACCCGCTCCATCAGCCACCACTTCGACGCGCGCCCCGGCGGCAGGGTCCGGTCCCCGAGCAGCTTCTCGAAGAACCAGTCGACCTGCGCGGTGTACGGGGTCGGGTCGAGCCCCAACTCCCGCAGATGCGGCAGCACATCGTCGTGCGCCTGCGAGTGCACGGCCTCCTGCCCGATGAACCCGATGACGTCCTCGCGGAGTTGGTCGTCGTGGATGTACGGGAGGACCTGCCGGTACACGTGGATGAACCAGCGCTCTCCGGCCGGGAGCAGCAGATGGAGCACGTTGATGGTGTGCGTGGTGAACGGGTCGCCCGGCACCCAGTGCAGGGGGGTCTTGTCCCAGGCGAAGGACACCTTGCGGGCCTTGAGGGGCGTCCGCTCCGACGCGACCGCCGCTGGCTGCGTGTTAGACATGGTGTCAATGTACTGACGGGTATGCGGGCGGGCCAGAGGCGTGCGGAGATTTTCCGTGCGGCTCCGCGATGCCCCGCGCGATGATTGTCTGTATGACGAAACCTGTGCAGGCCCGCTCGTTCGACGCGATCGCCGCCGCTTACGACGCGCACCGTCCCTCGTACCCGCCCGCCCTGTTCGACGCCGTCGAGGAGCTGGCCGGAGTCCCGCTCGCGGGTGCCCGCGTCGCGGACGTCGGCGCGGGCACCGGGCTCGGCACCGCCCGGCTGTACGAGCGCGGGGCCCGGATCACGGCGGTGGAGCCGGGCGACGGGATGGCCGAGCAGTTCCGCCGGAGCCTGCCGGACGTTCCCCTGGTCCGGGGCGACGGGAACAACCTGCCGCTGCGGACCGGGTCGATGGACCTGATCACGTACGCCCAGGCATGGCACTGGACCGACCCGGCCCGCTCGATCCCCGAGGCCCGCCGGGTGCTGCGGCCGGGCGGGGCGCTCGCCCTGTGGTGGAACGACGGCGACCCGGCCGTGGAATGGCTGGTGGAGCAGGAGAACCGGATGCGGGTCTTCTTCGGGGTGGAGATCCCCGCCGTCCCGTCCCACCGGGCCCGCTTCCGGGCCGCGCTGCCCGACGGGCTCGACTTCCGCACCCGGCAGGTGGCGTGGAGCCGCCGCGTACCGATCGACGCCCATATCGCCAACCTGGCCACCCACTCCGACTTCCTGATCGGCGACCCGGCCGAGGTCCGCGCCTACTTCGACCGCGAACGGGCCGTGCTGAGCGCCCTGTTCCCGGACGGAGAGGTCGAGGAGGCCTATCTCGTGAGTCTTGCCGTAGCCCACCCGTGAGCCCGAATCCGGGTGCAGGATGGGCCGATGGTGACAGAACCGGAATGGCGAGACGCACGGCGCGGCGGGGCAACTGCGGTGCTCCTGGCGGGATTTCTGCTCCTGGCCGGGTGCAGTACGGAACCGGCCGACGACGGCAGGGGGCAGCAGCCGCCCACGCCGAAGCCGGCCGCGACGGGCACGCTGGAGCAGCTGGCGAAGAAGGCCGGCTGCGACCCGAACGTGCAGACCGACGCGGCCGAGCTCCGACAGGCGAACTGCAGGACGGATGAGGGTCGTTACGTACTGACCACCTTCGCCACCGACCGCGGGCAGCGGGAATGGATCAACGAGGCCAAGGACTACGGCGGCTCGTACCTCGTCGGACGGCAGTGGGTGGCCGTCGGCGAACCGGACGTGGTCGCGGCGCTGCGCGGCCGGCTCGGGGGGACGGTGGAGACCGCCTCGCCTCACCACTCGGGGGACAGTGGCGGAGGGGGGAGCGAGGACGGGCACTCCGGTCACCACAAGAGCTGACCGCGCAGGTTCACGGGGGCCGCACGCGCCGCGTCAGCGGCAGCGGCGGCCGTCGTTGATGCACCGCACCATCTTGTTCATCAGCCGTTCGTCGAAGACGTTGATGAAGTCACCGTGATCGGTGATCGGCTTGTGCAACTGCTCGGGGAACGAGTCCACGGCGAAGCCGGGCCCCGGCGGAACGTCGTAGACGATGCGCTGCACCAGTTGGGGCACCGCCCGGAACCCGTTCGGGCACCGCCCGTCGTCCTGGGCGAACGCCACATGGGTGCGGTGGTTGGCGCTGTCGGCGTTCTGCCCGTCCCAGCAGTTCTGGAAGGCGAACGTGCGCACCACCTGACTGCCCTCGGGGCAGATCGGGTACTTGTCCGTCAACTGGCGGTCCTCGAATCCGGTGCAGCTCCACGAGGCGTTGGCATTGGCGTCACCGTTGGTGAACGCCTTCGCGTCCCCCGTGATGATCCGCAGGAAGCGTGGCATCGCGGTGACCCTGCTGACGGGCGAGCCGACGAACTTCAGCGTCACCTGGGAGGGGGTCTGGATCTCGCCGATGTTCTGGTCCCGGCCGCCGCCGTCGGCGTCCACGTCGTCCTCGTCCTGCCCGTTCTGCAGGCGCAGGACCGGCCAGTAGTAGGTCGACCGGTCGCCCTGGTTGCGGCAGGTGGTCGCGCCGTTCGCCAGATCGTCGTCGCTCGCGAAGGCGTCGTTGGCCTGGTTGCCGATGTAATCGTGCATATGGTGCGCGCCGTTGCTCACGCCGGGCGCGACGATGACGTTGTCCGGGTTGAACTTCCCGTTCTCATTACGGCCGCAGTCGGTGGTGAAGGTGCCCCGGGACGCGCCGCGGCGCTGGCGGGGCCGGTCGACGCCTGGCTGGACGGACTGGATATCGACGAAATCGGCGGGCTCGGGCCCGTTGCCGCCCTGGCCCTGCCCGGGATCCTCTCCCTGGCCCGGGTCCTGCCCGGGATCCTGGCCCTGGCCCTCGTTCTGGCCCTGCCCTTCGTTCTGGCCCTGGTCCTGGCCCTGGCCGTCGTCCTGACCGCCGTCACCGCCGCCGCCGTTACCGCTATCGCCTTCGCCGTTGCCGTTTCCGGGGCTGCTGTCGTCGGCGCGCAGGCTGCACCCGGCGAGGCTCTCCAGCCCCGCCGGCCGCTCGCCCACGCGCCCGATCGCGATGCCGATCCGGTCGAGGCTGGCCGTCCGCTTGCTGCGCAACGGGCCGAGCACGGCGTTCTCCGCCAGCCCGGGATCCTGGGCTATCTGCTCCTTCCGGTCCGCGAACTGCTGGTAGGCGTCGGTGATCTGGGAATCCATCGCCGCGAGTTCGCGGTCGACCTCCCCGCGTGCCTGATCCGGCACCTCGGGCAGCCCGTTGACGGCTTCGGGACAGTCGATGGTGGACAGCCGGCTGCCGGCGTTCTGCGTCCGGGTGGGCGGAGAACCGGACGGTCCTTCTCCCGCGGAGGCGTAGACATTGACCGCGACCAGCCCACCTCCCCCCAGGATCAGGGCTGCGGAGGCGGCGATGGCCCGGTTGGCCAGCGTGGAACGTTTCTTGCGCGATGTGCGTCGCATGGGACTCCTCTGCTTCGAGGGAGAAGCGTGACGTCCCATACGGGCGGGGTGCCCGGCCCGTTCAGCTCCCCGGTCGATTCGTGGGAAGCTCCAGCCGGAAGGCGGCGCGAAGGCCCGCCTCTCAGGCGAAGGCGGCCAAGGGGGCGTCCACCGGTGCTCCGGTGAGCCGGTTGGCCAGGGTCGACAGCGTGTACGCGCCGATGCCCAGGACCACTTCGAGGGCGTTTTGCTCGGTGTAGCCGTACGCCAGGAAGTCCCGCAGGACCGCGTCCTCCACCGCGCCCGCCGAGGCAAGCACCTCCAGGGTGAACCGCCGTAGGGCCTCCAGTCGTTCGTCCGGCAGCGGGGGTTCCGTGCGGTCGCGCAGGGCGGCGATCAGCGCCGGGTCGGCCCCCAGGGCGGTCAGCTTCGCGGTGTGCATCGCGACGCAGACATGGCAGTCGTTGCGGGTGGCCACCGTCATGATCAGGACCTCGCGGGAGAGCGGGTCCAGCGTGCAGGCCTCGAAGACCGCACTGATCTTCAGGAAGCCGTCCACCGCGTGGGGCGAGGCGGCGAGCCGGGCGACTGCGGCGGGCAGGTGGCCCAGCCGCTCCGTCACCGCCTCCATGGCGCGCCGGGATGCGGGCGGAGCGGTCTCAGGGGTGAGATCGGCAAAGGGCATGGCAAACCTCTCACAGCGATAGGATCGACAACATGGTTGACGAAAAAAAGGTAAACCAGGTTGTCGAGTCCCGCAACGGCTTTGAGCTGCCGCTGCTCCTCTTCGCCGGCTTCCGCTCGATCATCGACGCCCTGCACCGGGACCTGGCCGAGCACGGGCACCCCGAGACCCGCCCCGCGTACGGCTTCGCCCTCCAGGCGGTGGGGCGCGACGGCGCGGCCATCGGCGAGATCGGGCGACGCCTCGGGGTCTCCAAGCAGGCCGCGGGGAAGACCGTGGAGAAGCTGGAGGCCCTCGGTTACGTGGAGCGCGCCCCGGACCCCGCCGACGGCCGGCGCACCCTGATCCGCCTCACCCCGCACGGCGTCGACCTGCTGGCCCGGTCCGCCGAGGGCTTCGACCGGCTGCGGGCGGAATGGGCCCGGACGCTAGGCGAGGAGCGGCTGACCGCCCTGGAGCGGGACCTGCGCACAATGGCCCCGGGCGGCGCGTTCCGGCTGGACGCGGCGGGGTGGTTCACCGGCTGAGCGAAGCCGGAGGCCCCGGCCGTACAAGACGGTCGGCGGCCCCGGCCGCGTACAGGACGGTCGGAGGCCCCGGCCGCGGACCAAGACTCAGCCGTGGTCCAGATAGGCCAGCACCGCCAGCACCCGGCGGTTGTCGTCGTCCGACGGTGGCAGGTCGAGCTTCCCGAAGATGTTCGACGTGTGCTTGGCCACCGCCCGCTCCGTGATCACCAGCTGCGCGGCGATGGCGGCGTTCGAGCGGCCCTGGGCCACCAGCTCCATCACCTCCCGCTCGCGCGGCGTGAGTCCGCCCATCGGCTTGTCCTGCGAACGGCGCGACAGCAGCTGCGAGATGACCTGGGGGTCCATCGCCGTGCCGCCTGCCGCCACCCGCCGTACCGCGTCGATGAACTGGTCCGCGTCGAAGACCCGGTCCTTCAGCAGATAGCCGATACCGCCGTTGCCGTCCGCGAGCAACTCCCGCGCGTACAGCTGCTCCACGTGCTGCGAGAGCACCAGCACCGGAAGCCCCGGCCGGGCCCGGCGGGCGGCCAGGGCACACTGGAGGCCCTCGTCCGTGTGGGACGGCGGGAGCCGGACGTCGACGACGGCGACGTCCGGCTCCAACTCCGCGAGTGCTTTGGTCAGTTCGGGCCCGGTCTCCACAGCCGCGGCGATCTCGAAGTCGTACGCCTCCAGCATGCGCACCAGGCCGTCGCGCAACAGGAAGAGATCTTCGGCTAGGACAACTCGCAAGGAATCTCCATGGTCACCATGGTGGGACCGCCCGCGGGGCTGCTGACGGCCAGTACGCCGTCGAATGTACCCAGTCGCCGTTCGATTCCGCTCAGCCCGGACCCCGATCCGATGACCGCGCCGCCCCTGCCGTCGTCCGTCACGGAGATCCGGAGCATCCCCTCCGCGTGGTGCAGGTCCACGTAGATCCGCGTCGCCTCCGCGTGCTTCACCGTGTTCGTCAGGGCCTCGCTCACCGCGAAGTACGCCGCCGACTCCACCGGGGCCTCCGCCCGCCCCGGCAGCTCCACCGTCACCTCGGAGGCGACCGGCAGCCGCAGGGCCAGCGCCTTGACCGCGTCGCCGAGGCCCCGCTCCGCGAGGACCGGCGGATGGATGCCGCGGACCAGGTCGCGCAGTTCGGTCAGCGCCTCCGCCGACGACTCCCGGGCCATCGCCAGCATCTTCTTCGCCTGCGCCGGGTCCTTCTCGATCAGCGCCTCGATCGTGCCCAGATTCATGCCCATCGCGACCAGCCGGGCCTGCGCCCCGTCGTGCAGGTCCCGCTCGATGCGGCGCAGCTCGGAGGCGGCGGTGTCCACGGCCTCGTGCCGGGTTTCGGTCAGCCGCTCGACGCGCTGGGCCAGCTCCTGGTCCTGGGTGGGCGCCAGCACCTTGCGGGCGAGCACGAAGTGCAGGCGCAGCAGCGGCCTGCTCGCCCACAGCCCAATGTGGAAGAGCACGATGCCCAGGGCCAGGGCCGCGAGGGCCGTCGCCTGGCTGTCCACCGGGACGAACCCGTACCAGTACGGATTGTCCCGGAACACCCGCCACAGGCCCGCCGCCAGGACCAGCCCCTCCACCGGGTAGATCATCAGGGCCGCCGCCAGGATCGCGACGAACGTGCCCGCCGTCATGTCGACCAGCAGCCACTGCAGGTCCCGCCAGGTCGCCGGGTCCTTCAGCATCAACGAGGTCCGCTCCACCTGACCGGTGACGCCCGGCCGCAGGTCCTTGGGGAAGGGCCGGTACGGGACCGGTATCCGCACGTCCGACCAGGTGACCGCCCACAGCCGGCGCTGGTTGGCGTGCTTGCGGACAGCCTCCAGCACCACCGGGGTGGTGAACACCCCGATGCCCAGCAGGATGAAGGAGATCGAGACCACCGCGAGCACGAACAGGGTGATGGACACCGCCAGTCCGACCACGGACAGGAACAGCCCCCGCCCCGCCGCCACCATCGACGGCCGCAGCCGCCCCGAGAACACCTTCATCGCGATCCTTCTCCCCTCACCGGAGCCGGGCCGATCCCCGGTCCGGATGCCAGTCTCGCCCGGGCCGGCCCCGCCGCGTCAGCCGGTCCGCCACCCGGAGGGGGTGTACCTGGCACCACCCCCGCGTCCGCCCCCTACCCCTCCGCGACCGGGGGCTTCGACGGCTGGGGCGGACCGGCCCCGATTCCTAGATTCGAAGCGTCCCGATCCACTTACCTGACGCTTACCTCCGGGGGAGAGACCACATGAGGCGCAACCTCGCCGCACGCATCGGCGTGTGGAGCACACACCACCGCAAGACGGCCGTTCTCGGCTGGCTGCTCTTCGTCGTCCTCGCCACGGGCATCGGCGGGGCCACCGGCATGGTCGAGATGACCAACGCGGAGAACGGCGCGGGCGAGTCCGCCCGCGCCGAGCAGATCCTCCTGGACGCCGGACTCGACAAGCCCGCGGGCGAACTGGTCATGGTCTCCGCCCCCGCCGCCGGAGACTGGAAGCCGGCCGCCGACGCCCTCGCCACCGCCGTACGGGAGACCGGCGAGACGCGGAACATCGCCCCGCCCGTCGCCTCGAAGGACGGCAGGGACGGTCTGGTCGCCTTCGAGATGAAGGGCGACGCCGCCACCTCGCCCGACCGGATCCAGCCCGTCCTGGACGCGGTCGCCGCCGTGGGGGACGACCACCCGGCCGTCGAGATCCACCAGTTCGGCGAGGCCAGCGCGGGCAAGTGGCTCGGCGACCTGCTGGCCGAGGACTTCAAGAAGGCCGAGTTCACCGCCGTACCGCTGGCCCTCGGCATCCTCGTCGTCGCCTTCGGCGCGATCGTCGCCGCCCTGCTCCCGGTCGGGCTCGCCCTCACCGCGTGCATGGCCGCCTTCGGCCTCCTGTCGATCGCCAGCCACCAACTGCACCTGTTCCAGACGACGTACTCGGTGATGTTCCTGATGGGCTTCGCCGTCGGCGTCGACTACTGCCTCTTCTACCTGCGCCGCGAACGCGACGAGCGCGCCGCCGGACGCGACGCCGAGACCGCCCTGCGCATCGCGGCGGCCACCAGCGGCCGGGCCGTCCTCGTCTCCGGCCTCACCGTGATGGTCGCCATGGGCGGCATGTTCCTCTCCGGGCTCCTGCTGTTCAAGGGCTTCGCGCTCGCCACGATCATCGTCGTGTTCATCGCCATGCTCGGCTCGGTCACCGTCCTGCCCGCCCTGCTCTCCTGGCTCGGCGACCGCATCGACGCCGGCCGCATCCCGCTGCTGAACCGCCGTGCCAACCACGGCCACTCGGGCAGCGGCCGCATCACCGGCCGGCTGCTGGGCCCCGTCCTCGCCCGGCCCCGCACCTTCGCCGTCGCCGCCGTCGTGCTGCTGCTCGCCCTCGCCGCGCCCGCCCTCGGCATGAAGACCGAGTCCCTGGGCCTGGAGAAGCAGTTCGGCTCCGACGCGCAGCTCTCGATCGCCCACAGCCGGATCACCGACAGCTTCCCCGGCGGCCCCGCCCCGGCCCTCGTCGTCGTCACCGCGCCCGACATCACGGCCCCGGAGGTCGGCAAGGCCCTCGACGGCTTCGAGGACGTCACCGTGCACCGGGACAAGAACGTCGCCGAGATCGAGATCCCGCTCCCGGGCGGCGAGGCCGACCTCACCGAACTGCGCGAGAGGAGCCTGCCCGCCGCGTTCGACGGCACCGGTGCGCAGACCCACGTCACGGGGGAGACCGCCGGATCGGTCGACTTCAACGACCAACTGCGGCGCGGCATCGTCCCGGTCTTCGCCTTCATCACAGCGGTCACGTTCCTGCTGATGCTGTTCTGCTTCCGCAGTCACGTCATCGCCGTGACGTCCATCGTCCTCAACCTGCTCTCCGTGGCCGCCTCCTACGGCGTGATGACCGCCGTCTTCCAGCACGGCTGGGGGGCGTCGCTCATCGGTTCGGAGGGGGTCGGCGCGATCGAGGCTTGGATGCCGCTGTTCGTCCTCGTCGTCCTGTTCGGCCTCTCCATGGACTACCACGTCTTCGTCGTCTCCCGGATCCGCGAGGCGCGCGGCGGCGGCCTGGACAACCGGTCCGCCATCGAGACCGGTATCCGCCGCACGGCCGGGGCGGTAACGGGGGCGGCGGCCATCATGGTCGCGGTGTTCGCGGTGTTCGGGACGCTTTCCATGCAGGACATGCAGCAGATGGGCGTCGGCCTCGCCGTCGCCGTGCTGCTGGACGCCACCGTCGTACGGATGGTGCTGCTGCCCTCCGTGATGCTGCTGCTGGGCGAGCGCAACTGGCGTACCCCGCGCGGTCTTTCGAGGCTGCCGAGCCTGGAGGGCGACGAACCGGCCGAGCCCGAGCGCGACACCGTACGGGCCTGAGACGCCCGAGCGGCCCCGGACCACGGTGAGGAGGAACCGTGGTCCGGGGCCGCCGGACGCGCGCTGTGCCGAACCGGCCGGTCAGGGCGTGTACTTGTACCCGACCCGCCGGACCGTCTGGATCGAACGCCGGTACTCCGCACCGAGCTTGCGGCGTAGCCGGGCGACATGGACGTCGACGGTGCGCCCGTCGCCGACATGCCCGTAGCCCCACACCGTCGTCACCAACTGGTCGCGGGTGTGCACCCGGTGCGGGTGCGCCACCAGATGGGCCAGCAGCTCGAACTCCAGGTACGTGAGGTCGAGGGCGACACCGTCGACCGAGGCGGTACGCCGGGTGGCGTCGATCCGGACCGGGCCGGCGTGCGGTGCCCCCCCGTCGGCGGGTGCCTCGGGCGCCGTCCGCTGGGGCGACGGCGAGCCGCCCGGCCGGAGCGGGGAGGCGGCGGCCCCGGCGAGTGCGGGCTGCTGGTCGGCCGGCACGAGCACCAGGTAGCCGATCATCGGCGGCTGGCCGGGCAGGGTGGGCAGAGTGTGCGGCGGAGCCGGCAGCCAGGTGGCCCCGGGCGGGAGGAAGCCCACCACATCGGCCGGGGCCGCGACCTCGTCGCGGTCGACCGCGCGCAGCCGGTGCCGGTTCGGGTGGGCGGGCAGGGAGCGGGCGGGGGGATGGGCCGCAGCGGGCGCCGGGGACGCCGCGGTGGCGGCGGACGCGGCGGAGAAGGTACGAGTGTTCGCCATGAGGGTCAGCTCTTTCGCGCGAGGAGTCGTCAGGGACGGACTTGCGTCGTACGCGCGGACCGAAGGCCGGGGTGAGCGGCTTTAGTGGGCCTGCGCGTTCCACGCGCGGCAACACACCCGGTCGAAATCATGGTGCTGACGGGAAGGCCAGAACGGTTCGAGGTCGCTGCGACCCGACGCGATGTACTGGAAGCTGGCCATGCGGTCCATTGAAGCAGACATTGCGGCCATGCATCAGACTCCTCTCACCCGTCGATACGGACGCTTCGCGTTACGTTCCTCACGCCCGGGCCGCCGCGCCCACGCTGGAGGGGCCCACCGGTGCTCCGGCGGGCCCCTCCTGCGTACGCGGCGTCGGGATCAGACCTGGTCGGCCTTCTCCAGCGCGGTGCAGCAGGTGTCGACGATCAGCCGCGTGACGACGTACGGGTCGACGTTGGCGTTCGGGCGGCGGTCCTCGATGTAGCCCTTCCGGTCCTGCTCGACCTGCCAGGGGATACGGACCGAAGCGCCGCGGTCGGAGACGCCGTAGCTGTACTCGTTCCACGGGGCGGTCTCGTGCAGGCCGGTGAGCCGGTCGTCGATGCCCGCGCCGTAGTTCTTGACGTGGTCCAGCGGCTTGGAGCCCTCGCCCAGCGACTCGCACGCGGTGATGATCGCGTCGTAGCCCTCGCGCATCGCCTTGGTCGAGAAGTTGGTGTGCGCGCCCGCGCCGTTCCAGTCGCCCTTGACCGGCTTCGGGTCCAGCGTCGCGGAGACGTCGAAGTCCTCGGCGGTGCGGTAGAGCAGCCAACGGGCCACCCACAGCTGGTCGGAGACCTCCAGCGGGGAGAGCGGGCCCACCTGGAACTCCCACTGGCCGGGCATGACCTCGGCGTTGATGCCGGAGATCCCGAGCCCTGCCGCCAGGCAGTTGTCGAGGTGCTTCTCCACGATCTCGCGGCCGAAGATCTCGTCCGCGCCGACACCGCAGTAGTAGCCGCCCTGCGCGGCCGGGAAGCCGCCCTCGGGGAAGCCGAGCGGCCGGTGGCCGTCGAAGAAGGTGTACTCCTGCTCGATGCCGAAGACCGGGGCCTGGCCCGCGAACTGCTCGGCGACCGGACGGAGCGCGGCACGGGTGTTGGACTCGTGCGGCGTCATGTCGATGTCGAAGACCTCGCACAGGACGAGGACGTCCTCACCGCCGCGGATCGGGTCCGGACAGGTGAAGACGGGCTTCAGTACCCGGTCGGACGCGTGGCCCTCGGCCTGGTTGGTGCTGGAGCCGTCGAATCCCCAGATCGGCAGATCCGCCACGTCCCCCGACGGCGCGCCGTCCATGATCTTCGTCTTGGAGCGCAGCTTGGCGGTCGGCTCGGTGCCGTCGATCCAGATGTACTCAGCCTTGAACGTCACGGACGCCATCCTTTGCGGGTGCAGCGGTCTATGCAGCGCAGCTTGGCAAGAGGCGATTTCCCGTCCGTTGCCCGGATGTGAACCCCGTGTTACCGAGGTTTCCTGCGGTTTTCCGGGCGACCCGGGGGCCTCCACGACGCTCCGAGGCCCCCTCGCAGCAGGCTCGACGACTGCTCGGAGCCCGCTCAGAGACTGCTCTTGAGCAGCGCCGAGAACCCCGCCGCCCGCATCCGGCGCACCAGCTCCTGACGGCTCGACCCCAGCGCGGCGGCCGCCCGGTCCAGCTCCCAGCCGGCCCCGGCCACGGTCCGCAGCAGATGGCCCCGGCGGATCTGGGCATCGGACAGCCGGAACGTCTTGAGGTAGGCGACCCGCCCCTTGTGGTCGGTGATCGTCTCCCCGATGTGCTGCCCGCCCGAGTCCCGGACGAACGGCGGCAGGAAGCGCCACAGGGTGAAGGACTTCATCCGGTACACCCGGTCGAACGCGTACGAGGTGTCCAGCAGCTCCCGCGCGAACACGGTGCCGTGCGCCTCGGCCCACGCCCGCTCCTGCGCCCGTGCGGCCGCCCGCAGCTCGCCGAGATCCCGGAGGTGCTCCCCGCCCCCGATCCGCACCGGGGCCTCGGCCACCGGAGCCCCGTACAGCGCGTACTGGTGCACCAGCTCCCCGTAGAGGTCCTCCACCAGCGAGGCGTGCAGGAGACGGTAGTCGTCCGGGTGCGGGACGACGAAGGCGGCGGCGAGCGCGTCGGAGACGTACACCATCACCCCGCACTGGCCCGGGTGGATCTCGAAGATCCGCAGCGCTTCCCCGAGCCCGCGCACCGACCGCCCGAGATACGCGTCCTCGGCGCGCGGCGAGAGCCCGTCGCGCAGCGCCGTGCGCGACCACTCCTCCCAGGCGGTCGACGGACCGCCGAAATGCAGCGCGAGATACCCCTCCAACGCCAGGTGCAGCGGCAGGAACCGCAGCCGGTCACCGGGCCGCCGCTTGGCCATCCGATGGTGCGGAAGCGGCGGCAGCGGAATGGCCCGGGGCGCGCCGCCCCCACCGAACTGGGTCCCGTACGCGGCCGACCGCCAGCCGCCCGCCTCCGGGCCCCGGCCGTCCTGGCCCGACCAGTCGGCGACCAGGCCGTGCGGAATGTACGAGAGATAGCGCTCCCGGGGCCCGAGCTCGACGATCCCCGCGCCGAGGCCCTCGTACACCTCGCGGTGCAGCCGCAGCCCCTCCACCGGCGCCGCACGGAGCAGCGGAACGAGCCGGACCCCGCCCCACACCTGCGCGGGCCCGGCGGTGAGCCCGGACAGCTCCAGCCGGTTCACGGCGTCACGTCCTCTCCGGGCACCCGCGCGGAGCGGGCGGCCCTCGGCGCCGACTCCGGCCCGTTCACGGAACCACCCCTTCCCCCACCCTCTCCGGTGAACCGGGCCACCTGCCGGTCCAGATACGCGTACAGCTCCTCCGGCCCGGTGCGCCCCTCCGCGAACCGGGCGATCTCCACCAGCGCGGGCAGATCCTCCGCATCCCGGATCCCGGCCGTCGCCACCCCCGCCGCCAGCCGCCGCACATCGAAACCGTCCGCGTCGTATACGGGGTTGACGTGCACCACGGCCGTCCGCCCCGCCGGATCCAGCCGACGCCGCCACACCCGCAGCACCTCGCCCGCCAGGCCCGCCGGGGCGTTGTCCCAGCCGTCCGAGACGATCACCAGCCGGTCCGGGACCGCGCCGTCCGCACCCGGCTCCAGCGCGTCCAGGATCCGCATGCCCAGCGGGGTCGGCCCCCACGGGCGTACGAGCAGCGCGTCGTGCGCGCCCGAGGTCCACAGCCCCCGGTACGCGCCCGGCGCGGCGAGCGCCTCCAGCAGGTGGTGGCAGGCCAGTGCCACGGCGAGCGGCCGCCGCCGCTTCTGCCCCGAACCGGACGAGGAGAAGCTGTCGTCCAGCACCGCGTGCACCCGCCCCCAGCTCCCCGCGTGTCCGCCCGCCGCCCGCCGGGCCGCCGCGCGCAGGGCGCCGGTCAGCTCGGCCCGCCGCTCACCGCGCTGCTCGAAGCCGAGCGACAGCACGTACAGCGCGAGCCGGGTCAGCGGCATCACGGTCAGATCGACGTCCGGCCGCCGGTCGCGCACCACCCGCTGCTCCTGGGTCCGCAGCCGCTCCAGCCGGGTCATCCGCGGGGCGGCCCGCTTCAGGAACACCTCGCGCTTCATCCCGTGCTTGGCGGCGAACCCCTCCGCGACGGTGAACGGCAGCTCGGCCACCGCCCCCTGCTCGTAGTGGGCGCGCCGCCAGGCGTCGAGCAGCCCGTGCTCGTACCGGGGCAGCCGGCCGGGCCGGAACAGGAACGCCCCGACCTCGGCGAGCGGCCGGACCCCCTCGGGACAGGGCAGATGGACATGCCGGGCCACGGTCTTCAGCCCGGCCCGGTACTTCACCGCGTCATGACCCAGATCCGGCCGGGCCGCCAGCCACTCCCGCATGATCGCCCGGGTCCGCCGGTTGTTGACCTTGGCGCGGCGCAGCTCGCCGAAGAGCCGGTAGACGCGCGGCGGCGGCAGCAGCGCCAGCCGGGCGGCGACGAGCCGGCCCTCGGTGCGCCGCTCCTCGGCGCTCGCCTCGCCCGCCGACTCCAGCAGCCGCCGCACGATGAGGGCCGCGTTGTGGTGGTTGATGTCCAGGGCGAGCGAAGCCGCGTACACCCGGCGGTAGTTGATCCGTACGTACGTGTGCAGGAAGTCCAGGGACAGCTGCTGGTCAGCGGCGCCCGAGCGGAACTCGCGCTGTCCGGTCGCGGTGATCGCGGCGTTCACGAAGAGGAGGACGTCCTCGGCGGCGACGAGGTCGGCGGTGGTGCCGGCGGCGGTGTCGGTGTCGGACGTTCGGGCGGTCTCGGGCGCGCTCATGGACTTCCCCCCGGTGGAGACAGAGACGCCGGCCGGGGAATGGAGGCGCGAACAACGAAATCATCGCTTCATAGGCACGTCTCGGGAGTCGCGCCGGAGTCCCGCGGCCGGCTCCGGAAACGTAACGGGACGAGGTCGCTTCCCGCCACCGCATTCGGGCCCGGTGACTTCCGGCGCCGGACCGGGCGGGAAACCCCCGGCCCCCTGCCCGACCGGCCGCCGCGCCCGGCACACTGGCACGCATGACGACTGCGGACACCACTCCTCCTCTGCGTATCGGCCTCCTCGGCACCGGCCCCTGGGCCCGCAACACCCAGGCCCCCGCGCTCGCCGCCCACCCCGCTGTCGAGCTGAGCGGAGTGTGGGGCCGCAGGGCCGAGCCGGCGGAGGCCCTCGCCGCCGCCCACGGGACCCGGGCGTACACCGGCGAGGACGGCATCGACGCGCTCCTTCAGGCGAGCGACGCGGTGGCCTTCGCGCTGCCGCCGGACGTCCAGGCCCCGCTCGCGGTCCGGGCGGCGGAGGCGGGCTGCCACCTGCTGATGGACAAGCCGGTCGCCACGACGGTGGCGGGGGCCCGTGCGGTGGCCGAGGCCGCGGAGAAGTCAGGGGTGGCCTCGGTCGTCTTCTGCACGCTGCGCTTCGCGCCCGAGACCTCCGCGTGGATCGCCGAACAGGCCGCGGTGGAGGGCTGGTTCACCGCCCGCGCCCAGTGGCTCGGCTCGCTCTACGCGCCCGGTTCCACCAGCGAGTACGCGGACTCCCCGTGGCGGCGCGAGAAGGGCGGCCTGTGGGACGTCGGCCCGCACGCGCTCTCCGTGCTGATCCCGGTCCTGGGCGACGTCGAGCACCTGACCGCCGCCCGGGGACCGGCCGACACCACGCACCTGATCCTGCGCCACACCTCCGGCGCGTCCAGCACGGTCACCCTCGGGCTGAGCGCCCCGCCCGGCGCGGCGGGCGTCGAGATCGAGTTCCGGGGCGAGCACGGTACGGCGTCGATCCCGGGCTGGGACGGCGCGGAGACAGCGTTCCGGGGTGCGGTGGACGCCCTGGCCGAAGCGGTACGCACGGGGGTGCCGCATGCCTGCGACGCGCGCTTCGGCCTCCACCTCACGGAGCTGCTGGTGGCGGCGGAGACGCAGGCGCGGGCGTAGGCGCAGGCGGGCTGACCGGCGGGATCGAGCGGCACAGGCCTCGCGGCTCCCATCGGCTCTTCCCGGCGGTTGGGTCCGGCAGAGGCCTGGCGGCTTCCGTCGGTTTTCCCCGGCGGCAGGGCCCGGCACAGGCCTCGCGGTTTCCCGCCGCCTCACCCCGGAGGCAGAGCCCGGCACAGGCCTCGCGGCTTCTGTCGGCTCTACCTTGCGGCAGGGCCCGGCACAGGCCTCGCGGCTCCCACCCGCCTCACCCCGGCGGCAGAGCACGGCAGAGGGCGTCCAACGCCTCCGGGTAGCCGGCCTCGGTGGGCGTCGCGTACCCCACGACCAGCCCGTCCCGGTGGGGGACTTCTGCGGCATCGGTGGTGCCGGTGGCGCCGGCCGGACGCACGCCACCGGCGCCACTCGCGCCACCGGCATGGCGGGCATCCGCCGCCCCCGGGTGCAGATAGTCGGCGAGGCCCTCCACCGCCAGCCCCTGCCAGGTCGCCGCCCGGACCACCGAACGCTCGGTGCCGGGCGGCAGTTCCACCACCGCGTGCAGCCCGGCCGCGATCCCGGTGACCCGGACGTGCGGGGCCCGCCGCTCCAGCGCGGCCACCAACTGGTCCCGGCGGCGGCGGTGGCGCTGCCGCATCCGGCGTACCTGCCGGTCGTACGCGCCCGACTCGACGAAGTCCGCGAGCGTCAACTGCTCGGTGGCGCTGGAGAACTGCTCCCGCTCGCCCTTCGCCGCGACGACCGGGGCGACGAGCCGCTGGGGCAGCACCATCCACCCGATCCGCAGGGTGGGGGAGAGGCTCTTGCTCACCGACCCCACCAGCGCCACATGCTCGGGATCAAGCCCTTGAACAGCGCCCACGGGCTGCCGGTCGTAGCGGAACTCCCCGTCGTAGTCGTCCTCGACGACGAGGCCGCCGGTGGCCCGGGCCCAGTCGACGACGGCCGCCCGCCGCGCGGGGTGCAGCGGGCCGCCGGTGGGGAACTGGTGCGCGGGCGTGAGGAGTACGGCACGGTCGCGGCGGGTGAGCCCGTCGACCCGGGCGCCGTCCGCGTCCACGCCGAGCGGCCGGGTGCCGACCCCGTGGGAGGCGAGCAGCTCGCGGTGGAAGGGCAGCCCGTACTCCTCCGCCGCCCACGGTCCGCCCACCACCTCAGCGAGCAGCCGCAGCCCGTGCGCGGCGCCCGAGCAGAGCACGATGCGCTCCGGCGCGGCCCGCACCCCGCGCACCCGGGCCAGATAGCCGGCCAGGGCCCGCCGCAGCTCGGGCCGCCCGTGCGGATCACCGGGCCCGAACGCGTCGTCGGGGGCGGCGGCCAGCGCCCGCCGCGCCGAGGCCAGCCAGGCGGTGCGCGGGAACACCGAGGGGTCCGGCTGCCCCTGGACCAGGTCATGGACCGGGCGGGCGGCGCGCTCCGGGGTGCGCGGCCGGTGCACGGGGGTGACCGGGACGGCCCGCTCGGCGACCCGCGTTCCCGAGCCCTGGCGGGCGGCGAGCCACCCTTCCGCGACCAGCTCCGCGTACGCGTCGGCGACGGTGTTGCGGGCGAGGCCCAGATCGGCGGCGAGGGAACGGTAGGGCGGCAGCCGGGTGCCGGGGGCGAGCCGCCCGCTGCGCACGGCCTCGCGCAGCGCGTCCATCAGCAGGGCCCGGCGGTTGCCGGTGCCGGAGAGCTCCAGGGGCAGATCGCTGCCCAGGATCTCCGCGGAATTGACCCATGAATTCATCACAGAAATGCACCCCGTACCCAGTCGCCTGTCGCCCTAGATTCGTACCCATGACGACGACGGAGATCAAGACGAACGACCGCACCACCATCCCGGCCACCACCGTCCGGAGCAACCGGGCGACGGCCCGGCTGGACTTCGCGAAGGCGGCCCCGAAGGCGTTCCGCGCCGTGATCGGTCTCGACGCGGCGGCCCGCGCGGGCCTGGACCCCACCCTGGTCGAGCTGGTCCAGATCCGCGCCTCGCACCTGAACCGGTGCGCTTACTGCCTGCACATGCACACCACGGACGCGCGCAAGGCGGGCGAGAGCGAGGAACGCCTGCACATGGTCGCGGTGTGGCAGGAGGCGGAACACTTCTTCACGCCGGCGGAACAGGCAGCCCTGGCCCTGACGGACGCGGTCACCCGGATCGGTGACGCCGGGATGCCGGACGAGGTCTACGACCGGGCGGCGGCCCACTTCCCCGAGGAGGAGCTGGCCCACCTCCTGGCCCTGATCTTCACGATCAACACGTGGAACCGCATAGCCCTGTCCACGGCCAAGCGCGCGGGCACGGACGAACGCTGAGCCTGTACGCACCCACCCCGGGGGCTCACCTCAACCGGGCCGGAGCTCCAGCGGGGACTGCCCGGCCGCGGGATCAGGCACCACGCCCCAGCGCGTCCCGTACCGCTTCCTCGCTCCGGGCCACCACGGCGCTGCCGTCCTCGGCCGTGATGATCGGCCGCTGGATCAGCTTCGGGTGCTCGGACAGCGCCGCGATCCACCGCTCCCGGGAACCGGCGTCCCGCGGCCACTCCTTGAGCCCCAGCTCCTTCGCCACCGCCTCCTGCGTCCGCGTGATGTCCCACGGCTCCAGACCGAGCCGGTCCAGCACCGCCCGGATCTCCTCGGGCGACGGCACGTCCTCCAGGTAGCGGCGGACGGTGTAATCGGCCCCTTCGGCGTCCAGCAGGGTCACCGCGCTGCGGCACTTGGAACAGGCGGGATTGATCCAGATCTCCATGGGGCCAAGGGTACGGGAGGGGTTGCCGAAATAGCCTCTGGCCAGGGGCGATTGTCAGTGGGGGGCAGTAAAATGGAGGCAGTTCGCGAGGGTTCCACCACGCTGCCAGGAGGATGCCGATGGCCGTTGCCGCAGTCACGACCGAGCCGCTCGACCGACAGCTCCCGATGCCCTTCCACCCACCGCTTCCCACCCCGCTGCCGAAGAAGCGACTGCCCGCGGGCCGCCCCCGCGAGTGGTACGTCTCCCACAACCGCCGGCTCAAGGCCATGCGCCTGGCCATCGCCCTGCTCGACAGCGGGGTCTACCAGCCCTCCAGCGCCGGCAACCACCGGATACGGATCACCGCCGAGCGCCTGGGGATCCACCCGCCGTCCGACACCACCTGCCGCATGGTCCGCGCCCTGATCCGCTACGGCCGCTGACCTCGACGCACCGCACCGCACTCCACCGCGCCGCTGCCCCCGGACCGTCGACCGAGAGGTCCGGGGGCAGCGGGCTGCCCGGCTCCGCCCGTACGGGAAACAGGGGAAAGGGCGTCACCATGGCTGCTGATCTGTGGACCTCGGGCATATCGCTCATCGGTGTCGCGCTGGGCGGCGGCCTGACGGCTTTCGCTCAGCGCGGCACCCGGCGCTCGGCGGAGCGCGTTGACGACGGGTAGGATCCGAGCCCCATGAAGGCACTCATCTCGGTCGACATGGAAGGCATCTCGGGGATCGTCCACTCCTCCGAGACGAACCCCGAGCGCTACGACTACCAGCGCGGCCGGGAGTTGATGACGGCCGAGGCGAACGCGGTGATCGCGGGCGTCCTGGACGCCGAGCCGACGGCCGAGGTGCGGGTGGCCGACGCGCACGGCACGTTCCGCAACCTGCTGCCGGAACGACTCGACCGCCGCGCCCGCCTGGTCCGGGGCAAACCGCGTGCGCTGAACATGCTCGCCGGGCTCGACGCGGAGACCGACGCGGCGCTGTTCGTCGGCTACCACGTCCGCGCGGGGGAGGGCCCGGGGGTGCTGGCGCACACCATGAACGGCGAGATCCTGGACGTACGGGTGGCCGGCCGCTCCCTGGGCGAGATCGGGCTCAACGCCGCCATGGCCGGCCACCTCGGCGTACCGGTCGTCCTGCTCAGCGGCGACGACGCGGCCTGTGCCGAGGCTGCCGACCTGATCCCCGGAGCGGTCACCGTCCCGGTCAAGGAAGCTCTGGGCATGGCGGCCGCGGTGACCCTGCACCCGGAGGAGGCCCGGGACCGGCTGCGCCGGGCGGCGGCGGACGCGGTGTCCCGCCGCGAGGAGATCCGGCCCCTGGCTCTCGTGGGGCCGCTGGACGTGGAGGTCGACCTCGCGAGCCCGCACACCGTCGACCTGGCGACGCTCGTACCAGACGTCTCCCGTACGGCGGGGGCCCGTACGGTCACCTTCACTGCAGCCGACTACGCGACCGCCTACCGCCTGATCCTGCTGCTCGCGCAGCTGGCCACGATCAAGCCCGCCTGAAGGCATCCCGCCCGCCTCGGCCGGACAGCCCTCAGGACGTGCCGACGTCGAGTGCCGTCCCGTACAGCCGGGACACCTTCAGCCGGACGACCACCCGCCGCTCGGCCACCAACTCTTCCAGGAACGCGTTCTCGTCCGCGGGCCGCGCGGCCGCCGGGACCATGTCCAGCAGCTCCCGACCGGTCGCGTCGCCCGGGACGCTCGTGATCTCGGAGATCTCGGCCTCGCCCTCGGCCACGGCGAAGGACCACACGTCACCGCCCGGAACATGCAGGGCGGCGCGCGGGTCGCGCCGCAGCTGCTTGACCTTGACGCGGTCGGCGGTGCTGGAGAACCGCAGGACGCGTGCCGCGGCGTCCCAGTGGTAGACCATGGTGGTCAGGTGCGGATGGCCACTGCGTTTGTTGGTGGCGAGGGTGCCGAACTGCTGAGTGCTCAGCAGTTCGGACAGCTCGTCCTCGGACAGGGTGCGGGGTGCCGGGCCTTGACTCATACCGATCCCAACTCCCCGTCCACCACCGCTATTCCGCGCTGTCCGGACCGGAGAACATGGCGACCCGGCCCGCTCCGAATCCGGCGAACAGGTCGCCGAACACGGCCGTGCCGACCGGCCCCCTCCACCTCACCGCCTGCCCGGACGTGGCGCACGACGGTCCGAAAACGCCTCGAACGCCGCCCGGGTTGCCTCTACGATCACCGGGTGACGACCCAGGTGATCGTGGTGAACGGCGGCTCCAGCTCCGGCAAGTCCGGCATCGTCCGCTGCCTCCAGGCGGAGCTGCCCGACCCGTGGCTCGCCGCCGCGATCGACGCGTCCGTCGACTCGCTGCCCGCGTCCCTGCGCACGACGGGCGCGGCCCACATAGCCTGACCGACCGACCTTCCCCGACACACCCGGCTGGAGCGAGATGACCGACCTGTGGACCGGCGAGAGAGTACGCCTGCGAGGCATCGAACCCCAGGACTGGGAGGGCTTCCGCGCCCTGGCCCTGCACACCGTGGACGCCCGCAACGCCGACGTGGTCGAACCGCCGCGCTCGGAAGAGAGCTTCCGCGCCTGGACCACCGAACGCGCAGCCCGCACCCCGAACCCGTCCTCGTACCAACTGGTCATCGAGACCCGCTTCGAGCACGCCTTCGTCGGCGCGGTGTCGGTGGGCGAGACGGACGCCCGCGCGGGCCGCTTCCGTACGGGCATAGAGGTCACGCGCGAACACCGCCGCCAGGGCTACGCGGCCGAGGCCACCGAACTGGTCCTCACCTACATGTTCGCCGAACAGCGCTGCCACAAGTGCGAGGTGGAGGTCTACGCCTTCAACGACGCCTCCCTGGCCCTCTACCGCACACTCGGCTTCGTGGAGGAGGGCCGCCTGCGCCAGCACGAGTTCTTCGCAGGCGCCCACCACGACGTGGTCCTGCTGGGCATCACGGCGGACGAGTACTGGGCGGGGCGGGCACGGCCCTCGCTGCGGTGAACGGGGCCTGTCCAGGACAACGCCTACGCCGGGGTCCACAGCCGGCGCATGTGGTCATCGAGGACGTGAAGTGATCCTCACCGAGCCGCTGCCCGACCGCGTCCCGGGGTCGGCCGGGTGCGGGTCACCGATGGCTACGGAAGTAGGCGCGGAGCGCGTCGTGACAGCCCTCCCCGGTGTCGACCCGGCTTCGCGAGAAGGCCAGCACTCCCTCTTCCTCGCCGCGCTGTCCGGCCCTGGCCAGCTGCGTGTCGATGTCCGCGATGAACTTGCGGCACTCGGCGCTGACAGGTTTCTCGGGCGGCGGGCCCGGAGCCGAGGAGTTCTCCAGCTGAGCGGTGGCGACGAGGCCGGCCGCGCACAGCGCTGCCCACGCGGCAACCCACGTGCGGCGGTTCATCCGTATCGGCTTGGGCATCCGGGCATCCTACGAGCGCTCCGGCGGGCTGTCTCCGCGATCGAGGCTTCTTCATCGGCGCGTGCGACGACAGAGCCGGTCGGCATCGCAGGTGGGGAGAGTCTCACGCGGCGAGGGTCGCCACCTCCAGAAGGAGGTGGCGACCCTCGGCGTGGGGCGAGGTGTTCGGGAAGGCGCTGAACGCGATCGTGGGTTGCTTCGCCCGGCGTGAGGCGCGGGCGACGACGGCCGAGACGGTCGCTATGCCATTCTTCCGACAGAGCAGTACGAGGGTGCCTGCGGCAGAGGTCGATCAGGTTGCCGCGTAGAAGGATCCCGTGCAGTTGGTCGGGCGTGCTTCCTTGCCCCAGTCTCCGTGGCACGGCTGAATGAGAATGGCCTTGCCTTCGGGGAGGTCCTTGTTCTTGTACCTGACCGTGCCCTTCCCGGACGCGTTGTAAATATATCCGTACCTGATCGTGTAGCCGTTCGGCTCTCTCACGCTCCACTGCACGACGCCGGAATGTCCGTCAGCGTTCGTGTCCTTGACCCTGAACCAGTCACCGTCTTCGCTGAAGCAGACTTCGGCCCAAGCGTTGTCGGTGCACTTCCAAGGCGTGCTGGTGGAGCTCGACGTCGCGGATGCGAGGTCCCGCTCCTGGGTCAGGGCGGTGGCCTGTGTGATGCTGAAAAGGGTTGCGGCGGCGGTGGCGGCTGCCGTTATCAGAATGCGCCTTTTCGTTTTCAATTTCATCCCCTTGTGGAATTGTGGGTGATTCTTCACCGCGTCACCCATGAACTGCGTAACGCTAACACGACAGTTGTAGTTTTTGATCACCGCTGATCGCGACGGCTCGGCGGGTGGTGACAGTACGAGGGCCCGCAGGAGCCGGATGAGGTCGGGGCAGCTCAGCGGGACGAGTGCGGGCGCTCCTCGATCCGCCATCTGCGGCAGATCACTGGCCCCGTCGAGGAGTTGACAGGTGGCGGCGATGCCCCCGGTGCAGCCGAGCCCCGGTCCCGCAGCCGGACGACGGAGCAGCGCCCATCGCGGTGTGACGCGCAGCAGAAAAGGCCGTCGGCCGTACCCCGGGAGGGGGACGGCCGACGGCCCACAGACGGCTCACGGGAGAGGAGGGGAGCCCCACGGACCA